>NZ_JBMMUE010000018.1:0-89807 GCF_049257215.1 Pseudoalteromonas thalassia
TTGGTGACAATAGCGTTTTGGACCCACCTGACCCCATGCCGAACTCAGTAGTGAAACGAAACAGCGCCGATGATAGTGTGGCATTTGCCATGTGAAAGTAGGACATCGCCAGGCTCCAAATTAGAGAAAGCCCGATTCGAAAGAGTCGGGCTTTTTTGCGTTTAAGCTATTTACACAATGTGCTCTGTTCAACCTACCAATCCAATTTACCCTTTGTTGCAATTTTAATCTTGGTTTAGTACCTGAGCTATGTAAAACTATTTGCGTTTTTAAACCACAATCAGGTGACATGAATGTCTCAAATAAAAGCTTGGAAACTTATTAGCCTGTTTTGTTTGGTAAGCTTGCTTATGGGCTGTGAGTCGAAAGAAGAGCAGCTTAAACAAACAATACAACAATCCATAGAAAAAGCTGAGGTTGAATTAAATCAGCTTGGTACAGCGCTTGATAATGGCTCTTTGCGTAATGCGACGATACTTAAACAATACGGACAGGTGCTTGCTGAGCAGCAGCCGCAACTTTCTGAGATCGCGCGAGTAATTAGTCTTGATGCCACTCGTGAAGGGGCTATCTATACAGGTCTTAAACAACGTTTAGCAGATGTTAAGTCTACTTATCTGATACCCCCTTATGAAGATACCCTTCATCAACTTGATCTTATTCGTGATGCTGCCAAGCCATCTTTATTTCAGGATGCGCTGACTGATCCTATTAATATGCTTGCCGATATGTCGCAGGGCTCACTAGCGCGGGTTGGTGCAATTAGTGAAGCAGCTGAAGGTGAAAGCGTTGGTAACCAATTAGTTGGCAACCCTAACTATGGGCAGTGGCAAACAAATAGCAGCGGTACCAGCTTTTGGGTTTGGTATGGAATGTATCGCATGTTGGGTGATGTATTTGACCGAGTTGAATATGGTCGCTGGAGCCGTCATAGAAAGTACAGTTATTACAATGACTATGGCCGTTACCGTTATTCGAGTCCAAAACAGATTAAAGCACAACAGACTGTAGAGACGCGAACTCGTCAGTCTTATCAACGCCAAGGTAAACAATTCACTAGTCCGTATGCCACTAAGCGCAGTGGTGCATCTGGATTAAGCCGTAGCAGCTATACGCCGCCACGCACACGTAGTAGCTATGCTTCTAGCAGTAGTTACAGTAAAAGCTCTGGGTCATTACGCAACAGCTCGAGCAGAACATCACGTGGCATTAGCCGCGGTAAGTAGTGAAAAGAATAACCACCGGAGTTACAACATATGTATGAATTTAATGGAATAACAACTTGGTCGTTGCAAGCTTTAGCAATCGACTTTGCAATCATTATCGCTTTATTTGTCAGCCTAAAATTTATCAAAGGCTGGGTGTCTAACTTACACGCTAATGATGAAATAACTGAGCGTGACAATTTTGCTTTTGGTATTAGTTTTGCTGCGGGGCTTGTGGCACTGGCAATTGTTCTTAGTGGTGTAAGCAGCGGCTCATTTGCACCAACCTTGCAACAAGAAGCATTACAAATGCTAGGTTATGGTGTGATGGCAATTGTGCTTATTAAGCTTGGTCATTTCTTCCAAGACAAGGTAGCGCTTCGTAAAGTGAGCCTGCATGACGAAATCGTAAAAGGTAACGCAACTGCTGCACTGATTGATTTTGGTCATGTAGTGAGTGTCGCTATTGTGATTCGCTCAGCTTTATTTTGGGTGGCAACCGAAGGCTGGCATGGTATTCCAATCGTGATCGCGGCCTTTGCAATTGGCAGCATTGCGATGCTACTGATCAGCCAATATCGAGTGCAGTTATTTAAGCGCACTAATCGCAGTGGTGACTGCTTACAACAGGCGGTTATTGACGGCAACTTAGCGGTAGGTATTCGTTACGCTGGCTTTTTAGTGGGTAGTGCATTGGCATTAACTGCTGCATCAGGTATTGCTCCTTATGCGGCTGACAATATTGTAGCTAGTTTAGGTTACTGGGCATTAAGTGCAGCGGTAAGTTTAGTTGCCTTCATTTTACTACACTTAGTGACTATCAAAATCATCCTATCTGGTTGTGATATTTCAGACGAAGTGAACCGTCAGAAGAACGTAGGTGTAGCCGCTATTTCAGCAGCGGTTTCATTTGCGATTGGTTCGACTATGGCAACCTTGTTAGGTGCCTAATTAGTGTCTACTACAACAAGCACCCCAAGTAGAGCCAATCTACTTGGGCATGATTTCCTATTAATATCTGTTATGGCCGTACTCGCTGGGTGCGGCCTTATTTATGAATACCTTCTATCTCATTATGCAGGTCGTGTATTAGGCTCGGTCGAGAGTGCCATATATGCCATGATTGGCACCATGATTGTAGCAATGGGTATCGGTGCATTTTTAGCGCGTTGGTTTAAAGATGCATTTACAGCTTTTGCTTGGCTTGAGAGCATTATTGCTTTGGTCGGCATGGGCTGTATTTTAGCGATTGCAAGTGTTATCGCTGTCAGTTATTCATTACCACATATCTTCTCTGAAATTTTTAACCTGCCTCCAGATACCGTACTTAACGGCTACGTGTTTGAAAAGCTGCAAGAGTGGTCGCGTTTCTTGCCCTATGTGTTTGGTCTATTGCTTGGGCTATTAATCGGTATGGAGATCCCGCTAATTGCGCGTATTCGTCAGCAAGTCTACGGGCGCTTTTTAGAAAACAATGCGGGTACCATTTACGGGGCAGATTATATTGGTGCCGGTGTCGGTGCTGCTATTTGGGTGAGTATTATGCTCGCGATGCCAATTATGCAAGCAGCAGCTTGGACGGCATTATTTAATATTATTGCCGGTCTCGTGTTCTTATGGCGCTATCATCAACATGTTCGCTTCGCTAAGCTACTGTTAATTTGTCATGGACTGTTGTTGGTGTTTTTTGCGTTTGTGCTTGTGCTTGGCACTAGCTGGATGAAAAACCTAAGTAATGTTTTATACAAAGATAAAGTCATCTACTCGCAAGCAACTAAGTATCAGCACTTGGTGTTAACTGAGCGTTTGAGTCGCAATCAGCCGAATACAATTACTGATCTTTATCTAAATGGCCGTTTACAGTTCTCAAGTGTGGATGAGCAAATTTATCATTCAATGCTTGTCTATCCTGCCATGTTGGCTTCAAATCGCCACGACCGTGTACTGATCATCGGCGGTGGTGACGGGCTGGCACTTCGTGATGTTTTGAAGTGGCCTGTAAAGCATGTCACCTTGGTTGATTTAGATGGTCAACTGTTAAACTTATTTGGCAATGATGTAGGTGACTATGATGCGCCAGAAGAGATCAGAACACGTTTAACAAGCCTTAATAATCACTCTATGAGCGATCCTCGCGCTGATATTCGTATTGCAGATGCATTTTTAGAAGTCGAAGCAATGCTGGCAAAAGGTGAGCGTTTTGATACTATTTTGATTGACCTACCAGACCCTAATCACCCTGATCTCAATAAGATGTACAGTGATTATTTTTATAATCATGTGCGTCAGCTATTGGCGCCTGACGGGGCTGTGGCTGTGCAATCAACATCGCCTTATCATGCGAAGAAAGCATTTTTGAGTATTGCTAAAACAATGAAAGCAGCTGGTTTTGGTTATGTTGAGCAATACCAGCAAAATATTCCTTCGTTTGGTCAATGGGGTTGGACAATCGCGACCACTGCTGGCAAATCAGCAAGTCAGCGAATTCGTGAAATTAACGAATTACCCGTGCCATCTCGTTGGGTAAGTAAAGAATATTTATTGGCTTCTTTTGTATTTCCGAATCATTTTTTTGAACAAGTAAACACGATTGAAGTCAATAGATTAGGTTCTGGAACCTTATATGATTATTACCGTCAAGCGTGGCAAGTTGAAACCGAATTGTACAAAAATTGATATTTTATAGTTGACATAATATGTCGGCTATGCAAATCTTAACTCAGACATAATATGTCAAAACGTAAAAAGGTGAGACATGGAATTAAATGAACTATCAATCAAACTGGCTTCTTTTGAAACAGAAGGTGTGAGCTTTGAGTCTTTCTTGATTGCCAACGAAGGTGAGCAAGATGTGTTACAAGTTATCGTCGATGGGAATGATGAGTTACCTATCTTTGTTACTCAAACAGAAGAGCAATTACTGTGTATTAGCTACCTGTTTGCTGAAGACGAAGTACAAGCAGATATGCGTAATGAGTTAAACGAAACGTTACTACGTTTAAATGTACCAATTCCATTAAGTGCATTTGCAAAAATTGATGATAAGTACGCTATTTTTGGCGCCTTATCGGTTAATTCATCGTTTGATGATATTACCCATGAGTTGGTAACACTGGCAGACAATGCGATTGATGCGCTTGAAGCCGTGACCATTTATTTAAACGATTAATTAGCAATTTCTGGAGTTAAGATTATGAGTATTTTAAAGAAACTATTTACAGCTGTACGTGGTGGCGCTCGTGAAGCAGGACAAGCAATTGTTGATGCAAACGGTATCCGTATCTTTGAACAAGAAATTGCTGATGCACAAAATGCCTTACAACGCGCTAAGAAAAGCCTGACTGAAGTAATGGCAAAAGAGATGCAAACGAAACGTAAAATTAGCGCACTAGATGCATCAATTGCTGAACATGAAGCGTATGCAGGCCAAGCGCTTGAAAAAGGCAACGAAGCTCTTGCATTAGAAATTGCTGAAAAAATCGGTGATTTTGAAGCTGAGAAAGCAGAGCACGAAGAAGTGTTAGCTGGTTTTAGTAACCACATTGTGCAACTAAAGCAGCAAGTTAAAGAAGCTGAAAAGTCGATTAAAGAAAACCAACGCCAATTAACGATGGTTAAAACGACAGAAAGTGTGCAGCAAGCAACAATGGCTGTAAACAGCACGCTAAATACGAATAGCTCATCAATGACATCAGCACGTGAGTCTCTAGAGCGTATTAAACAACGCCAGCAAGACCGCCAAGACCAGTTAGGTGCGGCTAAGCAATTAGAAGCTGACACTAACGGCGATGATTTAAAAGCGAAAATGGCTGAAGCGGGTATTGGTGATACGAGCCCGAAAAGCGCGGATATTTTGGCGCGTATTAAAGCAAAACAAAATAGCTAATCAGTTAACGGAAAGACAAAAGGTAACCCACGCACTGGGTTACCTTTTTTACTTCAACAAGGAGTCAGCCAATGTTTAACTTTTTTAAATCTAAAAAAGCTCCAGAGCGTCAGCTTACTGATCCAAGCCAATTACTCGTTGGTGATATGTTAACTGTGATTGATTCGTTTGCTTACCCAAGCTGGTTAAAAGGACAGACTTTGCGAGTTACTGATGTGCAAACGTATCAGTATCAACGTAGTGCAGAGTATGAGTTGGTACTCGAAAGCGAATCGGGCCAAGTGGTGTTTTTGCAAATCGAGTCAGATGACGGTGAACAGTGGGCACACTTTGCGATCAAAATTCAACGCGATGATGTTGATGAAATTTTTACTCTTGATGAGTTCGCTCGTATTTTTGATGAAGACGAATTAACGGCAATTAATGTACAAAATAGCCCAGAACGTTTTAGTCACTTTTTGGCATCGAGCTACAAACAAACAGAAGCACCTTATGTGTGTTATTTCCATAATAAGGACTACCGTAATAAGCCTTTACCTCGCTATGAAGACGAGGGCGGTGAGCCGTGTGAAATGATCTGTTTAAGCTCTGATGATGAATCGCATAGTTTAAATATTGAAATTTGGGAAGGCGGTGAAACAGAGGTATCACTGACGTTAACCAGACCAATTAGCGATATTGTTGACTTATTTCCTGGGGATGCCAAGTGAGTGATGCAAAAGCTAAGTGGCAGCGTCAGGAACAAGCAGTTAGAGCCACACAAATGGCGTTTGATTTAAGCTCTGAAGTGCAAAAATCAATTAAAAAGCAAGCCATTGACCAAGAGCTTACGCCATCAGATATGATCCGTAAGATTTTGGAGCTCGACGTTAAGTCGAAAAAAACTAGACAGCGTTTATCGTTTAACTTAAATGATGAAGAAATTGCCTTATTGGCTGAGCGGTTTGGTGTTGCTGCTGATGATAAGCGAGCTGTGAAACAGCGTGTGGCAGAACTACTCATTGCGCACAGTAAAAAAAGCTAAGGTTTTGCCTTTACTTCTTTAAGCCCTTACACTGAGACGAGATGTTTTAAAGAAGTGACATGACTTTGGATATTATTTTACTTGCGTATTTAGTTATTTTTGCATTATTTGGCACTGCAGCAAGTTACTTTGTTCGCTACATTTACGCTTACTGGGTGCATAATACAATGCAGGTAAAGTACATTTATAAGGCCGGGATTTGTATCATCAGCGTGGTGATAGTATCCGGCCTTATTGCATTGTTTACTTAATCTCGATTGCTTGGCACTGCTGCGAAATACACAGCGATTGTACCGGCAGGACTGGCGAGCAATCGTTAACGGTTAATGCTTGCTCAGATGACTTCTCAGCTGCTGTAATTCGCTCTGCAAGTTGCTCCGCTTGTTCTTGTGCGGTGTTTAACGTTGAATAGACCACATAGCGACTTGGGCCACCACATGCTCGTTCACCGACTTCTAACACCTTACATTGAAAGCTTGCATTACAGCTATTATTACTAACGATATCGTTCAGCTGATCATTTAAATCACCTAAATCAACGCGTGCAGAACTACCTGACGTTGTTGTTTCACAACCAGTTAAAGCAATACTTGCTAACACAGTTGTGGTGATGAAAAGTTTCTTAAAAGTCGATGAACGAACCATTATTGCTTATTCCTTAGTATACACTTGCCGCTGAGCCTTCGATTCTAACACAAGTATTCTCAGAACACTGCGCACCCGGTGCGGTTAGATGCTGACAAATACTCATCATGTCGTTTGCTGCGTTAAATTGCTTTTCAAGGGCGGTGATGTCTTTTGCAAGTTTTTCAACCTCAGCAGTGTTAGCTGTTTTGCTTGAATAAACAATGAAGCTACTTGGCCCACCACAGGCGCGACTACCAACAGGTAATACTTTACATTGGCTGCTGTTATCACAGCTTGGATCATCGATTAGCTGTTTAAGTTGTTCGTGGGCAGAGTTAATAGTGGCTTTATCTGGGGCTGCTTTGCTCACTTCTTCAGCGTTTTTTATTTCAACGGCTTTTGGCGCCTCGACAAGTTTATTGCTGGTTGCCGTTGATTCGGCTTGCTCATTATTGTCCGAACACGCAGTTAATAACACAGGAAATAAAATTGCCAATAGAGGATAGCGCATAACATACCTAAAAATCGTTGAATAAGTACTCACTATCATACACATTGCTCAAAGTGGAGCAATAAAAACGTTTGCTTTCAGTAAGTAGCTCTGTATTCACAGAGCTACAGTAGGATAAAAGTTCTATAAACCACCTTGGGTTAGTTTGGCAGGGTCAAGTAATTCACTCAATTCTTCGCGCGAAATATCAGTATGCTCTGCAGCAACATCAATAATAGGGCGACCTTCTTGGTAAGCTAATTTGGCAATTTTTGCCGCTTTGCTATAGCCGATCACCGGATTAAGTGCAGTAACCAGAATTGGGTTTTTAGCGAGCGCTTTATCAACATTGCTTTGGTTTACTTTGAAGCTGGCAATCGCTTTATCTGCCAGTGCTTCACTGCTATTTGCCAGCAGTTCAATACTTTGCAAAATGTTTAGGGCAATCACAGGTAGCATCACATTGAGCTCAAAATTACCTGCTTGACCAGCCACTGTAATGGTGGCGTCATTACCAATGACTTGTGCGCTGACCATAGCGGCAGCTTCAGGGATCACTGGGTTTACTTTACCCGGCATAATTGATGAGCCCGGTTGTAAGGCTTCAAGCTCAATTTCACCAAGGCCAGCAAGAGGGCCTGAGTTCATCCAGCGTAAGTCATTGGCTATTTTCATTTGTGCTACGGCAAGTACCTTTAGCTGACCTGACAGCGCAACAATGGCGTCTTGTGATCCTATGTTGTAAAAGAAGTTTTTGCTTGGGCTAAAGCGAATACCGACATTCTCACTCAAGTGCTGGCAAAACTCACCGGCAAACGCAGGGTCGGCATTAATACCGGTACCTACGGCTGTGCCACCTTGCGCAAGTTCACAAACTCGCTCAAGTGCTTGGCGAATCCCAGCCATTGCATGATCCACTTGTAACTGCCATGCCGCCAGTGTTTGTGCAAAACTCACAGGCATAGCATCCATTAAATGAGTGCGGCCAGTTTTCACAATATGACCCACTTCGGCTTGTTTGTTTTGTAGGCTTTGACTGAGCTTATCAAGTTTAGGAAACAATTCATAAATGATGTTAATGGCGCTACTTACTGCAATCGCAGTAGGGATCACATCATTTGAGCTTTGTCCCATGTTCACATCATCGTTGGGGTGAATGGTTTCGCCTGCAAATTTACTCGCTAGTGTTGCAATAACTTCATTGGCATTCATGTTTGAGCTAGTACCTGAGCCGGTCTGAAATACATCAACAGGAAACTCTGAAAAATGTTTACCGTCGATGATCTCTTGGCATGCTTGCTCAATTGCTTTTGCTTTACCTTGGCTCAAATGGCCTAAAGCTGCATTGCTTTGCGCGGCAGCTTGTTTAATGTAGGCAAGGGCGGTGATAAATTGCTTAGGCATGGCTAAGCCACTAATTTTAAAATTATTGATAGCACGTTGCGTTTGAGCTTGATACAAAGCATTGGCAGGGACTTGTAGTTCACCCATGCTATCTGATTCGGTTCTAAATTGGCTCATAAACACTCCTAAATCGGGTTAAATTCTTGGCTGAGAAGGCACGCTTCTCGCTCCAAACTGAAATACTTTTCAATACAGTTATGAGTTTTGTAGTAACGCTTTAGCGCAAGTTGCGGTTTATAAAGCTGGGCCAAACATTGTTTACGAATTGCATTATGCACTAATGAATCACACATCTTATCAAGTAGTTCATGAAAGGTGCGTCTTAGATACAGCTCTTGCAAAATAAAGTTGTGATGTTTTTCGTAATAGCGTGCAATGTTCAAACCCGCTTCAACATAGTTAGCAACAAGTGCAGGGGCATGTAGCCCTGGTCTTTGGCAAACACATTTCATTTGCCGCTGATACTGGAGCATAGCATTGTGAGAGTGCATAGAAAAACCGATTAGCTGTAATGATAATAGTTATCATTACAGCTAATCGGTTTTAGTGCAAGTCTTATCTAGTGTAGCTAAGACTGAATGGATTAACTGTGTGTGATTAATTGTAGCCGAGAATAAAAATCTGGTCTGTTTCATGTTTTTTCGGCGCCTGTACATTTTCTTTGTTACATTGAGAAAGAAGATCGATCACGGTTGCTCTGTCGTCACAACTTGTTAAGGCGGCTTTTTCGCTTTCAGCACGTTCGCTGGCTGCAAGTGCTGCATCTACAGCAGTGTAGGGTGAGATATACATAATATTGCTCCTATTGGTTAACTCACTTAGGAAATAGCATAAGCTGTACCAATATTGATCAATAAATTTAACTTGTTGAAAATAATGGTTTTATATTTTTAACTAATAAATTCACCGCGACTTTATTATTTATTTTTGCTTTACTGTTGTGCACTAATTACCAAACATGGTGCACTAATTTGTATGGATAAACCCTTCTCTCAAGCCTGTGAAAACAATAAGTCACCTATTTTAAACGTATTAGAAGCGTTCTTTTCTGATGTGACGGATGTATTAGAAGTCGGCTCAGGTACTGGGCAACATAGTGTGCATTTTGCAACGCATTTAGCACATTTGCAGTGGCATTGCAGTGATCGCGAGGTTAATCACCCAGGGATTTTACAATGGCATCAAGAAGCTGCATTAACTAACTTGCATGCGCCACTGACACTCGACCTTAATGATCCTTGGCCGGTTGAAACTGTGAATGCCATTTTCACCGCGAACACAATGCACATTATTAGCTGGCCACTGGTGGAGCGCTTTTTCCAAGGTGTAGCAAAGCATTTAGCGCCAAAAGGTAAACTGTGTATTTATGGACCATTTAAATATCAAGGTAAGTTTACCAGTACCAGTAATGCTGAATTCGATGCGTTTTTAAAACAGCAAGATGCACATAGTGCAATCCGTGATTTTGAAGCGATTTGCCAACTTGCAGAGCAAGCTGGCTTAACCTTGGTTGAAGATGTGCAAATGCCAGCGAATAACCAATTATTGCTGTTTAAAAGGCAGTAAGCTTTCGCATTGGGCTTTATAGAGCGCCATATGTTGGCGTTCTCTACTAATAAAATCGCTAATGGCAGCTGCAAACTCAGTGTGCTGAATATGATGCAATGAATAGGTATTTACGGGCTTAAAACCGCGACTTATTTTATGCTCACCTTGTGCGCCAGAATGGAACTGTTTAAGTTTGTTGGCAATGCAGTATTCAATGCCTTGGTAATAGCAAAGCTCAAAGTGCAAACTATCGAGCTCATAGTTCGCTCCCCAATAACGACCATACAAACAGTTCTGATCTTTAAAACTGAGAGTGGCGGCAATCACCTCTCCTTGATATTTAGCGAACATTAGCACCAGTTTGTCGGCCATGCTTTGCTGCAATAACTCGAAAAAGGCGGTATTCAAATATCCATTGTGGCCTGAGCGTTTTAAATAGGTTTGGCGGTAAAAATGACTAAATTGCTGCATGTGCTGCTTGCTGATGTCAGTACCTTCGAGCCATTCTATGACTATCTGTTGTTCAGTTATTTTAGCGCGTTCTTTTTTGAGCGATTTACGCTTTCTTGCGGTGAGTGAAGCTAAAAAATCATCAAAGCATTTATAGTCTTCATTAAACCACTGAAACTGCACGCCATGACGTTGCATTACGGTGTCGCTAGTTAATGCAGTCGCTTGTTGCTGGTGGCAAAAATTTATATGCCAACCTGACCAGCCTAACTGCGCTGCTGTTGCTGTGAGTATGTGCTGAATGTAAGCAAAGACTTCAGCGGGGGCTACATAGTTAATACTAACTCTTTGCCCTGCAATAGGCGTGAATGGTACGCCACACAGCCATTTAGGGTAATATTCTAAGCCATGCTGTTGATAAGCTTCAGCCCAAGCCCAGTCAAATACATATTCACCATAAGAATGATGTTTTAGATACCCCGGTAGTAAGGCTATGACCTGTTCTTGCTGGTAAATTGCTAAGTGCATGGGTTGCCAGCCCGACTCTTCACTCACACAGCCACTTTGTTCTAGAGCCGCTAAAAAAGCGTGATCAGTAAAGGGTGTATCATCAAAAAATGACTGCCAAAGTGCGGCATCAATCTCGCTTATTTGATTAAACCAGCGGTGACTAAACTCACTCATTGTGCAGCCGATTCTATATCTTTGATGAAGTTGTTGATATGCATAGCTAGCTTATCGAAATAAGGGTTAAACGTGAGTCGTGCAAAGGGTTTGTGTGCTTGTAAATTTTCGGCTGTGCGCTCACCCATCACGATGTCTTTTTGGTATTTGCAGGCTGTATAAAGCTTATCGTCATCTAAGTAGCTGCCGCAATTGCGATACGAAGCTTTACGGCCATAGTAAGGGTTACTGGGTTTATTAACGATACCAATGTGTGACATCCCTTTGATCTTTTTACAGTCATCGGTATCGCAGTCATCACGGATTATGTGGTAATCAGCAGGAAAGTTGGCTGGAATATTATCGTCGTCACCGTAGTAAACTAGCCGATCAAGCTGGTTATTTTTACGCGCTTTTGGGTCGTGCAGTTTAGCTAGTAATTTAAAGGTCGCTTGATTATCTATTGTGGTGTCAACATCACTAAAGGTGCTAAATATTGCGACATTCGGCAGTTGACGATAACGAAGCTCATCAAGGCTAATACGGCTCATTGCTTCGTGGCTAGCTGAAGCTGCACTAAATGGAAACGACTCATACTTAGCAAAATCCAGATCCGCGTCTTTATCAATCCAATTAACAAATGGAATTGCATCGACCCATTTGGCCAACCAACCGTTTTTATTGTGTGGCTCACTTGCTGGTGAAAACAACATCGCAGCAGTAATTTTATTATCAACAGGAGCTTGAGTTAAGTAATCAACAACCAGTGCTGCACCCGTTGAGTAGCCCCCTAATATTACCTGATCAAAGTCTTTTAATGTGCGCTCAATGGCATACACACTGGCTTTTCGCCAATCATCAGCATCAACCTCTTGTAAAGCTGCTGCGGCAGTACCATGCCCCGGCAGTAAAATTGTGCGAACTGTATAACCTTGTTGATAATACACCTGTGCAAGGTCATGGTAGGTGAATGGAGAGTCGGTTAAACCATGGATTAAAAGTACAGCTTTGCGGCTATCGGCCTGTTTAAGTTCGAATGGGCTAATTAAATCGGCAATTGTTGCGTTAGCAGGTCGAGAACCTTGTGCAACAAGTTGCTGATAGGTATCGGTATAAACTGGGCATGGTAAGTTCGCTCGCGGATTTTCACTGCTAATTTCAAGGTAAGCAGCGGTTAAATAGTCACTAAATGCTTGCTCGATATTATAGCTAAAGGTGCTATGGCTGCGTGGTAATGGCTCTCTAAACAGTCCTTCGCGCTTACTTTTCATCATCAAAGCTTGGTCTTCAAGCTGAGAAAGGCAGGTTTGCTGCTGTGCCATTAATGGGCTGCTAAATAGTCCACTGATGGCCAAAGAGATAGCAACTAAGTTTATGAATTTCATATTTTAAGCGTCCTTTTAAAGCCTGTTTTTAGCTTATCGAGTTATGTTTTATTTGCAAGCAAGCTGCGTCAAGCTAGCGGTAAATGGCGCTTAGTGAATGCTTGTTTTAAGACCACCGTCGACTCGATGTTAGCAATACAATCAATACTACCTAATTTATGTTTCACAAAGCTTTCATAGCTTTCTAAATCTGTAGCAACAATCTTGAGTAGATAATCATAACTACCTGAAATAACTGAGCACTCAAGCACATGTTCAAGTTTTGCTACTTGTTGTTCAAATTGCTCAGCAGCGGCAACTGAGTTTTGGTTTAAGCGTACAAAGGCATACACAGACACGTTTAAATTAACCGCTTTAGGATTAATTGCAGCATGGTAACCACTGATCACATTCGCTGATTCGAGCTTTTTAATGCGGCGCAGACAAGGGGTATCTGACAGGCTAACAGACTGTGCCAGATCTGAGACAGAAGTTCTTGCATTGTCTTGTAGAGCATTAAGTAATTGTTGGTCTTTTTTATCTAATTTCATTTTAATTTGAGTGATTTTCACTAATCTAGGTGGATTCTAGTCTATATTTTGGCGATTAGCACTCATTGAACTCTGTTAACATTATCGCAATATAATTATTTTGGAGTGAGCCTGTGACTGAGAACACCAAGGCATTTGATAGCTGGCTTCGCACTCGTTTTGTTGAGATCAATAGCGAACTAGAAAAACTATATTGGCAACAAGACGATAAAGCGAATGTAGAGGGTGTCGGTGAGCACCTTAAACGTCAATTAGAGCAAGAAGGTAATGAGCATATTCGTGCTTTACTTGCAGAGGGTAATACCGATGAAGGGTTTGATAACGCCTTCGACTTATTAGGTAATGTTGGCTTGTATATGGCGGCATGCCGCCGTCATGAGATTACTGAGCCTTCTCGTGAAACAAGCTCACCCCTTGTTGAAGCCTCTGCATTGGCAATGCACATCGGTGCATCTATTGGTGTTACCCCGCGTTTTGCAACGGCGCATTTAACCACCCACAACAAAGCGGTTGATGGTTTGTATAAGCGCTTTACGGACCTTGAAGATGAGAAAATCTTTGTTGATTATAATACCAAGGGCATTTTAGCGTATAAGCGTGCAGCGGATGCTTTATTAAAAATTCAGCCGTTAGGAATATCGCACCCTATAACGGCAGATTTACTTGCCGTGGCAAAGCAAGCACTGCTTGATGTAATTGAGTCGAACAATACGTTATACAACAAGCTTGATACAGACCGCTTTTTCTATTGTGTACGCCCGTATTACAAGCCTTATCGAGTAGGTAAAGAGGTGTATCGTGGTGCGAATGCCGGTGATTTTGCGGGCATTAATGTCATCGATTTATTGCTTGGTCTTTGTTTTGCCAATGAACCTAGCTACTCGCAAATGCTGGTGGATAAATTCTTGTATATGATGCCTGAAGATCAGCAGATTCTGCGTGAAAGTATGCGTATGACAAGTATTATGGATGACTTTTTAGCAGCAGAAGCTGAGCGCGATAGCGAGTGGCTACAAACTAACTTAAAGCTGTTTATTCAGGTGTGTAAACTGCATGGTGATACTGCGATTGGTCACCATAATCAATTGGTTAGTAAATACATTGCGCAACCTTCACAGCAAATGCAGCAACAACATATGGATAAAGTTACTGCCAGTGGGCCGCCTTTACATGTATTACTTAACTCATTAGAGCAGTTACGTGATCGCCGTGCGGCAGCAAAACGGGATGATATTCGCACCCGTTTCGATGATTTAACTAAGTTAAAACAGTGGATTAAGTAATGAATAAAGACGATTTTGTAATTCCACAAGGCAGCTATTTACTTAACCACTCTGTTGGGCGACCATTAAAATCTGCTGAGCAGCATTTCCATCAGCAGTTTTTTGCCGCTTGGCAAAATGAAAATAAAGAGCCATGGCAACAGTGGTTGCAAGGTGTAGAGGCGTTTACGAGTAGTCTCGCTAAATTATTTAACTCGCACAGTGAGTTGTTTTGTCCACAAGTTAACTTATCGAGTGGTTTAACAAAGCTTTTGATGTCGCACCCGCGACTTCAACAAGAAAATTGTAAAGTGTTGATGGCCGAAAGTGACTTTCCAAGTATGGGTTTTGCAATGCAAAAAGCCTTACCGGAAAGTACTGAAATCGTGTTTATTGATAAGCATGAAGATTTAACCAGTGCGCAGGTTTGGCAGTCATATTTAGCGAATAATGATATTGATTTAGTCTTTATTAGCCATGTTTACTCAAACACGGGTCAACAAGCGCCTATTCACGAAATTATAAATATCGCGAAACAACACAACACATTGAGCTTACTTGATGTTGCGCAGTCTGCGGGTATTTTAGAGGTCGACTTAACTAAGCTTGATGCTGATTTTATGCTGGGCTCGAGTGTAAAATGGCTATGCGGTGGGTCTGGTGCTGCTTATTTATGGGTTAACAGCAAGCAGCTATCCCTTTGTCAGCCAAAAGATGTTGGTTGGTTTTCACATCAAAACCCGTTTGAATTTGATATTAAGCACTTTGCTTATCATCAAACCGCGCTACGCTTTTGGGGCGGTACCCCTTCAGTTGCACCTTATATTTTGGCATCCCATAGTATTAATTACTTTGCAGAGCTTGGGATTGAGAAAGTACGCGCTCATAACTTAGCTATGCTCGCTCAGTTTCATGACCAATTAGCTGATTATATGCGCTCACCAATACAGGCTGACAAATGCTCTGGAACGGCCATTATGCATTTTGGCGAGCAACAAGCGGTTGTTAAAGCTGCGCTTGAAGCTGCGAATATCGCTGTTGATGAGCGTCACTTAGGTTTAAGAGTCTCTGCTCATATTTATAATGATCAGCAGGATATTGATACATTTATCAAGACTGTGAAAAGCGCTTTATAACAAAACGCTTAATTAAGTGTTATTGCGAGTTGGTATTAGATTAAGTGCTTGTCGGGCTTTTGCTTTGACTGAACGCCAGTGCGTCATTGGTTTTTCGGGGACCAGCGCTAAAATTTGCTCAAAGTCGATGTCATCAATACCGACTTCGTTACTGTGGGCAAACATAATCCGTTTTGGTTGTAAGGCTTTTAACATCAGTAAAGAGTTTAAATACAGCTTTGGGTAAAAAACAGGAAAGGGTGGCACGAGCTGCCCTTTTACTTTTACCAGTAAATCAGCAATGTAAATTCGTTTGCTGGGAATATGGTATAAGCTGATATCTCGGTCGGTATGACCGGGGGTGTGAAGTGCTTGCCAGTCATCAAAGCCGGGTAAAATTGCATCGGTAGCAAGATAATAGTCGGCATCGAGGTGGCGGCTGTACCAAAGGTTGTGGCGTTTTTTATTTAACCTCCCCGCAACCCACCAAGCCAAAGCGATATCGGTTAAATGCATTAAAAAGCCATCAATACCTCTATACCATTGGCCAGGGGCATTCGACGTGGCTATTTTGCCACCGCTTAACTTTCTTAATGCATGCGCACCACCGGCATGATCTGGGTGCATGTGGGTAACTACAATTAGTTTTAGGTCGGTAACAGGGCGCTTTAGTTGCTCGGTGATATAATCAAACACGGTATCAACATCGGCACGGCAACAGCCATCAAGCAGCATTAGTTTGTCTGGATATTCAACCAAATAGATGTTTTGAATATAACCTTCTAAAGTATGAATGTGCATTGCTACATAAGGCCTTAATAATTTAATAAACCCTGTTATAGCATGTCTGACCAGTTTAGGTAAGTTAGAAGTCTTGCTTCTCTGTAAGTAGCCTTTTACTCTCTTCTAGTTTTTCAATCTGCTTATTTATGATACTTAACTGGCTGTTATAGTAGGCATTGATGCGCTCACTTTGTTTTTTAATGGCATCATCGATCGATGCTGCACCTAGTCTATTTGCAGCATCTTGGGTCATTTCGTACACTTTTTTTATACGCTCGTTTTGCTTTTTTTGTAATTCTTTACTTTCTAGTTTTAAGCGCTCAATTTCGCGATCAGCTTCTTTGATTTTGAGAAAGTTTTCAACACTTAGCTCATTTGTCTCTTGCGTTTTTTCTGGTGGTAGCTTGGTTTTGGGTGGTGGAGTGATATTAACTATTTCGGCATCTTTACCACATGGTTGCTGCGAAAACGTGGCAACATTATCGATCATGCATTTATAGATCGTGGCTTGGCTGTAAAAGCTGAGCAACAAGGCTGCAGCGAAAGAGGCAAAACGGAGCATAGCACTAATCACTTTGACTAATATATACATTTAGCATGCATGAAATTGGCTGAAGTGTGCAAGTTTTTTAGGCATAAAAAAACCGCTAAAAAGCGGTTTTAAATAATAAAATGGTGGAGAAGGAGGGATTCGAACCCTCGATAGAGCTACAAACCCTATACTCCCTTAGCAGGGGAGCGCCTTCGGCCACTCGGCCACCTCTCCAACGCATAATTCTGATTGTAACTTGCTGAAATTAATCAACAAATAAAAATAAGTGGTGGAGAGATAGGGATTTGAACCCTAGAGGGGCTACAAACCCCTGCCGGTTTTCAAGACCGGTGCATTCGACCACTCTGCCATCTCTCCACGTCGTGATGCGAGAATAATACTTAGCTGAATCGGCTGTGTAAATAGGAAAAAGTTTGTTTGCTTGTTTTTTGAGCGTAATAAGGACGTTTTTTGTAAAAAGGTTTAATTTTTTGCTGTTTTTGACTTAAAAGAAGAGGGTTGGGGCAGTAAACGGAGGAGCTAAAGAAGGATCTTCGTTAGTGGTTGGTTGTTTACTGCACCGATAAAGTAACCATGGTTGGGGGTTACTTGTGTTGTACTGCGCCGCCAAGTGCTAACTTTTTGCCGTAGCGATTAAGCTTTGCCAACATTTTTGCTTTGCGGTTTGTTGGTTTTACGGCAACATGAGCTGCTGCGTTTTGGTTTAATGTATTAATTGGGTTCATTACTTTGCTCCGGGTTGTGTTTGGTTGAAAACGTGAGTATTTTGCAACCAAACTGAACAAAAATAAAACGATAAAAATTGAGTCTGCCGGATAACTTTTTCTAATCCGAAAGTCTTTCATTAACATAGGGTTAAGTTTTTATATCTGCAGAGCTTTGCATGCTTATGCAGTTGTTTTTGTGTTGAAGTATCAGTAAATAAAAGGTTTTTAATTGTCGTTACTTTGATTTATGCGTTTTTAGAGTAAGAAAGTGACTAATTATTCAGATTAATATAATTTGAACGAGTGTGGTGTTTTTACCATGCAAGAAAAGAAGTGCCATTAATGTTGATAATAATAAAGCCAAGTGACAAAAAAAATCATAAAAATAGTGTTGATTGGCTACTAAAAGAATGTAAAAAAAGACAGATTGAGCCTGAGTTATATTTAACCATAGGCAATTTTCTTCAAGATTGCGCGAATATTGCCCTTTTAGCTAAAAGCCAGACACAAGTTGTGGTAATTGGTGGTGATGGGACGCTACATTTAGCTGTTAATGCATTAATGACGAGCGATTGTTCTATCGCCTTAATTCCTGCAGGTACTGGTAATGATTTTGCTCGCGGCTTTGCGCGCAAGCAGCAAGCTTGGCATGACGCTGTTTTCAATAGCCGTACTGAGCTCATTGATATTGGGCAAATAAATCAGCGTTATTTTATCAATGTAGCGGGGATAGGTTTTGATGCTGAGGTGGTAACTCAATTAAACAAAGCCGGAAGTTTTAGCTCGTTTGGCTACACTTGGCAGGGTATCAAGCAGCTATTTTCATTTCAGGCACGGTCACTTCAGGGTGAATTTAATGGTAAACCACTTAGCTACAGTAATTTAGCGACGATTTTTGCTAATCATCATTACTTTGGTGGTGGCTTAAAGATTGCTCCTCGGGCAAAGTTAAATGATGGTCAGCTTGATTGTTACTGCATGCCAGCAGATGGTTTGTTGAAAAACCTGATTAGCTTTTTATATTTACTACTTGTGAAACATCATAGTTTAAAAAGGCTGAAATATACCTGTTTAACAACTGCGGAAGTAACCACCAAAGGGCTTAGTATTGAGGCTGATGGAGAGCTCGTTGGTTTTACACCAGCCAAAGTTAAGGTGCACAAACAAGCGCTTCGTTTTCATGTGCCATAAAAAAGCGCCGGCATATTTTGCCAGCGCTTGGTGTTAGAGGTGACCTTGCCACATCTAACTGGGGACGGAGCTTTTTTGCTGTAGGTTACGTGCAGCAAAAAATGCTTTAATTTGTCGAGTTGGAGTTAGCACGATAGCATTACCGAATAACACTAGGCTAAAGCCCATAAAGGTATTCGCTTGCCATTCGAATCCTTCAAATAAGGTACTTAATACCACTGCAACCAGTGGGAATAATACGATTACGTAGCTTGCGCGCTCAGGGCCAATATTTTTAAGTAGTGCGAAGTAACAAGCAAATGCGATTACGGTACCAAACACAGCTAAATAGAAAAGCGATACCCAATAACTGGTTGGGGCATTCAATGTAAGCTCAACATCGCTTACTAAAACATACGCTGCTAGGCCTAAAGCGCTGTATAACATACCCCAGGCATTGCCCTGAAGTACGCCAATGTTTCGCTGAGAGTTTCGAACACTGACCATATTACCCAATGAAGCCACAAAGGTCCCAGATAGCGCAAGTAGTAACCCGACCAATGCACCATTACTCAAGTCGAATTGCTGAATTTGTGGCCAAAACAAGCTTGCAATACCCATTACGCCGAGCAGAGCACCAAAGTAAATTCGTTTCGCAATTGGCTTTGCGAAAAACAAGCGGGTGTTAATAATGTTCATCAATAACAACATCGAAAAGGCAATTGAAGCCATTGCTGAGGTAAGGTAGTTCTGCGCCCAATACAGTACTAAATAATTTAAACCAAAGTTAAATAAAGCTAATAATGCAAAAAAGCCGTGATCACGCAGTGAATATTGCATAGGAAGTTTTTTTACGAGTACAAAGGCCCACATTAAAATGGCTGCAATGGCAAAGCGATAAAATAAAGAGACCTCAACAGCGACATCACCCAGTTGAAACTCAATAGCAAGCCAAGTCGATCCCCAGATCAGTACTGTAGCAAGGTAGAGAGCAGCGCTTTTCATAGTTAGTACCTAAAAATTGAAAGTATGTTCATTTTAAATCGCTTCTGTATACTTAACATATACAGAAAACTAGAAATGCAACCTATACAGTTTGGTGGGCTATGTCACAAGTAATCAGTCGTAGTAACAGTGAGTTCTTATATCAACAAGTTATTCAGTTAGTTAGAGATCTTTGTTTGCAAGGCTCGTTATTACCAGGTGAAAAATTACCTTCACTCAGAAAAATGGCTGACAAGCTTAATATTAGTATTCCGACGGTAAAACAAGCGTATCAATTACTTGAAGGACAGGGGCTCATTGAAGCCAGAGAAAAGTCAGGTTACTTTTTAAAGTCTTCACAATTAAATCAGTCGCGGCCAAAGCGAGTCAAGCTGAGTCGAGAACCTACCACAGTCAACAAACAAGGCTTAATAGAACAAGTATATAGCGCTATCCACAAAGCTAATGTGGTGCCATTTGGTATTGCCAATCCTGTGGCCGCTGCACCGACAGATAAAGCATTGGCAAGAACCATGCGTCGGGTTATGACGCTCGCTGGCGCCTCGGCAATTAATTACGGTCCGATGGATGGCTTTGCACCACTTAAAAAACAACTCATTCATCGTTATTTAGACTTCGGCATTGGGGTTGATAGCGATGAATTAGTGATCACCAATGGCGCTCAAGAGGCGTTGGCGATAGCCCTTAAGTGTGTCGCTAAACCCGGAGATGTTATTGCTATCGAGTCGCCTTGCTATTTTGGCATTATCGAATTAATTGAAAGCTTAGGTTTAAAGGCACTGGAAATACCGCTGTGTCCTGATGAAGGAATATGGCTAGATGACTTGGCTCAAGCACTCGATGAACATGATATAAAAGCGTGTGTATTTTCTACCTCATTAAATAACCCGGTTGGCAGCTTTATGCCTGATGCCAAGCGTGAACAATTGGTGGCACTTTTAGAGCAGCGCGATGTCGTGCTTATTGAAGATGATGTTTATGGCGACCTACATTTTACAGCTAAGCGAGCGACTCCTGCACAAGCTTATTCAAAAAAGGGTTTAGTGATCACCTGCGCGTCATTTTCAAAAACAGCTGCGCCCAGTTACCGTATTGGTTGGATCATTGCCGGTAAGTTTGCTGAACAAGCAAGGCGCTATAAAAGGGCGCTTAGTTGCTCTGCGCCACTTATTAATCAGTGGACCTTGTATGAATTTATAGCCACTGGCGAGTACGATCGTAATATTCGTTTACTAAGACAGCGCTTAAGTACCAACAAAGAGCGTATGATCTGGTGTTTGCAGCAGCACATGCCAAGTTGTGCACGTATAAGTAACCCGCAAGGGGGTTGTGTTATTTGGGTTGATCTTGGTAGCCAATATGATGCGGTAAAATTATTTCATTTGGCACTTGAAGCGGGGATCAGTATTACTCCAGGGCTGATATTTTCAGCGGGTAAAAAGTACCGTAGCTGTTTTCGCTTAAGTTATGGCTTGCCTTGGTCTGAAAATTTAGAGCAGGCGATTAAAACGTTATCGCAACTTACTGTGCTGGCCAAAAAATAAAAAAGCGCAGAGCAAGCTCTGCGCGAAAGGACCAAGTGTTTTGGTTCAGGGATGTTAATTCATTACTCTGCGTTTTGTTTGAAGATAAAAAGTTGATACTCTTTTAGTTCTGGTACTAGCGCCACTAACTCTTGCTCTTTATGAGCGATATCAGCAAAGCTGCCGCATAATGCATCTGCACGCTCTTCAAGTTGAGCTGCCTGTGTTTCAACGCGCGCTTCTATTTGTGCGCCCATGTTTTCCATACGTTGTTCAAACTCATTCATGTCGCCACCCGAACCTAAAAGTTCAGAGCCTAGCGCGACCAAAATACTGCCCATTGATTGCATCATGGCTGATTCAACTGCTGATTCGATTTGCTCATCGAATTGGTCTTCAAAGTTTTGACCAAATTTTTCAAAATTTTGCTGACCCATTGTGAACGCACCTTGTTGATAGAAGGCGTTTTGCACTTCTACGCTGATATCGTCCATTAATTCTGAAATGTCGTTTAGGCCGTCAATGTTGAAGGCTTTTGACACTTCTTCAATTGCTACGCCTGCTATTTTTACGCCATCAAGTGCGATATTTGCGACTTCAGGAAGTTGGCTGCGTAAGCTGTCTGAGTAATCTGCAATTGCTTGCTGTTGTGAAGCATCAAGCGATACGCTTTGACCATCGATATACAAAGTGTGCTGATCGATGATTTTCATAGAGCGATTATCGGCTGTGTATACTTCTAACTCGCTTGGTGTGATGCGTACATCATTTTTAAATTCAACATCACATTGCTCACCGCTGAATGAAATATTTGTATCATTATCGTTATGAGCCATTGCGCTGGTAGCGATAAATAAAGAACTTACTAACAATAACTTTTTCATTTTTTTCTTTCCTGTTTGAAATGACATTTAGACATAATCAAACTTAATGCCAAATTTATATTTTTATTTTATTTCATAGGGTTATCATTTTATTAAGTGTAGTTAGAAGTTATGAGGATTAAATTTTTAACTAAAATTTGGTCAAATTAACTAAAAAATAAACATGCATAAATGGGTTTTATCGAAACGATAAAAAACTCTCACTTTTCAGAATCCGAATTTAGCGCTATTTATTCACAATATTGACATATCACCCATTTAGCATGGCGATATGGCTTTATTTTGGTGGTTTTTTACATACTAATTAATCACTGAGCTTTTTAAACTTTGCCAATTCACAGAGCAAACTTTAAATTTGTGAAATTGGTCTCAAACACTTTATGGAGTGGGTTGTGGGTAAGACATTTAGTTATGATGCGCTAGATGACGATTTTGTTGAAGACGAGTACGAAATGGTTGGGCGTAATCAACATGACAAAAAAAAGCAACGCGTTAAGAAGAAGCTAGAAGATTATCTTGAGCAAAAACGCTTACGCAGAAACTTAGGCGAAGACGACTTTGACGAGTACATGAACGACTAAGCATAAATTTAAATAAAGAGGCATTTTGCCTCTTTATTGCTTATTGGCATGTGATTTTATTTGTTTATTGCGGCAATAATCTCAGCTTCGATCTGCTCTGGTTTTGTTAAAGGAGCAAATCGTTTAATAGCTTTGCCATCTTTACCAATTAAAAACTTGGTGAAGTTCCATTTTATTTTGCGGGTAATAAACCCAGGTAACTCTGATTTTAGGTATCTAAAAACAGGGTGGGCATGTTCGCCATTTACATCGACCTTGCTCATCATCAAAAAGCTAACGCCATAGTTAATTAGGCAGCCCTCTTTTATTTCTTTAGCATCTCCCGGTTCTTGCTTACCAAACTGATTACATGGAAAGCCGATAATGACGAGGCCTTGATCATGGTATTTTTCGTGGAGTGCTTGCAAGCCTTCATACTGAGGGGTAAAGCCACATTTACTCGCCGTATTTACAATTAGAACGACTTTATTTTCAAAGTCATTAAAATCAATAGTTTGACCTTGAAGGCTGGTGGCACTCAGTTGATAAAATTCACTCATAGGTATCACTTATTATTATTGTTGAATTAATTCTAACCCGCTTTAGATAGGTATAAAAGTATAAATTTTAATCACACTTTATACCTTATAGCCAACTGTGAGCAGTGTTAGAGTTGATGTCAGTTTTTTAAACTCAAAGTATGTTGCTCTGAAAGGCCAAAGTACAAATTTAGCGACAAAAAAGATTAACTTAAAATGATAAATAGCCCCATGCCTGCAAGCGTGGTGTAATAAATGTTATGTGTTTTATATGCGACAATAATGGCTAATACAGCCGCACTTAAATAAGGGTTTTGCCAATCTAAGTTAATCTCTCCCTCATTTATAAAGACGATGGGTACCCAAATTGCGGTAAGTACCGCAGGGGCGCTAAAACTTAAAAATTGTTGCATTTTCGGGCCGACTTTAAACGGTAATGCGCGGTGCAAAAATAAGTAACGTGTGAAAAAGGTAATACACGCCATCAATAAAATGGTGGTCATCATAGTGTATGCACCTCTTTTGCTTGCCAGCGACTAATTAAATAACCTACTGTCATGGCTATTAGCGCTGCAGTCACTAACCATAGCTGAAAGCCTTGGCTTTTTAAAAGCGTAGCGACAACGCCAGCGGTGAGCACAGTAGCCAACGTAGCAAGGTTCTTTACACCTGGAATAACTAAGGCAATAAATGTGGCAGCAATGGCAAAATCAAGCCCAAGGTCTGTTAAGTCAGGCAGTAAGCTACCCGCGACTATGCCAAGCAAAGTCCATATATTCCACGCAATATAAAAACTAAATCCTGCACTGAGCGCGTAAATAAGGCGCACTTTTGTTCGGTAGGCTTTGCGATGGTGCGAAAACGCAAATAATTCATCTGTGAGTACAAAGCTAACAGGAAGGCGCCAACGAAAAGGTTGATCAATGACTTTGTGGCGAATAGCTAAACCATATAGAAAGTGCCGCGAGCTAATAATGAGTGTGGTAAACAATATAGTAAGCAAAGGGGTATTGCCGGCCATTAATTCAATTGCGACTAGCTGCGCAGAGCCTGCAAATACCAACAATGACATTGCTTGTGTTTCTAAAGCACTAAAGCCATTTTGGACGGCTAACGAGCCACATAAAATGCCCCAAGGTAACACTGCAAGGCACAAGGGGAGCATATCGAAAAACCCTTTTAGTAATGCTCTTATTGTTGATTTATGCATTTTATCGCTCATGTTTGTTGTTGTGGCTCAGATCAAAACAGCTGAAATAGAGGTGTGTCAAAATAACTGAAGTTTGTAATAATGTATAGCCGAACCCGTTGCTGAAATTCATCATTTGCGTCTTTTAAAGGGAAAATTACAATGTCGAAAGTTAAAGTATGGGATGGCTTTATAAGAAGCTTCCATTGGTTGTTAGTTGCAGCCATCGCAACACTCTATTTTAGTGCTGAAGAGGGTATGTTAGAGCTGCATTTTGCAGCAGGCTACTTCACCTTGGCGCTGATTATTACACGTCTTGTTTGGGGGCTTATTGGTAGCAAAACAGCAAAGCTCTCTGCACTTATTCACTCACCTGTTGCTGCAATTAAGTCATTTACAAGCAATGAGCATAAGGCAGGTCATGGTGCGGCGGGCAGTTATATGGTGATTGCATTTTTTGTTTTAATACTTGTGCAGTTAACCTCGGGACTTATGACCAGCGACGATATCTTAACTGACGGCCCGCTAGTCGCACATGTATCATCAGATACCGTAGAATTTGCGGGTTGGTTGCATCATTTGAACTTTGATATTTTGTTGTATGCCATTGTGTTGCATGTATTAGCTATTGTGATTTACCGCATTAAGGGAAAGAATTTAGTCAAACCTATGCTGACGGGCAGTAGCGACCAGGTTTCAGTCACTGAGCCTGTCACTAAATCACCTATGCTCGCTTTTATTATTTTTGCTGTGTGCTTAGTGGTGCTATTTACAACTTGGGGTGCAGAGCCGCTCAGTTATTTGCTTGGGTAGACTTCTCAAGATACTAAAAAGGCGCTTATCAGCGCCTTTTTAGTTTACATAATTACTAGACTAGTCTTTGAAAGATTTATGGCAATCTTTACAGCCTTTAGCCCATGCGCCAAATGCTTTACCAATTACTTTTTCATCGCCACTCTGTGCTGCAACTGCTAGTTCATCAGCATATTGTTGGAAAGCAACTGCTTTTTTCATAAAGGTTTCGTTATCGCTCCATACAGCAGCAAGTGCAGATGTATCGCCTTTATCAGAACCCGCTACAAAAGCTTCCCAAGGCATTTTTGATAGTGCAGCTGCATTGTTGGCACGCTTTTGAAAGCGTTCAGCATCAAAAGGTACTTTTCCTTTTAGCATATCGCCCATGTCACCAATTTGTACGCGGATCATTGAAAATGCTGCCTGACGATACTCGATTGCATCACTTGGTTCTTCAAATACAGAATTTGCTGATGCGCCTAGTGCCATTGTAGATAGCATTGCACCTAATACTAATTGTTTTAATTTCATTCCTTTTGCCCCTTAAGATGTCATAAAAGTAAACTAACTGAGTTGTATCTTAGCTCAATATAATATTCAAGTGTATTGCGGTTAACCTTAATTAATCATTTATATCAATATCGGCGAATATCATCCCGCGGCGCATACTTCTGGTTGCTAAGAAAACCTCGCCTAGTAAAGATAAAAAACCACAGATCAACAGGGCCATAGCGGCCACAAAGCAACTGGCAATTGTCACGCTTAGGTTAATAGATTGGATATGTGATAGAAATAAACACATAACCACAGCGCACACTAATAAAGCACTAAGCACACTTGCACTAAATGCAATATGGATACAGCGCGAGCGCTTCAATAACGCTCTTAATTCAGTCGTTAGAGACTTATTAAAGTCTTCATCAGTACTGACCTTTAACTTACGCTCAAGCTGCCTTGCACGGTCGGTAATGCGGGCTAGACGGTTAGATAACACACCTAATGTGGCAGCAATACCCGTAATTAAGAATACCGGGGCTACGGCTGTTTGAATCACCTTAGCCATAGTAAGAATATTAATGACCTCTGAGTTCATTATGTTTACCTTTTTGCATTTGATTCATTTACAAATATTTACAACCCATGCTTTTCCATTAAACGCTTTTAAAACAAAGTCTTGCCAGTTTTTTTCTCGCATTCAACAAATTTACTGTAACTATAATGTAACTGAAATGTTGTTCTTGAGTGTGTTTACGCTTTATATTGGTGTTGAAACTTTGTTTCAATCACTATTTAGGACGATAAAATAACATATCCCAGGGGAACCCATGTCTAAAAATCTAATAAAAAGAACAGCAGTTGCTTTGGCTGTAACAAGTGCAATGTGCGCTAGTGCACAAGCCAATGACTTTTCAAAATACAATCTAGCAGGCAAAAAGTTAATTAAATCAAGTGCTGTTACTAAAAAAGAGCAAAAAGTTCGCAGCGAAGCAACAAGTTGGTTAGTTAAGTTAAATGCACCAGCAACAGTAAATGCAACATCACGTGGTGCAGATATTGCGAGTATTCAGTCACAAGCACAAGCGGCACAAGTAAGTGTAGAGCAAGCGATTAGCAGCATGGATTTACCACTGCAAGTTGTTGCGAAAACATCAACACTTGTCAGCTCAATCGTAGTCAATGGTAATAAGCAGGACGTTGCAAAGCTTCTCTCTAACGCGCAAGTTGAGGGTATCTACCCTGTTTATGATTATGAATTGCATGTTGCAGACAGTGCCGATTATATTGAGGCAACACCTCTTGTCGCGAATGGTTTAGCAACAGGTGAAGGTGTTCGCGTTGCGGTACTTGATACAGGTATCGACTACACACACAAAGCATTCGGTGGTGAAGGTACTGATGAAGCATATGCTGCTGCGATTGCTGATCCTGCATCAGTTGATTGGCCACAAGGTAAAGTTTTAGGCGGTTATGACTACATCAATAATGATAATGATCCAATTGATGTAGATACAAATCATGGTACACACGTTTCTCACTCGGTTAACGGTATCGCACCAAACGTAGATTTATTCGTTTACTCTGTATGTAATAGTGGTTGTCCTGGTCTTGCGCAATTATTAGCGCTTGAAAGTGCAATGGACCCAGATGGTAATGGTGATATCAGTGACCGTGTTGACGTAATCAACATGTCTTTAGGTGGTGATTACGGTGATATTGCAAATGATGCTGTAGGCTTATTCATCAACCAAGCAGTTAAACTAGGTACCAACGTGGTTATCTCTGCAGGTAATGATGGCGCATATCCATTTATCGTTGGTGGCCCAAGTACCACTGAGCATGCTCTTTCTGTTGGGGCAATGACTCACCCTACAGGTGCTGAGTCAATTGGTAGTGGTACAGTTAATGGCGAAGAAGCAATTGTGCAGCCAGCAAGTTTTGGTCCTCAAACTGCGTTTAGTTTCTCAAATGACGATATTGAACTTGTTTACCCAGATGCGAACCAAACAGCATGTGAAGCGTTTGCTGATGACGTAGATTTTACTGGTAAGGGAGTTATCATCGACCGTGGTGCATGTGCATTTACAGTTAAAGTATTAGCAGCACAAGCTAAAGGTGCAGAGTTTGTTATTATTGCAAACAATAACGATGATGGTACGCCAGCTCCTATGGGTGGTTCTGATCCAAGTGTAACTATCCCTTCTGTCGGCGTAACATTTGCCGCAGGTACAGCACTTAAAGCAGGCGGTACATTTAACCTAACAGTTGAACGTTTAGTTCTTTCTGGCGCTATTGCTGACTTCACATCGCGTGGTCCTTCAATGGGTGGTCTGTTAAAACCTGAAATTACAGCACCAGGTGTAAACATCATGACTGCTCACCCAGGTTTAGGTGATGGTCTTACTGGCGCAACAGGTACTTCATTCTCAGGTCCAATCACGGCTGGTGCGGTGAGTTTATTAAAAGAAGCACTGCCTGAACGTAATGCACTTGAGTTAAAAGCTACGCTAATGAACACTGCTAACCTCAATGTCACAATGGAGCCATTAGCGATTAACCCTGATGCTGAGCTTGCGCCAATTAGTTATATCGGGGCAGGTTTAGTTGACGTAAATAAAGCGGCTAACTTACCAGTTGCTGCGTGGGCTGCAGATACTAAACAAGCTGCGCTTTCATTTGGTTTAGTAAATGCATCAGAAACAGTAGAACTAACTAAAACTGTTCACGTTAAAAACTTCTCAAATGAAGCAAAGGTTTATACGCTTTCACTTGAACAGCGTTATCAAGACGATATAGAACGTGGTTCATTCTCACTTGATTACCCAGAAACAATCACAGTTCCAGCTGGTCAAATGCTGTCATTTGATGTCACTGCGACAATCGACCCGACAACATTACCTGAGTGGACTTTGACTGATGACAACATTGGTTCTCAAGACTCAACGACGGATTTAACGAACCTTGAGTTAGACGGTGCGTTAATATTCTCAGATGGTGACGAGAAAGCATTCCACCTTGTTTACCACGTATTGCCAAAAGCGAATGCAGCAATGAGCTTTATGCCAGTCATGACTGATGATGGTGTTGCTCACCAACTGACAAATACTGGCGCTGTTGCTTTAGAGCCAGTGTTTGCACCAACGGTAGCGACTGATGAAGTCGATGAAGATCAACGATTAGACTTAGTTGGCGCATCGATTGAAACATTTGCAGTACCAGCAGAGGTCTGTGATAGCGGTTATGTAACATTAACAACTATGGTACTAAATGATGGTATCACTCACTCTTATGTGGGTGGCTTCATGGCTGACTTCGATCTTGATCAGGATGGCACGTACGACGTTACAGTACAAAATGGCAAGTTAGAATGGTTCTACGATGTTGAGCCAGGCACTGCTATTACCTTCACTCATGGCTACGGTAGCTCTTCAGGTAATCTTAATAACATTTACCAAATTATTGGTAATAACCATCTAACGATGCAAAGTTGTTTAGGTGCATTTGGTCTAACGGCTGATGATATTGGTAAAGCAACTGCAAATGTACGTTTCCGTACAGAAGAAGAAACTTGGACTCCAATAGCATCAGGCGAAGGCGATGTTGCAATGGGCACATATACATTCACTGATGCATCAAATGATGTCTATGCAGCGCTTGTTGATGAATCTGGTGAGGCTGTAAGTTCAATTGAACCAGGCGCTTCAGCAACATTATTGAATGCTGGTGCAGACTTCATGATCCTATCTGATTCTGGTTCTAAAGCATATGCAGCAACACCGAGTGCAGATGCTAATACAGCGCCTGAGCTTGCCGATGCTTCGTTCAGCGTTGATGAAAATAGCGCTGAAGGTACTGTTATCGGTATGCTTGAAGCGACTTACGGTGCTGAACTTGCAAATCCAATTTCTGAGTACATCGTACTGAGCTCTTCTTCTACAGCGGTTTCTGTGAACGCGGCTGGAGAAGTTGTGGTAATGAATGCAGAGATGCTAGATTACGATGCAGGCCTTACGTCTATTGAGCTTGAAGTTGTTGCTGCAGATTCTGCAGGCAATATCTCTGAACCTGCGATGGTGACTGTTGAAGTTATGAACGTTGCTGACGAGCCAGAAGAAGTTAATCCAGTGATCGATGCTGATCTTGGTGAGTTCACGGTTCAAGAAAACGCAGCAGAAGGTACTGTAATTGGCACTGTGACTGCGACTGACCCAGATGCAGATCTGACTCCTATCGCAACTTATGAAGTGACAGGCAGTGATAGCATCAGCATCAGCGATACAGGTGAGTTAATGGTTGCGGGTGCAATCGATTATGAGCAAACAACCTCTATCGAAGTATCAGTGACAGCAGTTGACTCTGCAGGCAATATGTCTGAAGCGGTGACGATTACTATTGCAGTAACTCAAGACCCAAGCGAAGACGTTGTTGCTGAAGAACCTAAGAAGAAAAAATCGTCAGGTTCACTAGCATGGTTAACATTACTTGCTGCGCCGTTCGCATTTATGCGTCGTCGTAAGCAAAAGTAATTGCTTGATAAGTAACTAATAAAGGGAGCTTCAGCTCCCTTTTTACATTGCTTCACAAAGGCTACTTATAAATTCACGGTTAATTACTTATATTAGGGACTTAATAATAAAAATTAATTTAGGATCCCTATGAAAGTTGGCCATTCACTTTGCCTTGCTGCACTCTCTTTAGCTGTTCTATCAGCGTGTAATAAAGTTCCAGATAATAAAGAACAAGCAATTATTACAGAGCAAGTTCAGATATCTGCTCCCGTCGCCAAAAAAATACCATATGAAATGACCATCCATGGTGATACTCGTATCGATAACTATTATTGGATGCGAGATGATGAGCGTAAAGATGAAGCCGTCATTGCCCACTTAAATGCTGAAAATGAGTATGTAGAAAGTATGCTCGCACACACTCTGCCATTGCAAAACACCTTGTTCGAAGAGCTTAAAGGACGTATTGAGAAAGATGACGATACAGTGCCAACCAAAAAAGGTGATTATTACTATTTTTCACAAACGCGCGGTGATGACGAATACCCGGTTTATGTGCGCAGCAAAGATAGCCAGGGTGAGAATAAGCAGGTTATCTTGAATGTAAATGACCTTGCTAAAGATCATGATTATTTTGCTGTAACAGGTTTGGCAGTGAGCCCAAATGGCAATTTGCTTGCTTACGGTGAAGATACGGTGAGTCGTCGTATTTACACAATTAAAGTAAAAGATTTAAGCACAGGTAAAATGTTGTCAGAGAGCCTTGAAGGCACTGAAGGTGAAGTTGTTTGGGCGAATGACAACAAAACCTTTTACTACATTAAAAAAGACCTACAGACACTGTTAGGCTACCAAGTTTATCGCCATACACTAGGAACATCTCAAGCCGACGATGAGCTAGTGTATGAAGAAAAAAATACCAGTTACTACACGGGTATTTCGAAAAGCAAAGATCAACAAGAAATCTATATTAGTCATGGCAGCACCAGTGCCTCGGGCATCTCGGTTATTGATGCCAATGATGTAAAAGCAATGCCAAAACGTTTTATTGAACGCGAAGCAGGGCTTGAATACGACATCAAAAAATTGGGTGATTGGTATTATATTGTTACCAATTTAAATGCAGTTAACTTCCAACTGATGAAAGTTCACCGCGATAAAGCGCATGATAAAGCAAATTGGCAAACGCTTATTGCTGGTCGTGATCATGTGAAACTTGAAGATATTGAGTTATTCAATAATCATTTGGTTTACGAAGAGCGTGAAAAGGGTCAAACCCGTATCACTATTCGCGACCTTCGTAACCAACAAGAGCAAGCTGTTGCTTTTAATGACCCAACTTACATGGTTTTTAGCTATGGTAATAGTGAGTTAGATAACCCTAACTTACGTGTTTACTATTCAAGCATGACGACCCCAGGTAGCAGCTACGATATCAACCTTGAAAATGGTGAAAAAACGCTACTGAAGCAGCGCAAAGTGTTAGGTGACTTTAACCCAGACAACTATGCCTCTGAGCGTGTTTACGTAACGACCCGAGATGGTGTTGATGTACCCGTTAGCCTTGTTTATCGTAAAGACAAGTTCAAAAAAGATGGCTCTAATCCACTTATGCAATATGGCTATGGCTCGTACGGTGCAACCATGGATCCGAGCTTTTCAAGTTCGCGTTTAAGCCTTCTTGATCGCGGTTTTGTATTTGCAATTGCGCATATCCGTGGCTCGCAAATGTTAGGCCGTCCTTGGTATGAAGATGGTAAGTTGCTGCATAAACAAAACACCTTTAATGACTTTGTTGATGTGACTAAGTCTTTAGCTGCTCAAAAATATGGTGATAAAGATAATATTTTTGCCATGGGTGGCAGTGCTGGTGGCTTGCTAATGGGGGCTGTTGTCAATCAAGCACCTGAGCTTTATAAAGGCGTTATTGCAGCAGTGCCTTTTGTCGATGTAGTGACGACCATGCTTGATGCCAGCTTACCATTAACAACGAATGAGTATGACGAGTGGGGTAATCCGAACGATAAAGTCTATTACGATTATATGTTGTCATACTCACCATACGACCAAGTTAAAAAGCAGGCATATCCAAACATGTTAGTCACTACCGGATTGCATGATTCACAGGTGCAATATTTTGAACCGGCAAAGTGGGTGGCTAAGCTACGTGAATATAAAACTGATGATAACCTATTACTGTTCAAAACCGACATGGAAGCAGGGCATGGTGGTGCATCTGGGCGCTTTAAAAGCTTGCAAGACACCGCGTTATATTATGCCTTTATGTTAGATTTAGCGGGTATAGAAAAATAATCACCCATCAGGCATCCGTGATTAAGCGGATGCCTGCATGGTTAAATTAAAGCGAAATTCACTGCCTTTTCCAACAGTACTTTGTACTTCGATTTTACTATTCATTAGCATAAGTAGTTGTTTACATATAGCTAACCCTAATCCGGTAGAGCCACGTTTTATACTATTGCGAGCCTGATAATGTGGTTCAAAAATCGCAGTGAGCTCGTCGGCATGAATGCCAACACCAGTGTCTGATACCGCTACAAATAGTTCGTTAGCTTGCTCAGAAACGCTAACTGAAATCACTCCGCCATCTGGGGTATGGCGAATAGCATTTTCGATTAAGTTCGTTAGCACTCGTTCTAACTTGGCAATGTCAGCAGTTACTGTGAAATCGCATATCTCAGGGATAACCTTAAGTTTAATGCCGGCAGAGCGAGCGGTTAATTCCAGTTTTGCCACACAGTCATAAATTAACTCGCCCAGATTAAATGTTTCGGCATTTATTTTTACTTGCCCGCACTCTAAGTTAGCTAATTCAAATATTTGCTCAATGAGTTGTTTTAACTGTTGGCAATTATCCATCGCTAAATTTAGATAATGTTGCTGCTCTTGCTCACTTAAATGGCTGTTAGGCTTATTAATTACTTCGATAAAACCATGTAATGACGACAGCGGTGTTCTTAAGTCATGAGAGAGGTGGGTTAGTAATTCGCGACGCTGCTTATCTGCATGCTGTAGGGATTGAAATTGCTCATCGATGCGCGACAACATTGCATGTACGCCTTTGCTTAAATTACCAATTTCATTGTTACCCGTGTAACTTGGTCTGAGCGACATCTTTGTTAGGCTGTAATTGGCCGCTTCAATCTGGCAAATTTCTTTGTTGAGTTGTTTTAGCGGTAATGTGAAGAACCTAAATAATATTAGCATGGCTATAAAAAGCGCGAGCATAGCTGTTATAAACCAAGCCGCACCTAGCCACAGTGCATCATTTTCTTTGATATTGTTTAAGGTTGTATCAAATGCTTGACCACCAATAATAACGTATAAATAGCCTTGCAGTTGTTGTTGATTAAACACCGGGGCGGCAGAGAAAATCTTTTTTGCGTCATGGCTACGTGGATCGTCACCATAAATAGGTGTGGCAGTGGGGTCGTTAATGAGCTTTTTAATGGGAGTAAGGTTGATCTGTTTTTTAATAACTTGGCCCGGTTTTGCAGAGTATGTAAGTAATTCTCCGCGTGGGTCTACAAAATAAAATTCAAAGTTGGGGCCTAATATCATCAGGGTATGAAATAAATTCTCTAAGGCTTCATAATCATACACACCTTGTTTTATTAAAGGATTGTCATGAACGAGATGATCAGCCAGCTGTAAGTGTAAGTTTTGCTGTGCATGGTGCTGCGAAGTTTGCTCAAGATGCTTGCTCCAACTAAATACTAGGGCACATAGTAGGCTAAAAATAAGTACAAGCGACCATGCGAGCTTTTGATAGAGTGTCATTGTTTTCATTAGTGTGTGCTCAGTTGCGATGGGTTTAGTTTGTAGCCAACCCCCCATACCGTTTCAATAAAGTTGTTAGCGTGATACTGCTCGAACTTACTACGCAGACGATTTATATGTGAATTGACTGTATGTTCATAGCCACAGTGTTGATACCCCCAAACGTGATCAAGTAATTGCTGGCGACTAAATACATGATTTGGGTGTTTAGCAAAATACACCAGCAAATCAAATTCGGTGGCAGTAAGATTGATTGCTTGATTAGCTAAAAAAGCCTGATGACTTGAAAACTCGATATGTAGATCCCCAAGTTGAATGGATTCTGCATTATGCGCTTGTTCATTAGTTGATTGTGCGATGAGCAATTGTGCTCTATGGCGCAGTTGTGTTTTGATCCTTGCCTGTAACTCTCTCGCAAAGAAAGGTTTGCAAATATAATCATCTGCACCCATCTCTAAACCAATTACCCGATCCATGTCACTACTTAGTGCAGTCAATAAGATGACAGCTGTTTGCGGATAGTGCTCTTTAATTTTTCGACATAAGCTAAGGCCATCCATTTGCGGTAGATTGATATCTAGCAACACCAACCCATAACTTTGATTAGCCAGCTTTTTTATCGCGGCCTCAGCACTTGCTGTTTCGTCAATGTGCAGGTTTAAGCTAGTCAACTGGGTGGTGATGAGTTGGCGAATGGTTTTATCGTCTTCAACTATGAGTAATTTTTCAGGGCGCATCGTTTAATCCAAGTAGCTAAGGCACATCCTTATGACCTTAGCGTAAGGAGTGCGATTGTTATTGCGTCCGCGTTATGACTATTCGAGCAACGGGGTTATCAAACTTGTATTGGCTTGTAAGCACAGAGCTTGCTAAACCATCATCTTGAGTTACAACTCCCGGGTGCATTGCTACACGATTAATGTCGTCTCGCATTTCGTTAAAACCTTCACCTGAATCAGCCGGACCAGGAATAGTGCCAGCAGCTTCAGAGTTGGCTTCAGTGCCAGCATCATAGGAAAAACTAGTACGAGACAGTGACTCATTAACCGCTAACGAAGACACGTCTATAGCATTAAGACCGGTAAACGCATCATTTGTATTCACTAACATAGTTGCAACACTGATTTTTAATGAATCAAGCTCCCCGGTTGTTAATACCATAGTAACCTGTTGACCCGGTGGTAGTGGGCTTTCTGCAGAAGCGGATTGCAAAGTGTATTCACTGGCTAAAAGCTCGCTGTTGTCGCCGCCTTCGGCCATTAATTCAAGAGCACTAGAAGCCGGTTCGCCAATTTGCCATAGCATGCCATCGGTATGGGCAATCACGGCAACAGGAGAGAAGGGTTGAGCGGCAGTGAGATTAGTCACTTGCACGGTAAATTGATGGCTTTCTGCCATTTCTCCCATTTGGTTAGTCATCTCATCCACACTGTCTGTCATATCAACAGTCTTTTTATCAGAGCCACCGCAAGCTGTGAGGCTTCCTGCGAGTGCAATGATGAGTAAGCTTTTTGAAAAGCGCATAATAACCTCCTATTTCACTGTGATAGTTAACATAGCAACAGGGTTAAGCCATCTGTGAACGGTATTATTAAGGTCACTCATTCCACCTTCAGGATCATCGTCACCTAAGTTCCCAGGGTGAATATGAACCATCATATTGCTTTCGCTACTAGTTACACCGCTTGCATTCATACCGGCATTACCGCCCGGCGCAGCCGGAATACCAGGCATTCCCATAGCACCAGAGCCATCGACAACTCGTTCGTCATTTGCTTCGGTGCCTGCATCATAAGCGTTTAAATACAGGGTGTAAGTCCCTGCTTCTGATGGGATCATCCAACTGTCTAAACCAACAAAGCCATCATTGGTAGGCAGTAACATAGCTGTTAACGACAAGTAGTTGTTACCTTCACTGGTGGTAAGCGAAGCCATTGTAGAGCTGGTTGGCGCTAATAAGCCTTCGGCTGGGTTGGCAACCATATCGTTATTTGCTGCAGCTGCTTCATTCATTAATGGTTCTATGTTACCGCCTTCAGCCATCGCTTGAAGAGCCATAGAAGCAGGTGTAGCTACGTTAAACATCTGGCTATCGTTAGTGTGAGCAGTAATTAAGATAGGAGTAAAGTGTAAGCCTTGCGTAAGGTTAGTTAGTTTTATATCAAGCTCAGCAGCTTGGCTTGTAAGGCTAGTGACTGCACATGCAGCAAACAAAGTTAAAGGTAAAGCTTTCATGATCGATTCCTGTTTTTGATGATTCAGAATCAGTATCGAACAGCAATATCCAAAAACTTTCACAAAGTTATCACATTTTTATCACAGCCAAAAAAATCTTCTCAAAAGCCTTTTGTTTGTCTTTTGTGCACGTTTTTGTTTTAAATCTAAGCAAATTATCTATGGTAAAGTAGCCTAAAGGTTTATAGTAGAAACATAAACAGACCATAACAAGGAATTTAAAATGGATGATAATCAAAAAGTTGAAATAATTGTAGCCGATAAAGAGCAGCGTAATTGGGCGATGTTTTGTCATTTAAGTGCATTAGCGGGATTACTTTTCCCATTTGGCTCGGTTATTGGTCCGCTTATTGTTTGGCTGGTGAAAAAGGAAGAAATGCCGCTTGTTGCTGAGCATGGCCGCAAGTCATTGAACTTTCAACTCACCATGATGATTGCTTACATTGTTAGCTTCTTACTTGTGTTTGTTGTTGTTGGTGTCATTTTATTACCAATCGTTGCACTGTTTTCTTTGATTATGGTTATTGTCTCGGCAATTAAAGCCAGTGATGGAAAAGAAGTTAATTACCCATTGACGATTGAATTTATAAAATAAACTGATTGCCATATAATGAGAGCTCAGCCCTTTGCTGAGCTTATTTTGTGGTATTTATGGCCTATTTCTCCTTATTCCTCAGCGCGTTTATTTCCGCAACCTTATTACCGAGCTCCTCTGAGTTAGTTATGACCGCCATGATTGCCAGTGGTGATTATCTACTTTGGTTGTTATGGCTAAGTGCAACCGTGGGTAATGTGCTTGGGAGTTGTGTGAATTATTGGCTGGGCACGCAAGTCATGCGATTTAAAGACCGTAAATGGTTTCCCGTTTCACAAAACTCGATAGACAAAGCCGAACAGCAATTTAATAAATACGGTATTTACAGTTTGCTATTTGCTTGGCTGCCTATTGTCGGCGACCCTTTAACGGTTGTTGGCGGAATTTTTAGGGTTAAGTTTTCAATCTTTTTGTTACTCGTGACCCTAGGCAAAGGCGCACGTTATTTAGCTGTGCTTGCCTTTGCGGTAGGACTAGAAAAGTTATTTTAACTTTTTTGCCAATCAAGAGTCAGTGACACTGAATCAGCAAAGCGCAGCGCATGCGGTTTATCGACACGCACTTTGGCATAGTGAACACTTTGATGCTGGTGGCAAATCGCTAAAATTTCAGCAACCAATTTTTCTAACAGTAAAAAGTGGCCTTCTTCGACAAGGCTGATCACTTCTTTAGTAATAGTCTTGTAGTTTAGCGCTTTATCGACTGCGTCAGTCTCACAAGCTTGATCAGCAGGGTAGTGAATTTCTAAATTAATCACTACATCTTGCTTTTTCTCGCGTTCCTCAGGGTTAAAACCAATGAAGGTTCGTAGCCTGAGGTTAGTGACATTAATAATTGCGTTAGCCATCATTACCCTCTAACTAGTTGTAAGAACTCGTTACGGGTTTTTGGATCTGCTCTGAAGTTGCCTAGCATGACCGATGTACGCATGCTTGAGTTTTGCTTTTCAACGCCGCGCATCATCATACACATATGTTTTGCTTCAACAATTACACCCACGCCTTTTGCTCCGGTTACTTCTTCAACCGCTTTAGCGATTTGATGGGTTAATTGTTCTTGAATTTGAAAACGGCGTGCGTACATATCAACAATACGCGCAAATTTAGATAAACCAAGAACTTTGCCATTTGGGATATAGGCAATATGACAGCGACCAACGAATGGCAGCAAATGATGCTCACACATAGAGTAAAGTTCAATATCTTGAACCAGTACCATGTCATCGGCGTCTGATGTAAATACCGCATTGTTAGTGATCTCGTCTAACGTTTGGCGATAACCTTTTGTCAGATACTCCATTGCTTTAGCGGCGCGCTTAGGCGTGTCGAGTAACCCTTCTCGTTGTGGATCTTCACCCACGGCGCTAATAATTTCGTGGTAACTCTTTTTTAAATCATCGTGCATAGGATTCTCAGTAATTCGTTATTTTAAATGTCTGCCACCATCGACAGGCATCGAACGCCCGGTAATGTAATGGCTGTGTAGTAATAGCTCTACGCTGTGAATAATTTCAGCGCAACCAGGCTCAATGCCCATCAGTGATTTTTGTAATGTTTTTGCTTTGTATTCGTCGCTATCATCTTCGTTGAAAATGATTAATGACGGCGCAATTGCATTGACCTTGATTGCAGGGGCAAACTTAGCCGCGAATGATTTTGTTAAGTTATCAAGTGCAGCTTTGCTTGCAGCATAAGCAAGGTGTTTTGGACTACCCTTTTCAACGACATAATCGGTGAGATGAATAATATCGGCAGGGTGTCCTGTATTTTCGTAATGGTGTAGCAGTAAATCGCTCACTGCTAAATTTATTAGGTAGGGCGCTTTTGCATGAATTCGCATCATATTATCGAAAAGCGCTGCATAATCATGATTACTTGCTTCGCAGTCCCAACTAGAAGCATTATGAATAATGGCTTGAAGTTGATTGGTATGCGATTTTAATTGTTCTATGAAGTTGGCTATCGCTTCATCACTATTAAAGTCAGCATGAATACATGTAGCCCCTTGTCCAGCTAGTACATCAATGGCTTGATGACGCGTACGGTAGGTAACAATGATTTCTTGCCCTTGCGCTAAAAAGTGCTCGGCCAAAGCGAGTCCAATTCGTTGGCCTGCGCCAGTAATTAATATGGGCGATGACATAAACTAATATAAAACCTTAGATTTTTAATGTAATGAGTAATGTGTTTAACACTATCAACTATAAACCAAATTACAGAACTATTTCATCTTTACTGCAATGATGTTGCTAAACTTTCTACGCAAATGAAGATAACCCAGATCATTTTTAGTAATGGAGTTATTGTAGTTAGCTTGGTTTTGATAAGAAAAGCATGTCTTAAGCAAACCCAAAAAATCATTATCTCGCAGCTTTTAACGCCGGGCTAAAGGAAGTTTTAGGTATCAGGGAAGAGTTAGCTGTAGGCAATTAAACAGTGTTAATTGCCTACAGCTAGAAAATAATGCAGCAAATAATATTGTTGCTTACAGCGCGTCGTAAACGGTTGGAATAGCTTGACGTTTATGTTGAGTGCGAAGATAAATCGCAGTTAGCTTCTCTTCAACCTCTGCTGAGACTTCTTTACCTTCTAAGAAATCGTCAATTTGATCATAAGTTAGGCCGAGCGCTTCTTCATCGGTTAAGCCTGGGCGGTCACATTCTAAATCAGCGGTAGGAGCTTTATGGACTAGCACTGCTGGTGCGCCTAGATGCTCTGCAAGAGCACGAACTTGGCGCTTAGATAAACCAAATAGAGGAGCAAGATCACATGCACCATCACCAAATTTTGTGTAAAAGCCGGTAATATTTTCAGCGCTATGGTCGGTGCCAACAACTAATCCTTGGCAGAAGCCTGCAATTTCATATTGTGCGACCATGCGCTGGCGTGCTTTAACATTACCCTTAATGAAATCTATTTTAGCTTGTTCAGGAAGCTCAGCACTTGCACCGACTACCGCGGCCATAGCTTGTTCATGCATACCATCTACAGCTGCTTTGATATTAACCGTCATGCGCTTTGATGGCTTGATAAAGTCAACCGCAAGTTGTGCTTCGTCTTCATCTGCTTGTACACCGTAAGGTAAACGTACAGCAATGAACTGATAATCGTTGGTGTTATGTTCTTGGTTTAATTCATCTACAGCTAATTGACATAAACGACCACAGGTTGATGAATCAACACCGCCACTGATCCCTAATACAAGCGAGCGTGAGTGCGCAGCAATGAGACGGCTTTTTAGAAAGTTGACGCGACGAGTGATTTCCGCTTTTACATCAATAGTGGGTTGGACTTTCATTTCTGCCAGAATGTCGGCACGCATGGTAGAGCTCCTTTTTTACTTTTGGTTGTCAGCGTGGAAGCCCCAAGACGAATGGGGTAACTACATTATGTTACGGGTCAGGTTATTATTAAAGACCTAAATGCGCTTTTATTTCGTTAATTTGTTGCTTAAGTTCGTCTATTTCAGCTCTTAATTGTTGAACTTCGCTACTGTTAATTGCTTCAGGCTCACTCAGCATCTCTTCGATACTATCTGGATCAACGAATAAGTGCATATAACGACTTTCTCGTTTTCCTGGCTCACGGGCTAAGCGAGTGACATATTCTTTCTCGATTAATGCAGCTAAAGCTGCTTCCACTTCATTAACATTACTAAACTCAGCAAGGCGGTTACTTCGGGTTCTAAGCTCGCCGGGGGTTTGTGGTCCGCGTAATAGTAGCAAACAGATAATAGCACGCTGTTGTTCGGTAAATTGCAAGCTGCCAAACTCGGTATTGCAAAAGCGGTGCGCGTACTTATTAACCCGCCCAGAAAGGCCTTCATCTAAGGTTACTAATCGCTGCGCAATGAGTTCATCAAGGGTATCTTGTACTTGTGATTCAGATAACGACAGTACTGGATCTCGATTAGATTTTTGGTTGCAAGCGTTGGTAAGTGAATTTAAAGATAATGGATAATGTTCAGGTGTTGTACTTTGTTTTTCGAGCAAACAGCCAATGACGCGTTGTTGATTTATTGATAATTGCATTGTTTTACTCTCTATTCTTCAGTGCTTAACCACACGGTTAGTTTTTTACTGAGCGTATCAAACTTCAAAGGTTTGGTAACATAATCATTCATGCCCGCATTTAAACAGCGTTCTTTGTCACCTTGCATTGCATTAGCGGTGAGCGCAATGATAGTTACATCTTGATGTGCCTTACCAGCTTCACCTGCACGAATTGCCCGAGTTGCTTGGTAGCCATCCATTTCTGGCATTTGGCAATCCATAAGCACGAGTTGGTAAGGCATTTGCTCGCGACGAGATAGCTTAGCAATTGCTTCAAGGCCATTTTCAGCTATGTCGAAGCTGATACCTACCTGCTTTAAAAGCGATCCAGCAACAATTTGATTAACCTTATTATCTTCAACTAGCAGCACTTGTGAAGCAGAATTTTCATCTTGAGTGGCAACTTTTGTAATCAGTGTGTCGTTGTTTACTTGTTGTTGCTCAATGTATTTTTCGTTAGCAAGTGAGTTAAATAAATCTGACTGGGTCAAAGGTTTAAAAATGATACTCTCAGCTTTTAAGGCCTGTTTGCTTTGCACTTCGGTCAAACTCATTGGTGCCATTAAAATACGTTTACACTGTTCGGCATTAAAGTGTTTAACAAAAACTTGTTGTTGCTCTTTAGTTGCGTTGGTATAAAACAAGAAATCAACGAAAATCGCGTCACATTCGACATGTTCCGTCATAGCCGCGCGACTCAATAAACGTGTCATATCGGTAAATACTTCAACGCTGGCACCCCATAGTTGCAGCTGTTTTTTCGCTATATTGCTACTCAACTTACAATTATCTGCAATAAATATATGTTTTTTATCAATAATATGGCTGGGTTCTAGGGCTTTCTTTTTATGATCTATTTTCACTTTTACAGAGAAATTAAAAGTACTGCCTTCTCCATATGAGCTGACTACACTCACATCGCCCTTCATTAGTTTACATAGTTGTTTAACAATCGCTAAGCCAAGCCCTGTACCGCCATATTGGCGAGTTGTTGAGGTATCTGCTTGGGTAAATGAGTCAAATAATGTAGCTTGCTTTTCAGGCTTAATACCGACTCCGGTATCAATGATGGAACAGTTTAAAAAGTGCTCGTCATCTAATTTATCAAGCTTAGCAATAATAATTATTTTGCCATTTTTAGTGAATTTAACCGCATTACTAACGAGGTTGTTGATAATTTGTCTGATCCTGTTTGGATCACTGACAATAAATTCGTGATAAATATCAGTCGTATCAAGGATAAGTTTGGTGTTGTTTTGTTCGGCTTTAATTGCAAATGATTCGATGGTGTTGCCGAACAGTTTTGAAATATTAAAGCTAACATTTTCGATATCTAGTTTACCGGCTTCAATTTTTGAGAAATCTAATATGTCGTTAATGATATGCAAAAGCGACTCGGCTGAAGATTGTGCTAGCTCTAGATGATGACTCTGTTGGCTATCTAGTTTAGATTGCTTAATGATATTGAGCATGCCAATCACCCCATTCATTGGAGTGCGTATTTCATGGCTCATACTTGCCAAGAACTCACTTTTTGCTTTTACTGCTTGTTCAGCTGCTTCTTTAGCTTGCACTAGTTGCTGCTCGGTTTCTATACGGCGTTGGCTGGCGTGTAAACTACCAATTAGCGCTGCAACGGCAATTAAAAAACTTTCTTCGTTTTTGCTCCATTGCCTGCGAGATTTGCATTTTTCTGCGCACACAACCCCCATGGTTTTACTACCGGTGGGAATGATCACCGTGAGCATTGAGCATATTTTAAATCGTTCAAAATAAGTTGTTCGTAATTCTTTTAAAAACGGATGGTGTGGGGCATCACTAGCATTTACAACGGCATTGTTATTAATGGCGTCAAAGTAATCAGGGTAATCAATTTGTTTTAGTGTGGTTGCTTCTCGTATTTGTGGTGTATTCTCGTCATGAACAGCAAAGGTATCGAGAGACTCTCTGTCGTCACTAAATAACCAAATGCTGGCACGGTCAACATCAAAAGCATGACAAATCGCTTGTACAATGACATGCTTTGATAAATTTAAATTACCCGTTAGTACAGCATCATTAACTGTGAGCGACGCTAAAATCTCGTTGTGTAAAGCTACTTTCCTGTTTTCAATTTCAACTCGTTTACGGGCATCAATATTTTGCAGTGAGCCGAATACTTTTATGCAGCGGCCATTACGATGTTCGGTTTCGGCGTGAACTAACACCCATATTTCATCCCCATCAGCTGTGACGACTTGTACCTGAGTTTCAAAGCTTTCGCCGTTTTTTATAGCGCGCTCATTCAATTGGCGGATTTTATCGCGGCTTTCACCGGCTTTAAAATAACTATAATTTTGAGGCCACTCGGGCTGCTTGCTCAGCGGAAATTTAAAAATTTGTTTAGTCATATCAGACCAATACACAGATTTTGTTTCAAGGTTGAACGACCATGCCCCTACTTTGGCAAGACTACTCATAGTCTCTAACATTCGCTCACTCTTATATTGCCGCTCAAGCATTTTCAGAAAAAACCATGAGCAACCTGCAAATAAAACACAAAATAAAATAATGGCTAACCGTAGTGGCCAAATGGCTGAAGCAGGGGGGTGCCAACCCGCTTTGGGTGATGCGTACATTTGCCACTTACCACCCGGGAAGTGAATTATAAAATCGAGAGGATCATTTTTTAAAATTACACTTTTTCCGTAAAAGAAATCTCCTTGTGAGCCCAGACCATTTCGCCCTTGTAGGGCAACATCATAATTTTCGCTGAGCGAAACTAAACCAGAATTTACATATATTTTATTGATATCAAGTACCACAGATAATAATCCCCAAAACTGTTGTTCTGGAGGAATAAATACAGGCATACGTGCGATGAGTGCCTGTCCACCTTGTACTAGCTCTAATGGGCCAGCCATAACAATCTGGTTTTCATCTCGTGCTCTGAGCGCATCTGCGCGTTGTGCTGCATTTTCTAAAAAATTAAGCCCAATTGATTTTTCGTTACCTTCAAGGGGGTAGGTCATTCGAATAACCATATTGGGAGCCGCACCAATATTTCTTAGTTCAGATGAGGTTTCAAATAGTGGAGAGGCTATTTGGCTGTAACGAGCTTGATCTAAATTTGGCTCCGCCGTTATAGCTACGGCGAGACCGCGAACAAGTTGAATATTTGAGACGAGGATCGCTTCTAATTCAGCCCGATAAGCACTTACTTTTGCTAGCTCTTGCGCACGGAAAGCATCTTTTTCACGGTGATAATTTATCCGATCAATTACGATACCTATAACGATAACAAGCACGAGAGATAGCCAAAAAGCTAACTTTAATTTATGTAATTTCTTATTATCAGTGTCGATCATTAATGGCATTAGAAGCATTGATTTTTTTACTATTTAATTACTATAGACAATTTACCTTGTAATTAACAATGGGGGCTTTGATATGTAAGTTATTTGTCTGTGGGTCGTTTTCTCAGTTTAGTGATCATTATTTTGTATGAATACACTATTTTTTCACAAAACTTAGGTTAATATAGTGTTACTTTAGCTAAGGGAAGCAAGCATGTTTAAGATAATCAAATGGTTACTAGTCGCTTCACTCATCATCGCACTATTGGCAACAGGCCTCATCTATGGGGTGTTGAATCTAAGTTTGCCAGCACTTGATGGTCGAGGACAAAGTAATGCAATTACTCACTCAGTGAAGATTGAGCGTGATGCTTTGGGGCAAGCTGTTATTAGCGCTCAAAACCGCTTAGATGCTGCTTATGCGCTCGGTTTTGCGCATGGCCAAGACCGATTTTTTCAAATGGATTTATTGCGCCGTAACGCGGCGGGTGAATTAAGTGAGCTGTTTGGTAAAGCTGCGTTAGAGCTTGATAAAAAAATGCGTTTTCATCAATTACGTCAGCGTAGCCAGTTTTTAGTTGAGCAACTACCTGCTGCAGATAAGACGCTACTTAAAGCCTATGCTAATGGCGTGAACGAAGGTTATGCGCAATTGGGTTTTGATAGCTTTGAATACATATTAACAGGCTCGAGTGCTCAACCTTGGCAAAGCGAAGACAGTTTGTTGGTTATTTTTAGTATGTACTTAGACTTACAAACAGCAACATTTGAACGAGATAAAACGCTGATAGAAATTGAGCAGCTTTACGGTAAAGACATGGTTGACTTTATTACCCAGCCAAGCCTTTATCAGGCTGCACTTGATAACAGTCAGTTACCTGCATACGGTGCAGGGATCCCTGCTTTAAACAAGTCATCATGGGTAATCAACGATATTCTCGACCGAAAAGAATTAGGGAGTAATAATTGGGCCGTTACAGGGCAGTTAACTAAAACGGGCGCTGCAATGTTATCTGATGATATGCACCTTTCTTTTGCGGTGCCAATCATTTGGTATCGCGCTCAACTCAATTATCCTGTTGATGGTCAGATGCAGCAAATTACCGGTGTATCATTGCCGGGGGCACCGGCAATTGTGGTTGGTACAAATAATAAAATCGCGTGGGGTTTTACCAATGGTTATTTAGATACCGCCGATTGGGTAGCACTTGAGAGTAAAGAGAAAACGTGGCAAATAGATGAACCCATTTTACTTAATGATGACAAGGTTGAAAATTATGCTTTGACCATGAGTGAGTATGGTCCCGTTAAAGAAATTAATGGCAAACCCTATGCTTTAAGTTGGGTTGCTCATCATGATTATGCCGTTGATATGGACTTATTAAAGCTTGAAAGTGCAAAATCGGTTGATGATGCGCTAGCTATTGCTGCAGACGTTGGTATTCCGGTGCAAAACTTAATGGTGGTCGATTATAAAGGCAATGCTGCATGGAAAAATATGGGAGCAGTGCCTGCACGCAAAGTGCCTCATCAACTGGCTGTGTCTGAACAAGCTTACTCTGCAGCTTGGCATGAGAATGAAACGGATCGTCCCTTTGTAAAAAATCCTGAGAGCGGTCGTTTATGGACTGGTAATTCTCGGGTTGTTTCGGCTAAAGATGATGAGCGATTTGGTAATGGTGCATACGCGATGGGGGCAAGATCAGCACAAATTCGCGATCGTTTATTTGAAAAGCAGCAATTTACCGAGCAAGATTTTTATTCATTACAGCATGATAACGAGGCGCGCTTTTTAGCACCATGGCATCAATTACTGGTTAAACAGCTTAGCACTGCAGGCGATAAATATGCGCTGTATTTAAAAGAGCTAAATAACTGGCAGGCGTGTGCTTGTAGTGACTCAATTGGTTACACCTTAGTAAAACGTTACCGCAGTGAAGTGATTAATAGCTTATTTAGTCCATTAGAAAATAAGCTAAAAGATCTCGACAGTAGTTTAAAGCCAGTTAAGCGAGATTTAGAGCCTGCCGTTTGGCAACTTATCGAAGCTCAACCTCAAACATGGTTAAACCCTGATTATGCAAACTGGCAACAGCAAATGGTAGGAGCCTTTGACCGCGTTATTACTAAACTTACAGAGCAGTACGGTAATAATCCACACAGTTGGCAATGGGGTAAGGTCAACGAATTAGTGATTGAGCACCCGTTTGCCAAGCAAATACCGGCACTTAAAAGCTTATTAAATATGCCTACAGCTCCTGGCTTTGGCGATACCTTCATGCCAGCAGTCCAAGGTCGTAGCTTTGGCGCTTCACAGCGTTTTATAGTACAACCAGGCCATTTAGATAAAGCGATTATGGCGATTCCTGGTGGTCAATCAGGGCATCCGTTGTCGGAGTTTTATCGAGCTGGATTTGACGACTATGTGAGTAACGGTTTAACTCCTCTATTACCACAAGAGATTATTCATAGTATTCGTATTGATGCGGTTAACTAACCGCATCAATATCATCGAAAGTAGGGTTGGAACCTTTCGCGACAGTGGTTTGATTTCGACCCAAGTGTTTACTTTGATACAAGGCCGTATCAGCGTGTTGTAGCATTTTTTCTATCGGTGCAAGAGGCTGCCACTCGATTAAACCAAAGCTCATAGTGATCGTTAAATCAGGGAAATCGGGATGGGCATCAAGCTCGGCTATCTGTTGACGAAGCGCTTCTATTTTAGCAAAAGCTTGCTGCTCATTAGTATTTGTAAGTATCAATAAAAACTCTTCACCTCCCCAACGAACAGCAATGTCATCCTCACTGATAAAGTCACTAATTAGTTTTGATACATTTATTAAGATGGTGTCACCTTTATCATGACCAAAGGTATCATTAATACTTTTGAACCTGTCAATGTCAGCCATAACCATACATAGATTGGCATCTTGCTCGATACTCTTTTTATGTGCCATTGAGATGAGCTTTTTCGCAAACCGTCGGTTGTATAATTTTGTTAATGGATCTCGAGCGGCCATCTCGGTGAGCTCAACGCGTTGTGAAAGCGTAATTTCACGAATAAGCCCCATCCCATACACCATAGGTAATCCGGCAATGATGACGTTTATCACATTGATATATGGAAGGAGTTCAGGATAAGCGAAACCATAGGTTACGTCTGAGAAAAATAAATACAACGAAGCAAAGGTGGCAATCATTAACAAGCTGTATGTTGCAGCCCATTTAAAAGTAAGCTGGTAATCAATCATCAAAATACACGACACAGTCCATAAATAGAACTGAAACCCAGCACCTAAGCCAAGAGTTGCGCAGACAATAACTGCATGAATAAGCACTTCGAGGCAAAACACCCTCAAAGCAAGAGAGGTTAAGCCTTGCTTTATAAGGAAAATACCACTGCCCCAAGCAGATACACTTAAAATGTTAACTATAGCGAGCATGTTCGCGCCAATGTGTGCGAAAGCGGGGATTAGTAAAGCATGTACAGCTAATGCGAAATAGGCAATTTTAGTAATAATAAGAAACTTTACATGCTCTATTTCTTCTAATCCAGACTGTTTGGTTTGTCTTAGTAAATGTTTTATCAAACCAACCTCATACACACTTACAGGGAGAAATTAAAGTATAGATGATTATTTGAACAATGCGGCAGTGTTGTCAGATGCTTTTAATAACAGCACAATAAAATTTTTGTATAATGCTAATTAAAGCCTTGTTCACCTGCAGTTTGCTAAGTTTAAGGCTTGGCAGAGCTCATAATTGATGCCACTCTAAATAAAACCAATCTAGAAACATGAGAATATCTTGTTTTATTGATTATCCTCTCGTGCCTAAAAGGAGTAAGTATGCCGGCGGAAAAAACGCATTTAGCGATCTGTAATTTAACTAAAGAGCAGTATCCACAAATCAAAACTCTCATGGATCAAGCGTATCCGGGGCTCGGTGGTGCTTGGCCAAGTCACACTATTTTTAGGTTAATAGACCAGTTTCCGGAAGGGCAAATAGGCATTGTTGATGACGGTGTTTTGGTCGGAATTGCGCTTAGCGTACAGGTTGATTACGGACGCTTTTCTAACCCACATACTTATGAAGACATTGTTGATGGTCACGACCGTGTATTTAGTGACCCTGAAGGTGATGCCTTATATGGTTTAGATGTGGTCATTTCATCGACTCACCGAGGTATGCGCCTTGGTCGTCGTTTATACGATGCGCGAAAAGAGTTGTGCCGCCAGTATAACTTACGGGCCATTTTAGCAGGTGGGCGAATTCCGCGTTATTACAATCATAGTGCAGAGATGACTCCGATGGAGTACATCGAAAAAGTTGACCACAAAGAGCTGTACGATCCGATTTTAAGCTTTCAGCTATCTAATGATTTCCAAGTAAAACGTCTACTTAAAAAGTATCTTCCTGAAGATCAGGAATCCGTTGGTTATGCCACTTTACTAGAGTGGAATAACATTATGTTTGAGCCGACTGATACGGTACTTGAGTCGACCAAATCAATTGTGCGCGTAGGTGCTGTACAGTGGCAAATGCGCGGTGTTGAGTCTGTTGAAGAGCTGCTTAAGCAAGTGGAATATTTTGTTGATACGGTATCAGATTATAAGAGTGACTTTATTCTGTTTCCGGAGTTTTTCAATGCCCCGTTAATGGGACTTACTGAGCAAAGCAATCAAACCGAAGCAATTCGCTATCTGGCCGAATACACAGAAACATTCCGTGATGCTATGTCGCGTATGGCGGTTGAATATAACGCCAATATTATCACCGGTTCTATGCCGCTTGCTGAAGACGACAAGATTTATAATGTCAGCTATTTGTGCCACCGTAGCGGTAAAATTGATGAGCAGCGCAAAATTCATATTACGCCCCATGAGCAAAATGACTGGGTGATCCAAGGCGGTGACAAAATTGCCGTATTTGAAACGGATGCGGGTCGTGTTGGTATTCAAATTTGTTACGATGTTGAGTTCCCTGAGTTGTCACGTATTCTCGCTAAACAAGGGCTGGATATTTTGTTTGTACCATTTTGGACAGATACCAAAAACAGTTACTTACGTGTTCGTCATTGTGCCCAAGCACGCGCAATCGAAAATGAATGTTATGTTGTGATTGCAGGCTCTGTTGGTAACTTACCTGAAGTAGAGAGTTTAGACGTACAATACTCGCAATCGGCAGTGCTTACGCCATCAGATTTCTCATTCCCGCATGATGCGACCTTGAATGAAGCAACACCTAATACCGAAATGTTGTTATTCAGTGATTTAGATATGGATAAACTGAAAATCCTTCACAGTGAAGGTACGGTAAGAAACTTAAAGGACCGCCGTGAAGATCTGTATGACGTGATCTTGAAAAAGCGAGAGCAATAATGGCGTGGCTGTATTTAATTGTCGCAGGACTGTTAGAGATTGGTTGGCCAGTCGGCCTTAAAATGTCTCAACAGCCAGATAGTCGCTGGTTAGGTATTGCAATAGCTGTCGCCTTTATGGTCGCCAGTGGGTTTATGTTGTGGTTGGCGCAAAAGGATATTCCGATGGGGACATCCTATGCGGTATGGACAGGCATAGGAGCCGCAGGCACCTTCTTGGTTGGTATTTTATTTTATGGGGATGCTGCCACATTTGGCCGCATTGCCGGAGTACTTTTGATAATTAGTGGTGTAATAACCCTAAAAATTAGTCATTAAAAAAGCGGCATAGCCGCTTTTTTAATGACTAGGAATAAGCCTAATTGGGTAGCATTACCAGAATGGCTGCCAGTGCAATTAACACAAGCCCCGCCGTGTCTTGGCGTTTTAACGGCTGTTTTAGCCAAAGAATCGATACCATAATGGTAAAAAACACTTCAATTTGCCCCAGTGTTTTTACATAAGCAACATGCTGCAAGCTCATGGCGCTAAACCAACCGATGGAACCTAAACAGCTACACACACTAACAGCGGTCGTGGTGCCTTTGTGATGCCACATTTTGTTAAATGTATCGCGCTCTTTGAGGGCAATATAAACGCACAGCATCAACGTTTGTAAGCTGATTATCAGTACCAATACCCAAGCCGCCGAGTGTGGGGAAGTCAGCCCTGAATTTAAGCTTGCTTCGCGGATCCACGACGATGAAAGAGCAAATGAAGTACCGCAAGCAAGCCCAAGAAGTGCAGTGCCCAAATTAAAGTGTTTAACATTCGCGATGCCACTTAATAGCAATACCGCAATTGCACCAATAAATACCCCAATCCAGCCTAGTAATGATAGTGCGGAGCCAAAAAACATTACACCTAAAATAGCAGCCATCAGCGCTTCACTTTTGGCAAGCCCAGCACCGACTGCAAAGTTATTCATTTTAAATAGTTTTACCATTAAACCTGTGGCAAGGATTTGGACGATACTGGCGCCAACAATGTAGCCAATAAAAGCCAGATTAAAGTCAGGAAGTGCAGCGTCTTGGTATTGATAAAGTGCAAATAAATAGAGGGCAGCAATCGGGCTGGCAACAATAAAGCGGGCAAGCGTCACCCCTGCAACACTCACTGTTGCACTGAGTTTACTTTGCAGAGCATTGCGCCACGACTGCATAAACGCTGCAAAAATAGTTAAGAAAATCCAAGTCATATTGAAAATATATTAATGGGGAGAGGTAATTAGAGTATCAAAACCAAAGTATTAGGGCATTAGCTTATCGACCAACTTGAGAAAAACTCAGCTGTGACAATATGTCGCAGGGCTTTTAAGTAATCATTAGGTTATAGTGACAATGATGCTATTGCTAGCCGTTGCTTTTAGAAGTAGCGGCTTTTTTTTGTTTGCTGTAGGGTAAGCTATTACAGTTAAAAATAAGGAAATATCATGACAACACTGATTATCTGCGCACTCATCGCAGTACTCATACCTTATTTAGCTAAAGCCCCCGTGGCTTTTGCACAAAATAAGCTAGCAGGCTACGACAATAAGCACCCTCGCGAACAACAAGCAAAACTAACCGGCTTTGGTGCTCGTGCATTAGCAGCACATCAAAATAGCTTTGAATCGCTGATTATTTTTGCAGTAGCGCTGGCGGTGGTAATCGGTAGTAATAATATCTATCAGGTGACTGAAACCCTTGCGATTGTGCATGTTATTGCTCGCGTTCTGTACTGTATTTTCTACTACATAAACCAAGATATATTGCGCTCATTAGTCTGGTTTATTGGTTATGTTTGCGCTGTTGCGATGATCGCTCTTTGCCTCTAGTCATAAGGTAAATAGTTAAAAACCACAAAGCAAGCGGCTTAAATAAGGCGCTTGCTTTAGGGTCTTAAGTTGCTACAGCTTATTTAGAACTGACTTTAACTTTCTCAATTAAATCCTTAGCTTGATAGTTTTCGTCTAAGGCAAAATCGAGTTGCACTAGGGCGTTTTTAAAGCCAGATTCAGATGGCGCATATTGCCATTGTTTTAATGCTCTTTTCGCTTCTCGATTGAAAACATCTTCAGGCTCTGCACTTACCACACTAATATTGCTGGTGGCGCCGCTTGGTAAAATATCGTATTTCAAAACGACTGAACCGCTAATGCCTTGCTCCGCAGCTTGAATTGGGTATATCGGTTCTACGCGCATAACCGCTTGATAGTCTTTTGTCTTTTCAACTGACATTGGCTGTTTTGCAATGGCAAAGCTGCTAAGCATGCCCGCTGTAAAAATAACTAATGCTGTTTTTGCGATAAATGAGCTGTTGTCGATCTGCTTTATTTGATTTAGACGTTGTAACATGGTGTTTTTATCTCCGTATTGTGAATAAGCCATTAAGCCTGTTCTGCTAAAGCTTGCACAGTGCACTAATGCCTTACTGTATAAAATTCGTTGCTCTGTCGATTTATTTTTGAGTACCTGCTCATCACATGAAAGCTCTTGAATACGGCGCAGGCTTGCATAGCCAAGCCAAGCGATTGGGTTAAACCACTGCACAATAGTGGCACTCAAAGCAATGGCATTAATCAGATTATCTTTACGTTTAATGTGCACAGATTCATGCTCTAAAATAAGCGCTAAAGCATGGTTATCGTAGTGGCTTTGGTAGTTTGTAGGCAGCACTAGCTTGGTATTTATAACGCCTACAACCATAGGTGAGCTCACCTGTTTGCTTTGGTATAAGCGCATACTTTGGCTGTTGTGATGAACAACCGTAATTGGCTCTAGTTGCAGTTTCGCTAAAAAACGATAATGAAAGTACACGGCAGTGATCAGCATAGTAGCTGTAATAAAGCCATAAATAGCGAACCACGTTAGCGTAAATTGCGGCATTATTGCTGTGTTTGGCGTAATGGTCAGCTTACTGATAAAGTCGTTTTGTATCGGCTTTAAGTGGTTTGGCAGGTTCGCTAACAGTAAGCTAATAGGTAGTAGTGCCCACAGCGTATAAACCAAGCGCGCTGATAACTGGCTCAATAATTTTCGTTCTAGCAGCAATAAAAACAAAATTGCAGATGAGATCAAAAGCTGTTGTTCTAACAGCCAATTAAAAAATGCATCTAACATAACAAAGCCTTACTTTTGCTGTTTTTCCCAATCATCAATGACCTTTTTTAGCTCATCAATATCATGTTGTGAGAGTTGCTCTGATTTAGCAAAACCGCTCACCAATGGCGCAATACGACCATTAAAAAAGCGTTCAATAAAACTTTGGCTTTCTTTTAATGTGTATTCTTCACGGGCAATGCAAGGGGTGTAGTTATATTGGCGACCTTGTTTCTCGAAGCTTAGTGCGCCTTTTTTAACTAAACGGCTCAGTAGCGTTTTAATGGTTTTTTCGTGCCATTCTTTATCGTCACTTAAACGTGCGATTACTTCACTAGCCGTGGCTGGGTAGCCAAGCCATACCGCATCTAATACTTCGAATTCAGCTTTAGAAAGTTCAATCATTTTTATGCCTACAGATGTAATCTTTAATTAAAGATTACACGCGTAATCAATTAATGCAAACTTTTTTGTTAGAGAATGTCACTTTTTTTGATACTGACTATCTGTCCTTCGGGCAAATTTAACGTGGTTAGTGATAGCTGTGCGATATCAGTGCGGAAAAGATCGATGACTTTATAGCCACAAAAACGTGCCATTTTACGTATTTGCCGGTTTAAACCTTGTTTTAATACGATGCAAAACTGCGTTTCGTTGACTTGGGTCACTTCACAAGGGAGGGTTATTTGTTTATCTACTGGCACACCGTTTGCCATTTTTTGACAAAAATCACTATCGAGAGGTTTATCTACGGTGACTAAATAGCGTTTGGGTTGATGGTAATCAGGGTGGATCAGTTGATTACAAAATTCACCGTCATTGGTCAAAATTAACAACCCACGAGAGTCCTTGTCGAGCCGGCCAATTGGATAAACCCGAGTGGTTTTAGGCAGGCTATGGATAAGGCTTGCTGGGTCTGCAGCATTTAATTTGCAATCTATACCAACAGGCTTGTGATACGCAAAGTAGGTGAGTGGTGCTTTAGTTGAAATTTTTTCGCCAAGTACAATTACATCATCTTGTTCATCAACATGATCTATATGATTTGCAGCACGACCATTTACTGTTACCTCACCTTGGTCAATCAAGCGCGATGCTTGCTTTCGTGAGCAGACGCCTGCATGGGCAATAAATTTGGCGAGTCGCACTTTTTCAGTCATGGATGCTTTTTGTACAATTAATTTGATCACAGTATACCAAAATCACGTATAAATAGTTCCACCACCAAAGAGGAACGCACATGCCTATCAAGTTATCAGAGCTTGCAGATCATCAGCCACTGCAAAAAGTTATCCTTCATTCGTTGGAAATGGCGCTGTATCAAGTGTCTGTGGTAATTAATAACGTTGAGTATTATGTTACTGATGAGAAAGGTGAATTTATACGAGATCTCAGTCCGTTGCATATTCAAAAGCGCCTAGATCATTTAAGTTACGGAGATATGGTTTTACGCCACACCAGTGCTTATGACGAAATGTGCGGTCAGCCAGAAAAGTTGGCCAGCAATATGCTCGAAGTACCCTATGGTAAGAACCACTTATACTGATTAACGATATAAGCGTATACTGAGTCATAACATTTTATAGGTATGCTATGTATCAATTAAAAAGTGATGACTCAGCTGACTTAAATAACCAGCTAAGAGAACATGTTGTTGCCTACAATGCGGCACATTTTAATGCTGAACGTATTCCCGTTGGTTTTAAGTTTGTTAATAAGCATAACACCGTTGTGGCGGGTATTCATGGCCAAGTATTTGGTAACTGGCTGCTAATTAGTTGGCTTTGGTGTGATGATAAAACGCGTGGTAAAGGGCTTGCAACCCGCTTACTAACGGAATTAGAGAGCAAAGCTAAAGCGCTTGGCGCAAACACTGCACAACTCGATACACTCGATTTCCAAGCCAAACCCTTTTACGAAAAAAACGGCTACCAAGTTAAATATGAAATGAGTAATTACCCACTCGATGGTTGCCGTTATTTTATGGAAAAATCTTTGCTTACTTAGCTTTCAGTACTTCTTGCTCGGTAAAAGTAACTCCTAAAAAAGGAGTTGCTTCAGGAGCAAGCATAAAGGTGCGAATGTTCATGTGGTCTTGCCCTTCAGGATTCTTCAACACATCATCACGATAAAACGCGCCAAAACAATCTAGGGTATTTTGTTTGCTTAGTTGGTTAAGTTTTGCAAAGGCGAAAATTTTACATGAGCCATTATTTTCATTTGCTGCACTGATCAATCCATGATTGTTAAAGCCACTAGGAGTGAAATGGTAGTTACTCTCTATCACAGCCATTGTATCGTTAAACTCTATCTGCTGTGGCGTGTTAGCTAATTTCGATAAGAAATCGTTAAGTGTCATTACCTGTCCTTAATAGTTATCTTTTATCAACTCTAACTCATTCACTTGTTGATTGATATTAAACTTAAAATTCTCTAAGAAGTTCATACCTAGCAAACCATAACTGCCATGACTTTTAAGTACTAGAACATCGAAGTTATAGAGCCGCTGTTGACCGATTTGAAAAGAGTGTACTTGATAATGCTGCGCTTCAACGAGTCCATTTGCGGTATTTATTTGCATAGTACCAAGATAATGGGCGGGTTCTTTTAGTTGTTCTAGCAGTGATTGCGTTAATACCGTAAAGCTTGCGCCAGTGTCTATCATTAGCTTAGCGTCGGTGTCGTCATTGATTATGCTATTAACTAAATAATGTGAGCCATGTGGGATGAGAGGCACAACCTCAACCCCTGCTAATGCTTGCTGTATCAAACGATATAATTCGTCAGCTTCTTGCTTATGCTCATGGTTTTCAGGAAGTTGCTCAAGCGCAATTTGGCTTGCGACTAAGTCACCTAGGTGAAAATAAGCCTGCGCTTGAACTAATAAATAAAAGGTGTTTTGCGGCATATAATCTAGCCATTGTTGGCTGTGATTGAGAAGTTCTTGCCAGTTTTGTTCTTCAATCAATGACTCTGCTTTTAACTTTGTTAGCTCCGAAATTCTCTTCGCGAATCGCGCTTGCTTACTTTTCCCAAGCTGATTATGTAAAGCCATTAAACTAATAATTCCCTGTTGAACATGGCCCTGATTGATCATTCGTTTTGCATCGAGTTCTAACATTGATGCATCATAAGGGTGACTATTCAAAAAGGCAGTTAAAAATTGCTCGCTAAGTTCGTCATCATGGTGGGATAGCCAAGACTCAAGTTGCTGTTGCCAAGCACGCTTTAATTGCAGTGCAAAGCTTGGGTTATTTTCTAAAAGTTGCGTGTACTCAAGAACTGCTTCATCAAATAGATTATTGCGAAATAAGGCGACAGCATGTTGAAACTTCTCTGGCAACCTCGTTACTTTACTGGGCTTTATAACAGTGTTTTTTTCGGTTAGCTTCTCAGCTGATCGTTTATAATTATCATATTGCCATAGGAAATAGCCATTAAGGCTAAGAGAGCACACGAGAAGTAACTTTAGTAGATAATTCACTTGTGCCTTCGCCTTACTTAACTAATTAATTTTCCATACGAGAAGTGTAGGCATATTTAAATTTAACACTGCCATGTATCTTCCATACTTTATTAAGCATAAAACAAATTACAAAAATTGGTTACTTTTTAACTAAATGATTCAATAAAAAGATATCGTTAATTTCGATGTCAGCTAATCCCTTGTATTTGTAATTTGCTGCCTGATTATTCAACCAAACACTTTGACAGCCAGCGTTATTTGCACCTTGAACATCTGTGTCGAGACTATCGCCAATATGCAAAATCTCTTTGTGAGCTACATTTAGCGTTTCAGCTGCAATGTCGAATAAGCCGGGATGGGGCTTTGCTTTACCATGAGGGCCTGCCTGTAAGACAAGTTCGAATACCCCTTTGAGGTTAAACTTGTCGACTTCGACATTGCCATTGGTTATTGCTATTAAGCGAAATTGTTTGCTGAGAGCTTTTAATAGCTCTAACACTTCTTTTGACACGGTAATTTGGCTACGGGCATCTGCAAATGCTTGATAGGCGTTGTTAGCATGTTGTTGTGCTAAATCATTTTTAAACCCCAGATCGTGCATGGCATAGAGTAGTGCCGCACGTCGCCAGCGAGTCACATCGTCAATGAGGCTTGGATCTAGCGCTAAGGCTTTGTCGCGACAATAAAGCCAATACTGCGTGTCATTGGTTGGCCATTCTGGCAGCTTTGCTAAATAATCAGCTTGCGCTTGTAAAGCTGATTTTATAATCGGATGGTTGTTATAAAGTGTGTCATCTAAATCAAAACTTAAAACAGTAACAGGTGATAAAGCACGGTTAAAACGGATCATAATTACTAAGTATTACTCTGGAGTTGAGCGCTTTTTAGCGCGTGGATGAGTGTTATCATAAACTTTGGCTAGATGCTGAAAATCAAGGTGTGTATACACTTGTGTTGCCGATAAACTGCTGTGCCCTAATAGTTCCTGAACGGCACGTAGATCACCAGACGATTCTAAAATATGCGAAGCAAATGAGTGGCGAAGTTTATGTGGATGAACTTGCGAGCTGATCCCTTGTTTTATTCCCCACTCTTGCATACGGAGGCGAACTTGACGAACTGAAATGCGTTTTTTTTGGCTGCTCAAAAAAATAGCCGTTTCATCTGGGTGTGCAAATTGTGGACGAATTTTTAACCAAGACTTTAAAGCGTTTAATGCTTTACTACCTACAGGCAATAAACGCTCTTTATTGCCTTTACCGCGCACTAAAATTTCACCTTCAGTGGTATTTATATCTTGTATGTTAGCGCCAACTAACTCGCTAATCCTTAACCCTGATGAATACATCAATTCCATCATTGCTTTGTCACGTATTGTTAGTGGTTCTTCACCTTCTAGTTCTAATAGCTTTGCCATTTGATCAACGTCTAAATTTTTAGGCAATGGCTTGGAAAACTTTGGCCCTTTTATAGCCTCAGCTGGGTTATGGTAGTGAACGTGATTTTCAATCTTTTTAGTTTTAAGAAACTTGTAGAGGCTACGAATGCAACTGAGCTTTAAGCTAATTGTGCGGCCACTCAGTTGTTTGCCTCGTAGTTGCATACTGTAACGGCGAATATGCTCACCTTGAACAGCAAACCAGTTTTCACAGAGTTTACTAAAGTATAATGCTGCAAAGCCTAATTGACTTGTGTATTGGTTGACTGTGTGTGCTGAGTATTGCTTTTCGTAGCGTAAATAATCTGCAAAAAGTTGGATAGGTGTGCGCCAAGCATCACTTAATTCATCAATATTTGGCGTCGTCACATCGCTCATGCAAGTTCCAATAACCGCAGTTGCAATGAGCGAACAAACTCAAGTACGAAAAAGCTATCCTTAGCGGGCTCAAAGTGGTTTACATCATGACTACCAAACGCCAATATGGCAACAGGATGCGCGGTGTTTCCGATCAGGTAAAGGGCAGTTGACTGTATTGAACCAGAAAATAGTAAATCGCATTCTTGTTGGTTTATACGACCTAAATAAATGCCATCGTTTTGTAGTCGATGAGTTATTAAATCATCAAACTTCTTTTCATATTTCACTAAGTGACATTCATTAATTAGTGGGTTGGTACAAATAATGTTACGCAGATTGATGGCGAGCGTTTTAAAGTCGTAATTAGTCCATAGTTGGCGATGACACTCGCTGAACAGGCGGTAGATTAATTCGTTTTCTTTTGCTTGCTCAAGAAGTTGATCAATCTTATTTTTCAAAAATGTATTATGTTCACGGAGCTGGCGCTGTTGAATATGAACCAGTGAGGTTGCTCCAGCAGCTTGTTGATGCAGTTCAATGTCAGCAAGTAACTCTGGCTGTTTAATGAAAAAATCAGGGTTTTCAGTTAGGTATTGTGCAATTTGTTGTTCTGTTAGTTTGCTCATAATGCCACTTGTCCATCAAAAACATGTTCAGCAGGGCCAGTCATTCTTACTGGATGTCCTTCACCTTGCCAGCGAACTTGCAAGCTTCCACCGGGTAAATCTACTTGCACTGTGTTGGCAAGCTTATTTTGTACTTGACCAATAACGACAGCTGCACAGGCACCTGTTCCACATGCTAAGGTTTCGCTTACACCTCGCTCCCAGACTCTAAGTTTAATATGATCTTGAGAAATTACCTGCATAAAACCAACATTGGCTCGTTGTGGAAAACGCTCGTGATTTTCAAGCAGTGGCCCTAAAGTGTTCACTTCGGCGGTATGAATATCATCGACTTCTAACACGCAATGTGGATTACCCATAGAAACTGCACCACTGAAAACCGTGTGCTCTTCTGTGCGGATGATATAGGTCAACTCACGTTTACTGGCTTTTAATGGTATTTTGTTTGGTTCAAAGTTTGGGTGGCCCATGTTGACCGTAACTTGGCCATCTTTTTCAATGTATAAAGTCAAGTTACCTGATTTAGTTGAAACCGAAATTTTATGCTTGTTAGTGAGACCTTTCATGCGCACAAAACGGGCAAAACAACGAGCACCGTTGCCACATTGTTCTACTTCGTTACCGTCAGCATTGAAAATTCGGTAATGAAAATCTAAATCGGGAGAATAAGGGGCTTCAACCATGAGTAGTTGGTCAAAGCCTATGCCGAAATGGCGATCTGCCAGTTTCTTTATTTGGTCACGAGATAAAAAAACATTTTGAGTGATGTTATCAATAACGACAAAGTCATTACCTAGGCCGTGCATTTTTGAGAAATTAACTAACATAACGCTCTAATTCAGGATTGCTCTGAGCTAATCATGCCACAGAGCTGCCCGGTTATAAAAACGTTTATGGTAAAATTTTCTCGCCTTGCCATAGGCTTTCTAAGGTTTCACGTTGACGAATTAAATGACTGTGTTGGCCATCCACCATAATTTCCGCAACACGAGGGCGCGAGTTATAGTTTGAGCTCATGGTAAAACCATATGCGCCTGCACTGCGCTGTGCCAATAAGTCGCCTGCTTGAAGTGCTAGTTGACGATCTTTACCTAAGAAGTCTCCGGTTTCACAAACTGGGCCTACAATGTCGTAGTTGTGAGTTGGCGTATCATCTTCACGAGGTTCAACCGGCACAATATTTTGCCAAGCCTGATAAAGAGATGGGCGAAGCATATCGTTCATACCCGCATCAACAATAGCAAAATACTTGTCTTGGTTTTGCTTTATAAACTCAACTTTGGTGACTAATATGCCGGCGTTGGCAGCAATTGCACGGCCAGGCTCAAAAATTAGTTCCAAGTCTTGATAATCAGCTAAGCGTGCGGTGATTTTGTCTACATATTCACTTGGGTGAGGTGGCGTTTCGCCGTTATAAGGCACACCCAATCCGCCACCAATATCAAGGTGTGAAAGTGTTATGCCAACGGCTTTTAATTCTTCGATAAGAGTTAGTACTTTTTCAAGTGCAGCTAAAAAAGGTTTAATTTCTGTTAGCTGTGAGCCAATGTGGCAATCGACACCGGTAATTTTTAAACCCGGTAATGATGCCGCATGTTGGTAAACCGTCACTGCAGTTTGAATATCAATACCAAATTTATTCTCTTTTAGACCTGTTGAGATATAAGGATGCGTTTTAGCATCAATATCAGGGTTAACACGAATCGAAATAGGTGCCACAAGGTTTAGTGACGTCGCCACCTCAGAAATACGCTCAAGCTCTGCGACAGATTCAACGTTAAAACACTTGATCCCCAATTTAAGTGCATACGTTATTTCATCAGCGGTTTTTGCAACGCCAGAAAATACCACTTTACTGGCATCTCCACCTGCTTCGATAACGCGTGCAAGCTCACCTTTCGACACGATGTCAAAGCCAGAGCCAAGACGGGCTAAAATATTGAGCACGGCAATATTTGAGTTGGCTTTTACAGCATAACACACCAAGCTTTTATGTGACTTTGCTGCATCAGCAAAGGCACGGTAATGGCGCTCAAATGTTTTACGCGAATAGATATAACATGGTGTACCGTATTGTTCTGCCAGCTCTTTGACAGCGATGTCTTCAGCGAACAGCTGATTATTATTGTAGTTAAAAAAGTCCATCTATTGGTCCTGTTTTTGCTCTGGTTGTTCGGATGGATCAGCCTTTGGCTGAGATTCTTTAGGCTGTGCAGTATCATCTGGTAGATAAAGAGCACCACTTTGTCCACATCCTGCTAGGGTTAGAAGTAGGGCGCTAAGTGGTAAGATTGTTTTTAATTTTTGGCTATGAGTCTCTTTCATTAGATTAATACGATTGCTGGCTTTATAATCGCAGAGTAACAGAATATTTAAAAAATGCAGCTATTCGCGGATGAATTTATTCCTGTTACACTTGTTGTACACAATCTGCCCCCAGATCTAGGCTTAAAGCCAGTTAAAGGACATTAAAATGACTGATCATGAATACCACACACTAGCCGATGCATTAATGCTAACTATTGAAGAGCAAATCGATGAATGTGATGCCGACTTAGATTATGAATCAGCGTCAGGTATTTTAGAAATCATCTTCCCAGATCGCAGTAAAATAGTGATCAACAAGCAAGCACCACTTCATCAAGTGTGGGTTGCGACGAAATTTAATGGTCACCATTTTGAACTACGCGATGATAAGTGGATTGATAACCGCTCGGGTGCTGAGTTTTGGCAATTTATGTGTGATGCAGCAACACGTCAAGCGGGCCAACCTATTGAGTGGCGCTCAGAACTATGAGTTTAGAGTTTGTCGAATACCCAGCACAGAGTGACCACAAAGCAACCGTTATTTGGTTACATGGGTTAGGTGATTCTGGTGATGGTTTTGCGCCAGTTGCACCACAGCTAGCACTTCCAGCTGAGCTTGGGGTGCGTTTCGTATTTCCGCATGCACCTGTGCAACCGGTCACCATTAATGGTGGTATGGCAATGCGCTCTTGGTACGATATTAAATCGATGGATTTAGATAAACGTGCTGATGAACAAGGTGTGCGCGACTCGGCTGCAAAAGTGGCTGAGCTTATTGACCAAGAAATTGCAAAAGGGATTGCTGCAAACAAAATTATTCTTGCAGGTTTTTCGCAAGGAGGGGTGGTATCGCTACACTTAGCGCCACGACTCGATTATAAATTAGCGGGTGTAATGGCACTATCAACTTACATGTGTGTACCAGCTAAATTAGCCGATGAAACCAAGCAACAAGGGTTAAATATATTTATGGCACATGGTCGATTTGACGATGTGGTACCGCATAGCGCTGGCAGGCAAGCATTTACTGTACTTAGCGCTAATAACATGGAAGTAAGCTGGCAAGACTATCCGATGGCGCATCAAGTTTGTGGTGAAGAACTTATGGCTATCCGTGAGTGGTTAATTGCTCGCCTGAGTTAATTTTTGGTTGTGAAGGGGCCAAACATGACAAAAAAAATTGTAATAACAGCTAACATGAATGCTGAAAAATCAGAAAGCCGCCTAGAAACGGTCACTTATCAGTGGCACTGGCGACGCATATTTATGGTTAGCAGTGTGATTTTTGTCGCACTAGCAGCTGTTATCTATAGTTTTGTTGGTGCTGTTAATGCCGAACAGGCTGAAACCGATGAGCAAAGTGCTGAACCAACGGGTACTGTTATGCAACAACCTACAGCATCTGACACTGTATCGCCAAGCGAACTTGAACCTGCTTCACCTCAACAGCAAGAACCTGCTATTCAAGTCGTCGAGCAAAAGCAGGATGTAGAAGCGCCTGCTGATGAGCAGCCATTAACCTCTGACTTAGAAACAGAAACGACAGCGCAAGCAGAGGCTATTGATGAAGCTTCGCCGGTCCTTGAAGAAGAAAACCGCGACGAACCTATCGTCATCGCTAAAAATTCTGATGTTCAACAGCAATTTTCTCAGTCTGCTCATATTGCTAGCTTAGCGATTGGCGCTAAAATAGACACAGATAAAGTTAGTAGAGCGGTATTAACAACCGATGTTGTTGATCGAGAACCAGTCAACGTTCTAAAAAACGATGTAAAATTGTCGGAAATAACGCAAAGCTTAAGCTTTTTTAGTGAGCTTAAAAATATGCAGGGACAAACTGTTCGCCATCAATGGTATTACCAAGGCACTCAGCTTGCATCTATTGAATTAGCAATAACTAGCCCGCGTTTTCGAACCTACTCAACCAAAAACATCATGCCAGAGCAACTCGGCGAATGGCGGGTAGAAGTGGTGGACGCGCAAGGTACTTTACTTGCGCAAAAAGAATTTAGACTTTTAGCTGATTAATTTTGGCCAGATAAACAATTGGAATTTTCATGACTCAGACAACAAAACGCGTTCGTATCGCTACACGTAAAAGTGCGCTTGCTCTATGGCAGGCCGAATTTGTAAAAGCACAGCTAGAGCACTTTCATGACGATGTTACGGTTGAACTTGTTCCTATGTCGACGCAAGGGGATATAATCTTAGATACACCGCTGGCTAAAATTGGTGGTAAAGGCTTATTTGTAAAAGAATTAGAACAAGCCATGCTAGATGGTCGAGCAGATATTGCTGTGCACTCGATGAAAGATGTGCCGGTTGAGTTTCCTGAAGGCTTAGCGCTTCATACTATCTGTGAGCGTGAAGACCCTCGTGATGCATTCGTATCAAATAACTACAAAAGCTTAGACGAGTTACCGCAAGGCGCTATTGTTGGTACATCGAGCTTACGTCGCCAATGTCAAATTCGTGAAGCGCGTCCTGATTTAGATATTCGTGATTTACGCGGTAACGTTAACACTCGTTTAGCTAAGCTTGATGATGGTCAATATGATGCAATTATTCTTGCTGCAGCAGGTTTAATTCGTTTAGAAATGCCAGAGCGTATTACGGCATTCATTGAACCTGAGGTTTCATTACCTGCCAATGGTCAAGGTGCCGTCGGCATTGAATGTCGTGTAGATGATGAAGTAACAAAAGCACTGCTAGCACCACTTGAGCATACAGAAACACGTATTCGTGTTAATGCCGAGCGTGCCATGAACCGCCGTTTAGAAGGCGGCTGCCAAGTACCTATTGGTGCTTTTGCGTTGGTTGATGGTGAACAAGTGCATTTACGTGGTTTAGTTGGCGCAATTGATGGAAGTCAAATGCTACGTGATGAAGTTTCTGGCCCTGTTAGTGACGCTGAGCAGCTAGGTATTACACTTGCTGAAAAGCTACTTGCGCAAGGTGCAGATAAAATTTTAGCAGAAGTATATAGAGACGCTTAACATGCATATATTGATAACTCGTCCAGAAGGGAAAGGCACTGAACTTGCGCTTGCGCTTCAGCAGGCGGGTTATCAAGCAACCCAGTGTCCAGTGCTTACCCTTGATTATCTTACCCCAAGTAGTAGTGAGCTCTCACCACTTGAGAATGCTGATAAGATCATTTTTATCTCGCAGGATGCTGTTCATGCATTGTTAAAGCTCACACCCACAATTAATAAAGCAGCACAACTTTATGCAGTTGGACAGCAAACGGCAGATGCAGTTTATGAAGCCTTTGGGCGTCGAGCTGCAGTGCCGAAAAACCATGATTCAGAGGGCTTGCTCGAGTTAAAAACTCTACAAGATGTAGAGTTGGATAATATTGTTTTGGTTAAAGGTGAAGGTGGGCGCACAACGATAGCGAAAACCTTAAAACAACGTGGGGCACTTTTAAATCAGCTCGTGGTATACAAACGAACTGCAATCGAGAGTGAGCCAGGTAAGTGGATGGACCACTGGCAAACAATTGATGTAGAAGGTATAGTCATTACCAGTAATGCAGCTGTTGACGCCATTTTTAATGGTCTCAATGAATCGCAGTTAGCATGGTTAAAAGCGCGACAATTCTATGTTGCCAGCGAACGTATCGCTGATTATTTAAAACAACAAAATGTAGCAAGAACGCAGATACACATTGCTGCAGGGGCAAGCGATAGTGCTATGTTCGCCTGTATTGATAAGCAAGGTAGCAAAATGAGTGAAGCAGATTTAAAACAAACCACAAAGCCAGCCAGCGCTGAGCCTGCCAAAAAAGCACCTGCAGCTAAACCAGCAGCAGTTCAGCACAAAAGAGGGATAAGTAAAACTGGGAGCTTGGCTTTACTCATTTCACTCCTTGTTGCCTCGGCTGTGGGATATGAGTTTTATCATAAACTTAATGGCGATCAACAATCTACTCTTGCTATTAATGAGCTGACAACAGAAAACCAACGTTTACAGCAACAGCTTGATGCGGTGAAAAGTGCCCAGCAAACATTGCAGCAATCGCTATTTAATACTGAACAAAAAGTTACTGATGCGCTGAATGAAAGTGCTGAACAAACGCAGCAGCAGCTGCAAGCGGCTTTAAAGCGTGCCGAGCAGCAAACTTTTACACTTAATCCGCAAGAAGTCACAAGCTTGCAGCGTATGGCTGAGTTTAAACTCTGGGCTGAGCACGACTACCAAGGTGCTGCTGCTGTATTATCTCGTTTAGATAGCTTGCTTGCTGAGCATCCTGGAACAGGGGCGATTCGCCAAGCAATTCATCAAGATTTGCAAACATTAAATGCCATTGAGCCAGTTGCTGTAGAAGCCATTTATTTAAAGCTGCACGGAATCAATCAGCAAGTGACTGAGTTGGCATTTAATGCTATTTCTCTACCTGAAGAAGTAAAACAAGAAGATCCAAATCAGCTTAGTGAAAACGTCAGTGAGTGGCGTCAAAACCTTGCAAAATCTTGGCAGCAATTTAAAGACTTCTTTGTCACAGTTCGTACTCGTGAAGACATGGTTGTTGCGCCATTTTTAAGTGAACAAGAGCGCCATTTAGTAAAACAACGCCTAAGTTTATATATCGCACAAGCGCAAGACGCCGTATTAACAAAACAAAGCAGTGTGTACTTTAGTGCAGTTGATGCAGCGCATGACTTAGTGAAAGATTACTTTAAACAAGATGATGCAGTCACTAAAGCGGTATTAACTAGCTTAACTTCACTTTCAAAAGAGCAACTCGATTTCAGCCCTAAAGTGTCACTGCAAAGTACTGAGCAGGTGAAGGAGTGGGCACAATGATCCGCTTCTTATTGATAATCATCGCTATTGCAGCTTGCTTAGGAATAGCCCCTTTTTTTATTGATCAAAAAGGCTATGTGCTTATTGCTTTTAACAATACCACGGTTGAGGGCACTATTTGGGGCGTCACTGCGTTAGTTTTGTTGGCTTTTGCTGCGATATTCTTGCTTTATAAATTGGTGCGTTATTTGTGGTCTTTGTATAGCCATACGCGACATCGTTTTTTTGCTCGAAGTGAAGAGCGCAAACATGCTGCGATTGAACAAGGGATATGGAGTTTAATCAATAACGATTACACCGAGCTTGAGTTAGCACTTGAAAATAATAGTGTGGCAGAGCAATGGAATGATGTGCGTTATGCTTTACTTGCCAAAGCAGCATTGGCAAATAACAACCGTGAACAAGCAATTAGTTACCTTGATAAAATCAGTCAAGATAAGCAGCTAAAAGTAGCTAACTTATGGGTTGCAAGTGGTGAGACGAGTACTATTTTTGCTGACCTTAAAGCCTTGGCAGAGCGTAAAAAAGCCTCTAGCTTAGAACTTAAAATGTATGCTCACGTCCTGATGCAAGAGAAAAAGTGGTCGGCGCTTAATGAATTTATGCCTCGCTTATTACGTAAAAAAGCACTTTCAGATAACGAATGGCGTCAGCTATTTGACCATTATTTTTCTGCGCAACCTAGCGGTGAGCTAACGACACGTTATGAGCAATTAGCCAAGAACTTAAAGCCGTTAGCTGAAGTGAGCTATTTTTCAGCTATGGCGCGCGTGGGTGATCTTAATAAAATTGAGCTAAGCTTAATCAAAATGCTAAAAAAACCACTTCAGCATAAAGATTTAGCACGTATTTTACGAGCTAGCACGGCGGGTGATGCACTCAAACTGCAAACAAGCTTGCAAGATATATTAAAAAAAGACACCGAAAATACAGACCTGCTTTTAGCCTTAGCATGTTTAGCAAATGCTCATGGCCAGTACGACTTAGCTGCACGAGTATTTGATAAAGCGCTTAATGCAGATAATCGCGACGAGTATTTGCAGCAAGCAGTGCTAAGCTATAGTAAAAGTGCTCAACCAGATAAGGCCCTGGTACTGTATCAGTAATTTTGGCTTAGCCTGCACAGGAGCGATGGCTTGAAAAACTTATTTGCGCTGACACTAAGTATCGCTTTCGCTTATTTTCTAACAGGGTATTTAAGTAATTCTCTTTTGGCTATCGACGGCTATGCTGTTGCAGCATGGCCCCCTTCTGGTATAGCTCTGGCCAGTATCTTACTTAGTCGAAACCGTGCCTTGCCGGGGGTGTTGTTGGGGGCTTTCTTAGTCAACCTTATCCATCTCGATAAAGTTACTGATATTTTACATTGGCAAGTTATGTTACAAGCCATTGGGGTAACAGCAGCATCTACTTTCCAAGCCTGGTTGGCTTATTACATTATTATTCATGTTGTAAAACGTCCTCTTGAACTATCTTCGCTAAAACAAAGTGTGCAAGGGTTAATCATTGGTGGCCCACTTTGCAGTCTTATCGCAGCATCGACAGGGACTGCGCTGTTGGTCATCAATAATGTGATTCCTAGCTACGCGGCACTTAATAATTTTATTGCTTGGTGGATTGGTGACAGTATCGGAGTACTCATTTTTACTCCGTTAGTTTTAGCGGCATTCAGTTATAATCATGCACGGCAGCGACTACAAATTATTGTTCCTTCACTATTAATTTATATGATTATTTGTGTCAGCTTTTATGGCGCAGCAAGTGTTAAAAAGGAGAAAGATTTACAGCGCAAAGAAGCAAAAGTAAGTGCAATAAAAACCAATCTTGAACACAAAATTGATGAAATTAAGTCTCATCTGTCGTTATTGGCAACCTTTTTTGCAAGTAGTGACATGGTTGATTTTGAAGAGTTTAAGCGCTTTACCTCAAGACAGCTGCAATACAGTAAAGAGATAATAGCGTTTGAGTGGGCACCAAAAGTGATTAATTCACAATTGGATAATTACCAAAATTTGCTGCGCGAAGAGCTTGGGCCTAATTACTATATCAAAGAGAAAAATTCCGCGGGACAATGGCAAGCGGTTAGTCAGCGTGCTATTTATTTTCCGGTGCAATATATCCACCCATTGCAAGGCAACGAGGCCGCACAAGGTTTTGATTTAGCCTCCCATGAACTGCGCAGGCAGGCACTGACAGACGCTCGTTTAATAAAAAATGTCACAGTGAGTGAGCCTATTACCTTGATGCAAGGTGATGGTAACGATAAAGGAGTCTTGTTCTTTAACCCTGTTTATTCAGACATAAATCATCAAGTCGGGTTTAGAGGTTATGTTGTTGCTGTGGTTAATTTAGAGTTGCTGGCGCAAACACTAAACTTTAATCAGAACACAGAGATTGATGCCAGCTTCTATGACGTTACCGACGGCAGTAACCCTGTCGAAATTTATAACCCTCAACGTGTTGGAACAACGGCCATTGCGAGCTTTAACTTTATTATTGGTGAGCGTGTCTGGCAGGTGAAATTATGGGAGTCAGTCGCGCAATCGTCTTGGTTGCCTTATTGGCTTGCACAAATAGTCGGTATGCTGTTTGTTTGGTTATTGATCACCTTTTTGATTTCAGTAACCGGTACTAATATTCAAATTCGTCAGCAAGTAGCAAAACAAACCCAAAGCCTTCGTGAAGAAAAACAAAAAGCGGATAAAGCCAGTCAAATAAAAAGTGAATTTTTGGCGAATATGAGCCATGAAATACGCACTCCTATTAATGGTATTAAGGGGTTGCACTACTTGGCTATGCAAGAGCAAGATTGGCCGCAAGCACGTAGTTATATTGATCAAGCCGATGGTGCATTGAATGTACTATTAAGAGTTATTAATGATGTTTTAGATTTTTCTAAAATAGAAGCTGGGCGCTTGGAAATGCATCAAGAGCCAATCGATGTTAATGCGCTTGTTAGTGAAGTCTGTAATTTGCTGCAATTTGAATTGAACACTCGCTCTTTAGAGTTTGACGTTGATTACGACAGCTCTTCGCAGTTAGTGATTTACACCGATCCTATTCGGTTAAAACAAGTGCTGTTAAATTTATTAAATAATGCTGTTAAATTCACACCACAGGGGCATATCACTCTACGTATTTGGCAACAGCGTGAGTTTACTTACTTTAGTGTTATTGATACCGGTATTGGTATTAGCAAAGAAGCGCAACAGCGATTATTTCAGCCATTCTCGCAAGCAGATAGTTCAACCTCACGCCGTTTTGGTGGCACAGGTTTAGGGTTAAGTATTTGCCAAAAATTGGTTTCGATGATGGGGGGCAGTATCAGTTTGCAAAGCGTTGAAGGGCAAGGTTCAACGTTTACTATTTCAATCCCTTTTGAGTCACCTTTATCAGAGGTTATCCAAAGTGATGATGAAGTTGTTGATATTGATGTCAGCTCATTATCATTCGCAGATTACGCAATACTTTTAGTTGAAGATAACCCGCTAAATCAGCATGTCGCTAGCTCTATTTTAAAAACCAAAGGCTGTCAGCCTGATATAGCAAAAGATGGCCACGAAGCTATTAAGATGATTAGTGAAAAAAGCTACGACCTTGTACTAATGGATATTCAAATGCCTAACATGGATGGTCTGCAAGCGACTAAGGTTATTCGCAATGAGCTGCTGATCTCCGAGTTACCGATTATTGGCTTATCGGCAAATGCCCATGATGATGACCTTAAGAAAGCCCTCGCCAGTGGCATGAATGGTTACCTAACTAAGCCAATTGACGCTGATAAATTGTTTAAAACATTGTGGCAGCATCTGCACGGCAAAAGTGCTTTATAAAGCAGACAATTGACCTCTTAAAAGTAAATATATTCATCTACACTTGAATTATCGTTGTGGGTACGTATGATCCGCGAAAATTTTCTGAACTGAGTACTAATTATGATCAACAAGACACTTCCTTTGCTTGATATTCATCGTCATCTTGACGGTAATGTTCGCCCACAAACGATCTTAGAACTTGGTCGTCAGTTTAATCTTGAATTACCTGCAGATACAGTAGAGGCGCTGATCCCTCATGTTCAGGTTATTGACCCTGAACCAAATCTTGTCGCCTTTTTACAGAAGTTAGATTGGGGTGTAAAAGTACTCGGTGATTACGATGCCTGTCGTCGTATTGCCATCGAGAACGTTGAAGATGCTATTGCACAAAGCCTAGATTATGTAGAGCTTCGTTTTAGTCCATATTATATGGCGCAAAGCCAAGGACTGCACCCGCAAGGTGTCGTAGAAGCGGTGGTTGATGGTGTTAGGAGTGCGTGTCAAAACGCATCAATTAAAGCCAACTTAATCGGCATTATGTCGCGTACTTATGGCACTAAAATTTGTCAGCAAGAGCTTGATGCGTTACTTGCTTTTAAAAATGATTTAGTTGCTGTTGATTTAGCTGGTGATGAAATTGGTTTTCCGGGTGAGTTATTTGTTGATCACTTTAAGCAAGTTCACGATGCATACTTAGCTGCTACTATTCACGCTGGTGAAGCGCGTGGTAGCGAAAGTATCTGGCAAGCAATTAACGAGCTTGGTGCAACGCGTATTGGCCATGGTGTAAAAGCGATTGAAGATGCAGCGCTTATGGATCACTTACGTGATAAACGCATTGGTATTGAGTCTTGCTTAACCAGTAACATTCAAACTAGCACTGTTGCTGAGCTTGCAAAACACCCGTTAAAAACCTTCTTAGATCATGGTATTTTGGCATCAATTAATACAGATGATCCTGCTGTTGAAGGCATCGAAATAGCTTATGAGTATCAAGTAGCCGCACCTGCAGCTGGTTTAAGCCAAGCCGATATGGAAAAAGCGCAAGCCAATGCACTTGAAATTGCTTACTTAAGCGATGCTGATAAAGCTGCTTTAAAACAGTTAGCTGCTAATCGTTAAGCAGCTAACTTACACTTGGTGCTCTTGGCATGAGACATAGTTTTCATACAATGCCTTGAGCACATCTCCTCGGCTGATCATACCAACAACCTTACCACCCTCGATAACCGGGTAATTCTTTGGCTTACCTGTTTTCATGGCATCAGCCAGCTCAATGATATTTTGATCACTACTGACAGTGACAACATCGGTGCGCATAAGTTGTTTTACCTTTACCACACCATCGCAGAAATAACTGTTTTGCATCAGCGGTTGCAAAAGCTCTTGTTCAGATATAAAGCCAACTAGGCTTTTGTTGTCATCGAATACAGGTGCGCCCAGTAATTTAAACTTTTGCAGCTCGCTAATAGCGGTGGTCATTTCAGTTTCAGGCGTAATGTGTGGCAACTTACGTTGCATAAAGTCTTGTACTTTTGTATTTAGCATTTGGGTCTCTCCCCATCGTTATTCTAATCAGAGTATGGTCAAGGAAATGCTGTTTGTGAAATTGTTTAGATGGATTCGGGCGATAGGTAAAACAAATAAAAAAGGCATCCAATTGGATGCCTTAAAAATAATCTGTATCACTTAGCTATTTAATGAATGCAAATGCATCGGCATACATGTTTTCGCGGATTGCGCCATGATTTATGAAATCATCGCGAACAACGCCAATCATGTCGAAGCGACCTGCCATGTAAATATCGTATGGTTCTAGCGACACGATATCTGCCATAACGGCTTTGTGAACGTAACCAGTTTTGCCTGTCCAGCTTTGCGACGCATTTTCAACTACAGGAATGTATTGGAAATGAGGGTTACTGTTTGCCCATGCTTGCATTTCGTCATGCGCATATAGCGCAGCTTGCTCACGTACACCCCAGTAGAATAATACCGGGCGCTCACAGCCTATTTCTGCAAGGTGATCAGCCATTGATTTGGCATAAGAAAAGCCTGTGCCGCCAGCAAGTAGAATAATAGGGCGCTCACCCTCTACACGAAGTTGCGATATGCCTAGACCCACTTCAACATTAACTTGTTGTTGCTGAGCATGTGCTTGACGCAAATGATCAAGCGCTTGCATCGCGTATGAATCAGCACCTGAGGCACCAATGTGTAGTTCAATTTGCTCAGTTTGCGACGGGCGGCTTGCAATAGAAAAGGCACGCTTATCTTTTTCGCCTAATACAAGTTGCATATATTGGCCTGCCTCGAATGACACAGGTTGCTGTGGTTTCAAAATGACCTTATGTACGTGGTCTGTAAGCGGGCTGATCGCAACAACGTCAGCGAGTAATGTTTGCATAGTTTACCTTTATAAGCACAGAAGCAAATTCGGTTATGAATCGCACTCATAACCGTTAAATTTTGAGCAGTTTAACATAGACACAGCTTAGAGAATATCTAAGCTGTCCCATAATTCATCAACTCGTTCTTTGATTTTTGGATCCATGACAATGGGCTCACCCCATTCACGATCTGTTTCACCAGGCCATTTATTGGTTGCATCCATGCCCATTTTTGAGCCAAGACCAGAAACTGGCGATGCAAAGTCTAAATAATCAATCGGTGTGTTTTCGATTAACGTTGTATCGCGCGCAGGATCCATACGCGTAGTGATTGCCCAAATTACGTCGTTCCAGTCGCGTGCGTTTACATCGTCATCGCAAACAATCACGAACTTGGTATACATAAATTGACGTAAGAAAGACCATACCCCCATCATCACACGCTTGGCATGACCCGGGTATTGTTTTTTCATCGTGACCACCGCCATTCGGTATGAACACCCTTCAGGTGGCAGATAAAAATCTACAATTTCAGGAAATTGTTTTTGTAGAATTGGCACGAACACTTCGTTTAAGGCAACCCCGAGTACCGCCGGCTCATCTGGTGGACGGCCTGTGTAGGTACTGTGATAAATCGGGTTTTCACGATGCGTGATGTGAGTCACCGTCATGACCGGAAACTCGTCTACTTCATTGTAGTAACCTGTGTGATCGCCATACGGGCCTTCAGGGGCTGTTTCACCCGGCATAATATGGCCTTCAAGTACGAACTCAGCGGTAGCAGGCACTTGTAGGTCATTTGAAATCGACTTAACAACTTCTGTTTTACTACCGCGTAGTAAGCCCGCAAACGCGTATTCGCTTAGGGTGTCAGGTACTGGCGTTACAGCGCCTAGTATTGTTGCAGGGTCTGCCCCTAATGCGACCGATACAGGATAGGGTTCGCCTGGGTGCTCTTTACACCATTCACGAAAATCTAATGCGCCACCACGGTGCGATAACCAACGCATAATAATTTTGTTTTTACCCAGTAGCTGCTGACGGTAAATACCTAAGTTTTGGCGCTTTTTATAAGGCCCTCTGGTAACCGTTAAGCCCCATGTTATCAAAGGTGCTGCATCACCTGGCCAGCAATGTTGGATAGGCAACTTGGTTAAGTCGACATCATCACCTTCAAGTATGACTTGCTGACATGGTGCTTTTTTTACTTCTTTAGCGGGCATATTCAACACTTGTTTGAATACCGGGATTTGGCCTAGTGCCTCTTTAATGCCTTTAGGTGGCTCAGGCTCTTTTAAAAAGGCTAATAGCTTACCGACTTCGCGCAGCTCACTGACATCATCTTGACCCATTCCCATTGCCACTCGCTTTGGCGTACCGAATAGGTTAGCAAGTACAGGAATAGAGTGACCCTTAGGATTTTCGAATAGCAGAGCAGGGCCTTCTGCACGCAATGTACGGTCAGCAATTTCGGTCATTTCAAGGTAGGGATCGATTTCTTGTTTGATCCGTTTAAGTTCACCTTTTTGTTCTAGTAGCTCGATAAATTCGCGAAGATCTTTGTATTTCATTCTGGTCGCTTAAACGCTAAATAAATTGTCGCTATTATACTCAAAACCATTAATTAAGCGAATTTAGCCGCGACAGTTTGGTTAGCTTTGCTTTAGCTGACAATGATATTTTTTCCCTTTCAAAATAAGCATGGCTTCGTCGCCTTTAGACCAAAACAACACATGGTCATCGCTGTACTTTACGCCTGAACCACTGACTTCTCGATATAAAGTGTAAGTATTATCAACGAATGAAAGCGTTGCTTCGTCTTCATTATTATCAACAATACTCGCAGTTAAGCCATTATCACATAGATAGTTGTTTGCCGTGGCTTGCTCAGCACACGCGCACAAAGTGACTAAAGCGAGCCCTGAGAGAAGTTGTTTGTTCATGGAAACACCCCTGTTTTTGAATGAACTCTAAGCCTAACAAAGAAAAATTAACCGTTGGTGAAAATGGCTGGATAAGTTATGTTGACAGTGTACTTAATGGGCAAGGAACCACCATGGCTGGCACTAATTTATTAACCTTACTTGATGATATTACAACTCTTTTAGACGATATTGCGACGATGAGTAAAGTCGCAACAAAAAAAACAGCAGGGGTGTTAGGTGATGATCTAGCTCTTAATGCCCAGCAAGTGACAGGGGTAACTGCTGATAGAGAATTACCAGTGGTTTGGGCGGTAGCAAAAGGCTCATTCATTAATAAGGCCATATTAGTGCCAGCAGCTTTGTTGATTAGTGTTTGGTTGCCTTGGCTTATTACTCCTTTATTAATGATTGGTGGGCTATTTTTGTGCTTCGAAGGAGCTGAGAAAATTATCGAAAAACTGTTTGGTCACGATAGTCACGAAGGTGAGCAACTGGTTGAGCAGCAAGACTTGCAAGAATACGAAAAGCAAAAAGTTAAAGGCGCTATCCGTACTGATTTTATCCTCTCTGCAGAAATTATCGTTATAACATTAGGCACGGTTGCTGGTGCAACGCTGGTAAATCAAGCTTTAGTGCTCAGTGTAATTGCAATTATTATGACCATTGGCGTGTATGGGTTGGTTGCAGGCATTGTCAAACTTGATGATGCTGGTTTGTATTTACTGCAAAAAGCGCAGCAAAGTGGCGGTAAATTTAAAGAGCTAGTGGGTAAGTTTTTACTTGCTGCGGCACCTAAGTTAATGCGCTTTTTAGCCTTTGCAGGAACGGTTGCTATGTTCTTAGTTGGCGGTGGCATATTGGTACATGGTATCCCTCTTTTACATCACGCCCAGCAGGGTAGTACTGAGTTTGTAACGGGTTTACTTGGTAAAACGGGTGAGCTGGTTTCGCCGGTTATTTTTGATGGTTTGTTGGGAGTTGTTGCAGGGGTAGTGATTGTCATATTCGTTAGTCTTTTCAAGAAAATTTCAAAGTAGCTACGCGTTGAGGGTGTACCCATTGTTAACTTTTTAGTATCTTTATTAACAATTAAAATATAAAAGGAATTTTATGAGCAGATTAATAATCGTTATTTCTTGTTTGCTACTTAGCTTTACTACTAATGCCAAATCTGAATTACTTGATATTCAAAACTTTAGTAAAGCAAGTGAATTCACAGGTGTTAAAATTTCTCCTACCGGTAAGTATTTAGCAGTAATCACACAACCTGAAGGCAAGAATGCTTTAATGATACTGGATACAGATACATTTAAAGTGCTTCATGCCATCCATTTTCCTGGCAATGCTCAAGTCGGTAACTATTACTGGGTGAATGAAGAGCGTATTGTATTAGCTAAAGAGTACCTCAAAGGTTGGAAAGATCATCCTGAATACCATGGTGAGTTGTTTGGTGTAAACGCAGATGGCAGTCAAGGGGAGTACTTGGTTGGTTATCAAGGAGAAAGGCAAACTGGGACGAGAATTAAAAAGGCAACTCCTGTATTAGGAACCTCTTATGTGCTTGATCCATTGGTAGAAAATAAGCGTAAAATGTTGGTTTTAACCATTCCTTGGACAGCTGCAAATGAGCCTCACACAATTGTATATGAAGTAGATGTATATAGAGGGTCAAGAAAAATGATTACACGTTCACCTTCAAGGATGGCTAGTTTTCTGACTGATCATGAAGGTAACGTAAGAGTATCTGCTTCGACGGATGACTATATTAATCCAAAAATATATATTCGCCCTAAATCAGGTGGTGAGTGGGAAGAGCTCAACTTAAAGGACGTTTCATATAGTGATGTTGGATTGCATGCTTTTGATAGCACAGATGAATCTGCTTATGTGACGGCTTCTGTTAATGGAGAAGCTAAAGGGCTTTATAAATTAAATCTTAAAACTAAACAATTTGATCTAATTCACAAAGAAAAGAGTGTTTCACCCAAGCAAGTATGGGTGGATGAAGTCTCAAAAGAGCTTTTTGCTGTCGAGCATGAATTAGGCTATCCAACCTATTCATTTGTTGGTAATAACTCTAAGAAAAGTCAGCAGCTAAAAGCTCTTTTGAAAGTACTTGAAGGTCAGCAGGTTCAATTAGTTAGCAGTACCGTAAATGGTGATAAGAGCGTCATTTTTGCTTCAAGTGATACTAACCCAGGCAGTTATTATTTATTTGATGCAAAAACGAATAATCTCGGTTTTCTATTCTCATCGAGAAGTTGGATTAAACCTAGTCAAATGGCGATTACAAAGCCTATCAATTTTACAGCACGTGATGGACTAGCTATCTACGGTTACTTAACTATTCCGAATAATGCTGAAGAAAAAAACTTACCATTAGTAGTAATGCCGCATGGTGGTCCTCATGGTCCTAGAGATTGGTGGGGATATGATTCAACAGCTCAGCTGCTTGCGAGTAGAGGAATAGCTGTACTCAAGGTTAACTTTCGTGGTTCAGGTGGTTTTGGACGAAATTTTGAACGTGCCGGTCATCGCAAGTGGGGGCGGGAAATTCAATACGATATCATTGATGGGGTAAAATATCTTATTTCGAATGGTACTGTTGATAAAAGTAACATTTGCATTATGGGTGCCAGCTTTGGTGGATATTCCGCGTTACAAAGTGCGATCTTGGAACCTGATATGTTCCAGTGTGCGATTGGGGTTGTAGGTGTATATGATTTACCACTCATGTTTGATGAAGGGGATGTATCAGAACGTGATAGCGGGCAACGTTTCTTAGAAGTAGTATTAGGTGAGGATGAAGAAGAGTTAAAGCGTTTTTCACCTAGCTACAATGTAGAAAAGTTGAAAGCCCCGGTATTAATTGTTCATGGTGGCGAAGATAAAAGGGCGCCTATAGAGCAAGCTGAGTCGTTAATTTCGGCTTTAAAGAAAGAGAATCATCCTTATATTTATGAACTATTAGATGATGAAGGTCATGGCTTTTATAAAGAAGAGCACCGTACTCTTTACTATAAAAAGGTATTGGCGTTCTTAAATGATCATTTAAAACTTTAAATAAAAAATGCCGGCGAGAAACCTCGCCGGCAAGGATTTAGCACGGGAACGTAAGCGTGCTAGTGTGCAAGGTCTTCCTTCAAGTTATACAAGCTCAAAAGACGATTCGTTCACTAAGTAATACAGCCCAGTTGCAATTTAAAACAGAGTAGGGAGAGTGACTCTGCTTTTGCTAACACGCATTTATAAAACCAACAAAATAATATAAATACTGCGCCACATGAAAATGTTATAACATAACAAAACCAAAGTAAATAGCGAGAGTCATATTATTAGCTTGGTTTCTTCTCAGTGATGTTTATGGTAATTGATTATTGAGTGTCCAGTTTACTACAATCGTAACTCAAGCATAGCTCTGCGAGTTCAATCTTCGCTTTCGGATTCCCTTGTAAGGTGGCTTTGTTGAGCCAGTAAGCTGCTTTTTCGTTATTGATTTCTGTACCTTGGCCATCTCGATACATCTGACCCAAGTTTAATTGACCCCATGAATAACCTCCTTTGGCAGAGAGTGTAAAGCTTTCCAGTGCTTCCTTAAACTGGCCATCTTTAAAATAGGTGATGCCTTGTTGGTTATGTTTATCAAGCTTAACGCCTGCATACAAAGGCTTAGGTTTCGGGGGGTGCATAACAAAACCACCATACAAGCTATATAGCTCTGGTCGCATTATTTTGTATATGCTGTTGTCTTCATAAAACTGCTTTACTTGCTGTTTAGTAAAGGTCATGGTTTTACTAGAAAAGTAATCATCTTGCACTAGCATGCTGGTACGCATCGCAATCTCGATGTCTTTATTGTACTTGTAAGTGTAGTTAGCAACTCGAAAAGTCATGCTCTTGTCATCAAATTCAACGAGTTGGGCTACTTTCAGATTATTTATACGTTTTGGTTCACCAGTAAATTTGTCGGAATAAACAAAATAGGTGTCGAATTTTTTTGGTTCATTCAGGTAGCGAATTTCATTATCAGCTTGCTCATGTATCCCAAGTATTGCTTTCGTTAAAATATAAACTATTAATACCAAGCCAATAAAATATTTTATGAAAGAAGCCAGCTCTAGGGGTGGAAGAGAATACCAAGATACAGATGATGTGTAGCCACAAGCATCGCATTGGTGCTGATAATTAATTGATAATGGAATAATTGGCAAAATACTAAAGCGCAGTACTTTACTGTGATTACTCAGTGAGAAGTGCTCGCTATGACAATGAGGACACGTTTTTTGCTTTTTGTAAAAAACATCAGCAGCGGCGGTGTTAAATAAAAGCATAGTTTCTTCCTGAAGGTTGCTTTCAATAAATTAGAACAAACACGCTGAGTTAGGAAGCCGCAAACTGTAACTAAATATGAATTAAGTGTGTAGATAGCTCTTTTCGTTTAGAGAAACAATGCATTCTCTGCTATGATCCACAGCATCTTCGAGGATGTCCCTCAATTATCAAGTTTGGAATATTACTGTGACTGCTACTGCTTTTTCATCTTTGGCTTTGCCGAAAGAGTTAACCGATAATTTATCGACTTTAGGTTATGCGCAAATGACACCGGTACAAGCGCAAAGTTTACCTGTGATCTTGCAAGGCAAAGATATCATTGCTCAAGCAAAAACAGGGTCGGGTAAAACGGCCGCGTTCAGCTTAGGTGTGTTGGCTAAGTTAAATGTGAAACGTTTTCGCATTCAATCACTTATTTTATGTCCAACCCGCGAACTGGCAGAGCAAGTTGCAGAAGAAGTCCGTAAGCTTGCTCGCGGCATTCATAATATTAAAGTTTTAACTTTATGCGGTGGTGTATCTATTGGTCCACAGATTGGTTCACTAGAGCATGGCGCTCATATTATTGTTGGCACACCAGGTCGTGTTGATGATCATATTCGTAAGGGCACATTGCGTTTAGATGACGTTGAAACATTGGTATTAGATGAAGCTGACCAAATGCTTGATATGGGCTTTCAAGATACCCTTGATGCCATTGTTGAATGTATTCCAAATCAACGCCAAACCTTGTTATTTAGTGCGACTTATCCAAAATCAATAGCAGCGATTGCTGAGCGAGTTTTAAGCAATCCTGAAATGATTAAGGTTGAAGAAGAGCAAACAAAAAGCACGATCACACAATACTTTTACAAGCTTGATAATAACAAGCAGCGCTTTAATACGCTGAAGCTGTTGCTTTTGAAGTTTCAGCCAGAAAGCTGTGTGGTTTTTTGTAATACTAAGGTTGAAACACAGCAAATTTGTGATGACCTATACGCTGAAGGCTTTAGTGCCGTTGCTTTACACGGTGATTTAGATCAACGCGAACGTGAACGTACTTTAATTCGTTTTGCTAATAAAAGCGCGTGTATCTTGGTGGCGACGGATGTTGCTGCACGAGGCTTAGATATTAACGACATGGATATGGTTGTAAATTATCACTTAGCACATGATCCACAAACTCATGTTCACCGCGTTGGTCGAACAGGTCGAGCAGGTAAAAAAGGCATTGCATGTTCTATTTATGGTGAGGCTGAGCAATTTAAAGTGGCACAAATCGGTGATCATTACGAACGCGACTTCAACCCTGAGCCACTACCTCCTTTTAGCTTACTTGAAAAGCCGGCCTACAAGCCTACGATGGCGACCATCATGATAGATGCAGGTAAGAAGCAAAAAATTCGTGCTGGCGATATTTTAGGTGCTTTAACGGGTAAAGAAGGTATTGCAGGTCATCAGGTGGGTAAAATTAATGTACTTGATAACGTTGCTTTTATCGCTGTAGAGCGAACTGCAGCCAAACCAGCACTGCGCAAATTGACCGAAGGAAATATCAAAAAACGTAAGATTCGTGCGCGTCGTTTAAGTCGATAAGTTTAAAGTTTACGAGCAGCTAGCTTTTAGCTGCTCGTACTCACGTTGTATTTTTTTAAACTGAATCGCACAGCCTTGACGGTCTGGGTGATGTTTTAAAGCCAATTGTCGCCAGCGCTTTTGTAATTCTTTTAGTGAAAAGTTAGCGGGCAACTGCCATGCTTTTTGTATTTGCAAAAGCTGCTCTTTTGTAAGATTTGCAGAAGTAGTATGCCTGTTGAATGTAGCAAAGCGCTGCCAAAACTCATTTAATAGCGCATCAATTTCATCACTTGTTGTGTCGTAGTTTTGCCAATCTAAATAATACTCCCGCAAAGGATCAGTATTTTCTAGCACCTTTTCACACTTGTTATTTATCAATTCAATATGTAAGGCCGCTATGTGCAATTGTTGCTCAGGGCTAACCTGTATTTGAAGTTGATATAAGGCATTCATAACTAAGAAGTTACGTTTAAAAAGATCTTTTTGTGGGTCCTTATCTAAAACACTAAGATGTCCTGCATCATTAAGTGCACTCGCAAGCGTATGGACTTTCCAGATAGGCTGTTTCAGAATGAGGTAAAAAATCTCATCTATCAGTGGGTTAAGCATTGTTAGCAGGCCAATCTTTATGTAATCTAAAACTATATACGCTATCACAGCTGCCTTACTGAAACTATGTTTATATTTTCATCAAGGAAGGCATTTAGCCGAGCTACGATTTAGTTTTTTCCTCGGTCTATGTTGATATTTAGGGATATAAACATATGCGCACATTATTGAGTCTCAGGTTAATACATTCGGCATTAGTATGCTGTAGTGTGCTGATGACTACGTTTAGTTATGCTTCAGATTCATTACTAGAGCAATTTAATCAGTCACAAAAATTAGATGAAAAGCAGCAATTAGCGACACAATTACTTGCAGATACCACTATTAGTGCTGATGAAAAGCTGGCTATACAATTGCAGTTAGCAGATACGGCTCTAGAAAATAAAGAATTTACCGCAGCATTTAAACACTATCAACTAGCTGAGAAGTCGACCTCTTTTGAAGCTCAACCAGACAGTTATTTTCGCGCAATCAAAATGCAAGGCGTTAGCTATTATTATCAAGGTCTTATCCAACAAGCTGTCGAATCCTATACACGTGCTTTACGCGTTGCCGAAAAAATGGATGCGCCTATTTCAGAGGCTAACTTACTGAGTAATATAGGTCTCGCTTATTTTGATATGTGGGATATGAGCAAAGCACTTGATTATTACACGCGCGCTAAATCTATCTACGAAAAGTATGGTAGCGCGCAAGATAAAGCTGATATTTTGCATAACATAGCGGGTCTTTATATTCGCTTATCGAGTTACGATATTGCTTTAGATATGTATAGAGAAACGCTAAAAATATTCGAGAAATTAGGTGATGAAGAAGGTGTTGCTCAGTCATATGGTAATATGGGCGTTGCTTACTCTGAGCTTGGACAATATCAATTATCATTACATTATTATCAGCGTGCATTACGTTATTACCAAAAAACACATGATGCCTATTACTTATCCTCTCGTCACGTCAATATTGCTAACGTTTACTTACGAACAGGTGATTTAGAACTGGCTCTAAGCCATGCTGATAAGGCCATCGAGTTTGCAGAACAAATAAATAACAAAACGTTAGAGCTCGCGGGATTATTATCAAGAGCTAAAATTGAGCTCTTACAAGGTAAGCTAACACAAGCGGAAGTAACACTGACCACCTCAATTGAGATGGCCAAAAAATATAAAGATGATCTGAGAGTGCAGGATGGCATTGGAATGCATGCATTGATCAAAGCAGGCCAAGGAGATTTCACCAGCGCGGTAGCTCATTTTGATCAATTCGTTCGAACCTTAAAGGCCGCAAACAATGAGCGACTTCTAAGATCCCTAGGTGAGCTTCACAGTCGAATTAATGCCAGTCAGTTGACTCAGGAAATTATTGATTTAAAACAAAAACAGCGAGTGCAAGAGCTTGAAATGTCAAAGCAAAGACAACTTGCCATCATGCTGTTTATTTTATTTATTATGCTGGTCGTGACGGGCATCACCATTTATCGACGTATGATCGAAAAAGGAGCGAAAGAGCAACTTTCATTGATGGTTGCAAAGCGCACCAATGAGCTTGAAGAAACTGCAGAAAAGCTGCGCAGTGCAAATGAAATTAAAAGTCAATTTTTAGCTAATATTAGCCATGAGATCCGCACACCATTAACGGCTATTTTGGGACAAACAGATACCCTAATGAATGGTTTTTATAAACCAGAGCAACTCAATGATGAACTTGCTGTTATTCATAAACAAAGTGAACACTTAAAAGACCTCATAAATGATGTGCTTGATATTAGTAAAATTGAGGCGAATAAACTTGAGTTGAGTTTAAAAGAAGGTGATTTAGTTTGCTTATTAAATGATGTTCATTCAATGCTAAGTGGGCAAGCAAAAGCAAAAGGGCTGAAATTTGCATTTCATAACCAATTAGGTGAACAGTTTATTACTCGGTTAGACTTTACGCGGGTAAAACAAATTTTGATCAACTTATGTGCGAATGCCATTAAGTTTACTCATCAAGGTGAAGTCGAGCTGCAGGTCACACAGACGCAACAAGGTATTTGCTTTCAGGTAAGTGATACGGGGATTGGCATGGATGCTAGTCAGCTGAAACTTATTTTTGAGTGCTTCAGTCAAGGAGACAATAGCATTAGTCGACGATTTGGTGGTACGGGGCTAGGCCTTAGCTTATCACAACAACTCGCAATCATGATGGGCGGCTATATTAGTGTCGAGAGCGAAATCAATAAAGGTAGCGTGTTTGCATTCTATTTGCCATGTAAAGAACATGAACCCAGTCAAACTGATGCCAATAGCAAATACGGAAATGACTTACCGCAATCGCTAAAAGGATTATCTGGAAAGGTATTGATTGCAGAAGATCATGCCGATAACCGTCGTTTAATTCTCCGTTATTTAGAGTCAATGGGGTTAGATGTAATTGCTGTTGATAACGGTGCAAAAGCGGTTGAGCAATGTTTAATAGAGTTTCCAGATGTAGTGCTTCTTGATATTCAGATGCCAGTTTTAGACGGGTTAAGTGCCCTTAAGTTATTGAAAGAGTCTGGCTTTACCCAACCAATTTACGCCTTAACTGCTAATGCGATAAGCCATGAAATAGAAGCGTACTTGCAGGCCGGTTTTACAGGGTATCTTGCTAAACCTATCGATAAAAATGTCTTTTTTACACAGCTTGCCAAGCATTGTAAAAATACTGCAGAAAGCACAAAAGCAAGTCACGATATTAGTGATTTAGTAACTAGCTTTATTCAAAGTTTTAACCAAGAAGCGTCGCTTATTCAATTGCATTTGGCTGAATATGATTTATTTAATCTTCAGCAAGATGCACATCGTATTGGCGGAGCAGCTAAAATGTTTGCCATGGAGCATATCGCGAAAAGTGCCTTTGCCTTAGAGTCAGCTTTAAAAAATAACCAACTCTCAGAATTAACAAATTTAGTTGATCGTTTACTTGAGCAACTCAACAGTGCATTAGCTGATCAGAATAGCTCTACATCACCATCTTGAGCTTGTTCTGAATCATTATTTTGAGTTGTTTCATAGCGAGAGCGATCGATACGTTGTTCACTACTTGTTTCTGGGTGTGTGATCTTAAACATTGAAAGTTTATCATCAATAACATGCGCTAGACGCACTAAATCTTTGCTTGAGACAGCTTGTATTTGTGAACTTGATAATGCGTCAGAATTTAGCTCAACCATAGCATCAATACTCATTTGTGCTTCATCTGACATTTGGCTTTGTAAGGCAACCTGTTCATGCACGCTCTCAGAAAACGCGTTAATTGCTAACATAGCCTGTTCTATTTTATTCGTTTCTTTGGTTGATGCTTCTGATAGTTCAACAGTACGCTGTGTTTCTTTTAATGCTGTTTGCATCAATTGGTTGGCTTTTTCTGTACTGTGTTGAATTTTCGCAACCATCTCACGAACTTCTTGGGTTGATTTACTGGTGCGTGCTGCTAAGTTTCGTACTTCATCAGCCACAACTGCAAACCCTCTCCCTTGCTCACCAGCACGTGCAGCCTCAATTGCGGCATTGAGAGCTAGCAGATTTGTTTGTTCAGCTATACTGTTAATCACATCAATTACAGAGCCAATTGCATCACTATCTTGTTTAAGTAAAATAATTTGTTCGCTAGTTTGGTTGATATTGTCGGCCAATTTCATAAGGCTAGCTTGGCTTTTGTCGGCATCAAGTCGAGTTTGTTGCACAGACTTTGTTGCATCAGAGACCGAGTGAAATATTTCTTCAAGGCTACGATCAAGTTCTTTCGATACTTCAATCGTTCGCTTTATTGTCTCTGCTAAATCAACACCATGCGCATCTTGAATTGTTGCTTTTTGGGTCATTGATGCATAAGTGTCACGTAACGCATCAGCCATAGGTAATAAGCGGGCAGATGACGCATATATCTCTCCTAACATATGCTCAACCATAGTTAAACTCGCGTTTAATATGTGGCAGGCTTCAGGTAATTTATTGTCGTTTTCATCAAAACGAAAAGTAAAGTCGATACCCTGATCAGAAGTGATATTAGAAACAAAATAACTTAAGTGATCTTGTTGCTGCGCGTCTTTTAAATAAATAAAGGTAATTAAAATAAGCCAAGGAACAGTGACCGTTAAGCCGATTACTGCCATCGCGACAATTGATAGTTCAAAAATAATAAAACTAGCAATACTACTTAGTAAGCTGATGACAAAGAGAGCGACTGCTACTTTAATGCGGGTCATTGAAAAATCCTTACCTTTTAATCCTATAACTTATAGAACAAAACCCAACTAAATACCAACTATATTACGAAGTTATTTATAGTTGAATAGCGCTTCAACCGTACTTTTAAGTAAAAAAAATGCCTGTATAAAACAGGCATTTTTTTGATTTTGAAAGCTGCTTATTGACGCTTCATCGAATCGAAGAATTCATCATTGGTTTTGCTCATAGAAAGCTTATCAATTAAGAACTCCATTGCGTCAATTTCTGACATCTCATGAACAATCTTACGTAAGATCCACATTTTCTGTAGTTCATCTGGCTTAGTCAGTAACTCTTCGCGACGGGTACCTGAACGGTTAAAGTCGATCGCAGGGAATACACGCTTTTCAGCAATCTTACGATTTAAGTGTAGTTCCATGTTACCTGTGCCTTTGAACTCTTCGTAGATTACTTCATCCATTTTAGAGCCTGTATCAATAAGCGCTGTTGCGATAATCGTTAAGCTACCGCCTTCTTCTACATTACGTGCTGCACCGAAGAAACGCTTTGGTTTGTGTAATGCGTTAGCATCCACACCACCTGTTAATACCTTGCCAGATGAAGGAATAACCGTATTGTATGCACGAGCAAGTCGCGTAATTGAGTCTAATAAGATAACCACATCTTTTTTGTGCTCAACAAGGCGCTTCGCTTTTTCAATTACCATTTCGGCTACTTGAACGTGACGGCTTGCTGGTTCATCAAATGTTGAAGCAATAACTTCACCCTTAACAAGACGCTGCATCTCAGTTACTTCTTCAGGACGTTCGTCAATTAGAAGCACCATTAGCTCACAGTCTGGTTGGTTGTAGCTGATTGACTGCGCAATATTTTGCAGTAGCATCGTTTTACCCGCTTTAGGCGGTGCAACAATTAGGGCGCGCTGGCCTTTACCAATAGGTGATGCTAAATCAAGTACACGAGCAGTGATATCTTCTGTACTACCATTACCACGTTCCATACGTAAACGTTCGTTTGCGTGGAGTGGGGTAAGGTTTTCAAAAAGGATTTTAGTGCGAGAGTTTTCAGGTTTGTCGAAGTTTACTTCGTTGACTTTAAGTAGTGCGAAGTAACGTTCACCATCTTTTGGTGGACGGATAAGGCCTGAAATTGAGTCACCAGTACGCATGCTGAATCGACGTATTTGACTCGGAGATACATAAATATCATCAGGTCCGGCTAAATATGAGGCTTCAGATGATCTCAAGAAACCAAAGCCATCTTGTAAGATTTCTAATACACCGCCGCCATAAATATTTTCACCGCTTTTAGCGTGTGCTTTCAAAATGGCGAAAATAATGTCTTGTTTTCTTAAACGGGCTACGTTTTCGAGCCCCATGGACTCAGCTAAGTTTACAAGCTCTTTTATAGACTTGTCTTTTAATTCGCGTAAATGCATATTGGTGGGTTCTTTATTACAATTATCATACTCAAAATCATAGTTTGATACATGAGTGAGGTTTGTTGGTATAACTAAGGATTAGTTGGCTTTATAAACTAGCAGGTCACTAGCAAGGCGTCCAGTCTTTAAACAAAATAAAGCTAAAAAAAGGGCAAAAAGCCCTTTTTTTACATTTTCAGTTAGATGTTGTTCTCTAAAAACTCAACTAATTGAGTTTTTGAAAGTGCACCTACTTTAGTTGCTGCAACCTGACCATCTTTGAAAAGAAGAAGTGTTGGGATTCCACGAATACCAAATTTAGGTGGTGTGCCCGCATTTTGGTCAATGTTTAATTTACCGATAGTTACACGGCCATCAAACTCGCCAGCTACTTCGTCAAGAATAGGGGCGATCATTTTACAAGGTCCGCACCATTCAGCCCAAAAATCAACAAGTACAGGTTTGTCTGATTGTAGTACGTCAGCTTCAAAGCTATCGTCAGTTAATTGAATAATTTTCTCGCTCATTGCGATCTCCGATAAGTTAGGCGAAATATTTAATGCGTATTTAAACACTCTTGTTTCTTATTGCAAGTTTAAACGTTATGCTTAAACGCTATGACTAAGACACATTTGACCGATAAAAAGTTTTCAGACTTTGCTATCGCACCGGAAGTGGTTGCCGGTTTAACCGAAAATGGGTTTGAATATTGCACACCCATTCAAGCTAAATGCCTACCTTTTATTTGTGAAGGCCGTGATATTGCGGGCCAAGCACAAACAGGTACAGGCAAGACGTTGGCGTTTTTAACAGCCACGTGCCATCGGTTATTACAATCTAGCAAAGCACCTAGTAAACATCCAAGAGCCCTGATCATGGCCCCAACTCGGGAGCTGGCGATTCAGATACACAAAGATGCAAAAATTTTAGCGCCACACTGTAATCTTAACTTAGGTTTAGTATATGGTGGCGAAGATTACGAAAAACAACGTGCACAACTAGAAAAAGGCGTTGATATTTTAATTGGAACGACTGGACGCCTTATCGATTTGTATAAACAGGGTTGTTACACCCTAAATGAAATTGAAGTTGTGGTGCTTGATGAAGCAGATCGCATGTTCGATTTAGGCTTTATTAAAGATATTCGCTACATGTTTAGACGTATGCCTGAAACTTCAGAGCGTTTAAACTTATTATTCTCTGCAACCTTATCTTATCGTGTGCAGGAATTAGCGTTTGAACACATGACTAACCCAGAGCATGTGCAAATTGAACCTGACGTTAAAACAGGTAAGCGTATTCAAGAAGAGCTATTTCATCCATCGCAAGACGATAAAATTAAGTTACTGTTAACTTTAATTGAAGAAGAATGGCCTGAGAAAGCAATTGTGTTTGCAAATACGAAACACAGTTGTGAAAATGTTTACGCATGGATGAAAGCGGATGGTCATCGAGTTGGATTATTAACCGGTGATGTAAACCAGAAAAAGCGTCAATCAATTTTGGCTCAATTTACCAAAGGCGATTTAGATTTCTTAGTGGCAACAGACGTTGCAGCTCGTGGTTTACATATCCCAGAAGTAAGTCATGTATTTAATTTTGATTTGCCAGATGATTGTGAAGACTATGTACACCGCATTGGTCGTACCGGACGTGCTGGTGCTTCAGGACACGCTATTAGCTTTGCCTGTGAACAGTATGCCTATAATCTCCACGAAATTGAGCAATATATAGAACACAGCATTCCATTATCACATTATGATAAAAGTGCATTGCTTGATGATTTAACTAAGCCTACTATTCAGAAAAAGCGGAACTATTCTACAGGCCCACGTAATCGTAATAACAACGGACGTCGACCAAATAATAGTTACCAGAAATCACGGTCGTGATAAACGACCGTCATTGAAGACTTAGTAGTAACTAGAGGTTTTTGAACGGTGGGGCAATTTCAACCGCAAAAAAATGTGTATGCAGTAATCGATTTAGGATCGAACAGCTTTCATATGCTGATTGCCAAATCAATTGCTGGCGGTCTACAAACGATCGGTCGAGTCAAACGTAAAGTAAGGCTTGCAGCAGGGCTTGATGAAAACAACGTCCTAAGCTCAGAAGCCATGCAGCGAGGTTGGGAATGCCTAGCCTTGTTCGCAGAACGTTTACAAGACATACCAAAGAAAAACATTACCATTGTTGCAACAGCAACTTTGCGTCTTGCTACCAATGCCGATGTGTTTAAGCAAAAGGCTGAACAAATCCTTGGTCATAAAATCAATGTCATCAGTGGTGAGCTAGAAGCCAAAACGATTTACAAAGGCGTGGCGCACACATCAGCTTGTAGTGGAAAGCAACTTGTTATCGATATTGGTGGAGCGAGCACAGAGGTCGTTATAGGTAAAGGTTTTGACGCACTGCACTATAAAAGCCTACATATGGGCTGTGTCACCTTTTTAGAGCGCTATTTCAAAGATCAAAAACTGAGTAACGAAAATTTTGCAGCCGCGATTCAAGCTGCCAGAGATGTGATTGCTGAAATTGTTGATGAATATAAAGCGGCAGGCTGGCAAATAGCGAGTGGAGCATCTGGTACAGTGCAAGCAATTCAAGAGATCATGGTTGCGCAAAACCAAGATGAACTCTTAACGCTTGATAAATTGTATGCCATCAAAGAGCAATCAGTGCAATTTGAAACAATTGCAGATCTTGAGCTTGCAGGTTTAAGTGAAGAACGCCGCCTTGTGTTTGTATCTGGACTTGCAATTTTAATCGCCTTATTCGAATCATTAGCTATAAAGCAGATGGGCCTTGCTCGCGGCGCATTGCGTGAAGGTGTGCTTTACAGCATGGTACCAGAGCTACATAACCACGATATTCGTAAGCGTACGGTTGATGGATTAATGGCTCGTTATCATGTCGATGTAAATCAAGCCTGCCGAGTTGCACAACTTACTGAGCAATTAGCAAAGAGTGTAAAGGGGCAGTGGCAGTCAATTGATAACAACGCAATTGCGTTATTAAAAACGGTAGCGAAGTTGCACGAGATAGGTTTATTAATAGAGTATAAACTTTATCATAAGCACACAGCCTACATTATAGAAAACACCGATATGCCAGGTTTTTCACAATCTGAGCATAAGCTGATCACTGCTGTAGCGAACGCGCATCGTGCAGATCTGGTAAAAAACAGCTTTGCATACCTAGGGTGTCATGAACAATTAGCTGAATGTTTGACAAGAATTGTTCGGATCGCAGTGATCTTATCAATGCGTCGCCAAGATGATGTACTGCCAGCACTCGATCTTAGTGTTAATGAAAACACCCTTACACTGACATTTGATGGCGATTGGTTAAAATATCACCCATTAATGGCCAGTGAACTGCAATTAGAGACCAAGCTACAAGCAAAAGCAGGTTGGAAGCTTATAGTTAAATAAACAGAAAAGGCCCATAAGGGCCTTTTTTAGTGTTCTTTTTGCCCGTTTCGTTCGTATTTTGCTCGAACAGTCATTTTTTTCATAAAAACTTCAAAAAACAGTTGATCTCAATTCGGATCTCCCTATAATGCGCATCCATCGACACGGCGGACTGCTTACAAACAAGCAAAACAACGAGTCGATTGAGTCAAGTAAAACTGAGTTTTGAAAAAATAAACTTTTCTCAAAATTAAGTGTTGACAAAAATAACGGCTTGCGTAGAATGCACAGCCCTTGAGACGCAAAAGTATCT
>NZ_JBMMUE010000019.1:0-84769 GCF_049257215.1 Pseudoalteromonas thalassia
CTTACCGCCGAAGAGCTTTCAGACAAAGCGAGTTCAGCTATTTTGAGCTTGAATGCTCGGTGATGTTTGGACATAAAAAGACCCCCAGTAATTGGAATGTCCAACTATTGGGGGTCACTTCAGTTTACTACCGCGGTTTTTTTATGCCTGTTTACAGGCGTGGATTTATTCGGTACGTTGGGGGCTCGTTAAACGGAATAAAGGAGTAGTAATGGCTAAAATTCAGTATCCTAAGCCAATAGCCAAAGGTGACAAAATAGCCATTTGTGCTTTTTCCTCTGGTGTTGATGAATCATTTCATAAGCGATTAGATATAGTACTTCAAGGTTTAACAGCGAAAGGGTTTACAATCATTGAAGGGGCATGCTTACGTCAAGAGCATAACCCTGCAAAGCAACGTGCAGAAGAATTAATGCAGTTTTTAACTGATGACTCGATTGCAGCGATTATGCCGCCATGGGGAGGCGATCTCACCATGGAGATTTTATCATTACTTGACTTTAACGCTATTAATAATGCTAAACCTAAATGGTTGGTTGGCTTTTCAGATATCAGCACCTTTGCATGTGCATTAACGACTCGTTGTGGTTGGGCGACTTTACACGCCGCAAACTTAATGCAAATTCATCCAGATGACACCGATCAGCATTTGCAAGATATATTTAATGCAATGGAGCTGGAAGAAAATCAGTGTTTACATCAAGTTGCTTCTCCTTTCTATCAAAAAGAGGCAATTGACTATAAAGCAAATCCAAATGCAAAATTTAATCTAAATGCACCGAGCCAATGGCGCTGTATTAACTATAAGGATAAACGTCAAATTGAAGTTTCTGGACGGCTTATTGGCGGCTGTTTAGACACGTTAGGGTTATTATTACCCTCAAATTACTATGCTTTGCATGAATTTAAAAAGCAGTATGCGCCAGAAGGTTTAGTTTTATATTTAGAGAATGCGGAACTTAGCCCGATGGCATTAGCTAGGTGTTTATTGTCTTTAAAGCTAAATGATGTGTTTACTGATGTTAACGCGGTGATATTTGGTCGCAGCCCTGCAATTAATAACGACTGCTACTTTGATGAATACCAAGCAATAGAGCTTGCATTTAAAGGCAATTTGTTCCCGGTTATCGTTGATGCCGATATTGGCCACGTAGCTCCTAATTTAGCACTAATAAATGGTGCTGTTGCCACAATAACGGCAGATTTGTATGAAGGTGTAGCGAGTAATGTGGTTGTGAAGACAATATGTACTTAAAGACCAACCAAATCATTTATTGAGTTTTGATTGTATAAACTTTAGTTGGGTTGTTTATTATTTTAAAGTTCCTATAATGGGTTTTTAAATAAAAAATGGACCTTTTATGATAATTAAATTTAGCAAACTTTGGAAAAACCACCCTTATCCTAACTCACCTTGTGATAAATCTTTATTTCAAAATCAATGTGCTATTAGGATGGGGGTATCGTTAGAAAAATCAGGAATCGATACTTCTTCATTCGATACTATGTACCCTCAACGTAGATGTTACCCCGGCCTGAAGCATAGCCCCAGGCATATTTTAGCTGCGCAAGAATTAGCAAACTGGATTGACTCTCCTAATTGTAAGGAGTTCGGATCAAAGAAAGTAATAAAAGGGGGTGCATTGTCTGCGTTAAAAGATAAAAAAGGTATTATCTTCATAATGAATGGTTGGGGTAACACTGACCACATTGATTTATGGGATGGTGAATACCTTAAGGGGGGGAGCTCTGATTGGCTAGAACTAGGTGACCAAGTTTGGTTTTGGGAGATATTAGTGTGAAAGTAAAATTATTATTGCTTGGCATGATATTACTTTTGTCCTGTTCAACTGCGAAAAGTGCTCTTTATGTAAATTCTGAAAGTTGTACAGTGAAGTTAAATAATACAGAAAAGAAATTGGGGTTAATTACTCCATGCAGTTTAGTGAAAGTTCATGATAATTTATTGAATTTTAAAAAATACGGTGAAACAGAGGTTTATATTATTTCTGGAGCACCATCACCGTTAGTTAAGCTGTCGAGATGGTCCGTAACAAAAGAAGATAACTGTTCACTAGAATATCAAGCTGTTATTGTTAATAATGAAACACTATCATTATCAAAAGTGAAGGATAAAACCTTGGTTTGTCCCAATTTAGGCTTGGATGAAAAAGTGTATAGGCAGTTTCTATCTAATTAAAAGCTTATAGGCTCATTTATAATAGCCATTCTAAGTTACGCCTACATTAAAAGGCGTAACTATTAAGGTTTGTTAAACAATCTTAATCACCGCATCTTTATCTAAACGCGATTTTGGTAATGCAGCGTTATAATCTTGCTCAGGCTCGTGATAACCAATTGCGAGCGCTACTTCACAAACATAGCCGCCTAATTCATCTGCAAATAGCTCACCGAGTAAGTCTTTATCTACGCCTTCCATCGGGGTTGAATCTATACCTAAACGAGCGACAGTATGCATGGTATTACCTAAAGCAATGTAGGTTTGAGCTTTAGTCCAATGTGCATTAACTCCTTGCTCATCAGTATTTAAATCAACGAAGGCGAATGCGCCAAATGCTTGCTCTTTGTTTTCTGCTTTTGTACGACCATTGGCAATATCAGCATCGATTACCTTTTCATAATCAGCACGTTTATAGCTTGGGTTATAAGCAAATAAAATGGTGTGTGATGCTGTTTTTGCATGTACTTGGTTAAACTGAAACTTATTTGCAAAACTATCATGCAAACGTTGCTTAGCTTGATCTGATTCGATGACTACAAACTTCCATGGTTGAGAATTAATAGACGATGGCGATAAGCGTAATGCTTCTAAAATTACAGCTAAGTCTGCTTGGCTAATGTGCTTTGAAGCGTCGTAACGCTTACTTGTGTAACGGCGTTGTAAGTCAGAAATAATAGGGTGTGTCATGATTTGCTCCCGCATGTATAACAATTAGGTGCAGTTTACGCCTTGCATACTTTGCGATAAAGCGCATAATCGAATAAACATTATCAAAAAATTTTAGTTAATATGCTGGTTGAAGATCTCAAATTAATCCTCAAGGTTGCTGAGTTTCGCAGTATTACAACCGCAGCAGCAAAATTAGACATGCGAGCCGCTACCGCCAGTGCGGCAATTAAACGTGTTGAAGCTGCGCTGGGTGCTGAGTTATTTGTTCGTACTACCCGTCATTTGCGCTTATCTGCGGCAGGAGAAAGTTTTTTACCACAGTGTCAGCAAGCTGTGCTCATGCTAGAACAAGCGACACTTGCCTTAAAAGGTGAGCATGATGAAATTGAGGGCGAGTTAAGAGTCGCACTATCGTCAGATTTAGGCCGCAATATTATTATTCCTTGGTTAGATGAGTTACTTGATGAATATCCAAAGCTGAGTATGCGCCCGCATATTAGCGATAGTAATGTCGACTTTTACCGAGACTCCGTTGATTTTGCGCTTAGATATGGCTCGCCATCTGATTCAAACTTATATGGCTTTAAAATTTGTAATGTGCCACGACTGTTATGTGCGACCCCAGAGTACATTGCCGAATATGGCGCGCCAACACATCCTGATGAATTAACCCAGCATCAAGGTTTATTTTATCAACTGCAAGATATCATTAATAATGTCTGGGATTTTACCGATGGAACCGAACGTTTTAAGGTAAAAATGCAAGGCCGCCGAGCATCTAACGATGGTGACTTGGTAAGGCGTTGGTGTGTGGCTGGTAAAGGCCTAGCAGTAAAATCTTGTATTGATATCAGTGATGATTTATTAAGTGGGCGGGTAGTGCCAGTAATGCAAAATTACCCTCACTTATGTGCAGAGCTTTGGCTAATATGCCCAAGCCGTCAGTCAATAACACCCGCAGTTCGTTTAGTTCGTGATATATGCCGAGAAAAAACCAAGGCGATTCTCAATCAACTGATTGAAAAAGGGATTTTAGATAAGCGGGTACTCGATAACTAATTATTATAGGTATAGAATAGCGAGGCTTATTCATATTTATGGCTAAGCAGCATTCTCAGGGCGGGGTGAAATTCCCCACCGGCGGTATACTTTAAATTTAAGTGAGCCCGCGAGCGCTTTAACGTTGGTTAAAGGTCAGCAGATCTGGTGAGAGGCCAGAGCCGAGGTCTTATACCCAAACCACCTCAATATTCGAGGTTCAGTTGGAATTAAAAGCGATTTAGGCAAGGCATTGATTGCAAAGAATGGCTATTGTTAAAATCAATAACGCTGAATAAATCGCTTTTAAACCAACCCGAAGGGCGCTTCTCAGGAACTTACTCTCTGTGTTGTTACTTTTTAAAAGGGAGTGCCATTCCTGCAAAGTAACGCCTTGATATTAAGCCCCTGAGAAACGCTGAATTCTGAATATTGAGGTAGTTTGGGTATATTTGGATGAAAGAAAATATAGTTAATCTATAAAACAGTAATTGGCTGCCTGTGGGTGGTCTTTTTTGCTGTGCCTTTCAATGTCCTGAATCTTTTCATATTTAATTTAATAGGTATTAAAAATGATGATTCAGTCTTCTTTACTTAGCCAATTTGGCGAACCACTTGAACGCGTTGAACGTGCTATTGCTGCTTTGCAGCAGGGTGAAGGCGTGCTTGTAGTAGATGACGAAAACCGTGAAAACGAAGGTGATTTTGTGTATTCAGCACAGCACCTGACCACAGAGCAAATGGCCATGATGATCCGTGAAGGCAGCGGTATTGTGTGTCTTTGCATGGGCGATGAGCGTGTTAAACAGCTTGATTTACCACAAATGGTTGAGCATAACACCAGTCAGAACAAAACAGCGTATACAGTGACCATTGAAGCTAAAACGGGCGTGACAACCGGCGTTTCAGCAGCTGATCGTGTATCCACCATTAAAGCGGCAACAGCTGACAATGCAAAGCCTGAAGATTTGTCTCGTCCAGGACATGTGTTTGGACTGCGAGCACAAACGGGTGGTGTATTAGTGCGCCGAGGCCATACTGAGGCATCGGTTGATTTAATGCAGTTAGCGGGTTTAACACCGTTTGGTGTTATTTGCGAATTAACGAATCCAGACGGTTCAATGGCTCGCTTGCCTGAAGTAAGCAAGTTTGCCAATGAGCACAACATGCCTGTTGTATCGATTGAAGATTTAGTTGCCTACCTCCAAGCAACGCAAAAACAGGCTTGTTAAAAGCGTTAAGTCGTAAGTAAAAAAATAAGGCCACTCTTGTGGCCTTTATTTATTGTAATTTCTCAATAGCTTGTTTAGCACTTTCACTGTCAGGATTAAGTTTTAGCGCACTTTTGTAACTTGCTAATGCTTTTTGTTTATCACCAGCTGCTAAATATGCTTCACCTAAACTGTCAAACGTATTTGCGGACTCTGGATAAGATTGATTGTTGAGTTCAAACACTGTTATTGCGGCGTCTAGCTCACCCATCTGCATTAATTCATAGCCAAAGTAGTTTAGCGATCTTTCTCTTGGCGTATTATCATCACTCACCAGTTGCTGATAGGTTTTCTTTAACCCTGCAATACCTTCATGTTTAAATGCGTTATAAAGTTTACTATCTGCATGCTCTGTCGCTTTTTCGTAGGGTTTGCCATAGTAGATTGCAAGTAAGCCATTAGTCATGGGAGTGAGTGGCGCACCACCGGTGTTATTTAAAATGATAACCAATAATTTGTCTTCGATTATCCTACTTATAAATGCATTAAAACCATTGATGCCACCGCCATGTTGAATACGTGTTAGGGGTTTTCCGTAGGTGCTTTTATCAAGGTTTGTTACTTCCCAACCAAGCGCATAATTTCTTTGCTCAGAAACTTGATACATCTGCCTCTTATACTCTTTGTTCAATAACTTATCCGAGTAAAGAGCTTGATCCCATTTTAGTAAATCTCGTGCTGTTGAATACATAGACCCAGCAGCATACGGGATAGACATATCTAAATAATCAGTATTGCTATAGCCTGCTAGGCCGTTGTCGTAACCCGATACGCGAAATTTAATGATTTTATTGTGAGAATCATAGCCTGTATCCTTCATATCGAGTGGATCTAAAATATTCTTCTGTAATACGTCTTGATATTTTTGACCTGTTACCTTTTCGATTACCGCGCCTAAAATAAAATAGCCAGAATTGCTATAACGAAACTCAGTGCCGGGCTCGAACACTAGATCATCACTACATAGTAAGCGAATAAATTCATCAACACCGTAGGGGTTTCGGCTGTACTCATCCCGAAACGATTTAGCTTGGGTATAATTACCAAGACCAGAGGTGTGATTAAGTATTTGGCGAAGAGTAATTTTAGTGGCTATATCATGTCTGTAGTCAGGTAGGTATTTTGCAAGGTGATCATCAAGTTTAAGTTTACCATCTTGTGCCAATTGCAGAATTAACATGGCGGTAAATTGTTTGGTAATTGAACCAACTCTAAATTTACTTTTATCACTATGCTTTATATCCCATTCAAAGTTGGCATAGCCAACGCTTTGTTCAAACAGTACTTTTCCATCTTTTGCGACTAAAACATTACCATTAAACTGCTTGTAGTCATGAAAGCCTTGGATAAAATCAGCCATCTCTGCCTGCATGTTTTGGCTGTGTGCAATGCTTGAAGTTGCGAGTAAATAAAAAACTACAAGCAACCTTAATTTCTTACAGAATATGTTCATTACTGTCCTTGTTATTTGTTGGTTACATTAACCTATGTAAAACCTCATTGCGCATGGCTTGATGATAAGGCTTACCATTCTGGTGTGGTCTAAATTACTGTAATGCACTACAGATACACTCCCATTTTGAAGTGCTTGCCAATAACCAGTGGGGCTTATTGGATCTCCGTTGCTGAGATAGAGTGTTGTTCTAACTAATGGTTGTGTGTCATTGAGTAGGGTGATTAAATTTCTTCAATACCACTGTCTAAAATCACCTCTTCACAGTGATTTTCCCTTCCTCACAATAACTTAGCAATCAAGCAGCAATAATGCAATCGGATAATATATAAACAAGGATTATAAGAAGATTGTATTACCACCTAGCGGTAAATCCTCGATTATCTATGTGAACAAAACCACCGTGGTGAGAGGCGGGTTTATAGCGACCGATACCGCCGTTATAGCGGCTCTGTTTTTGAAATTTTTCGAACACTTTATAAAGTACATCAACATCAGCAATCGTTAGTTTTCCATCGCCATTTAAATCGTCCATTCGGCCATCGCCATTCTCATCTATATATAAGTCAAAGGCATCACCATATTGGTGTCGGCTGTGTTTGCCATTACCAATAGAGCGGTTGTAGTGGGGAGTTCGATAGCCACTAATAAAGGCAAATTTGCTGACTTTAATCCCTTCATTTTGTACAAACGTGAGTAACTCTTCGAGCATCATCAAGCCGTCGTTATTTATATATAAATATTTTGGAAAGCCACTCACTTGCTTACAAATTACATTATTAATTTGTACATGAGGAGTAAGCTGGCGTGATAAGTCTTTTTCAAAAATTTCGATAAATCCGCTTGGCGCAGTGTACTGTGGGTAATTTTTATAAGGGGCAGGGTATAGCCCTATTTGGTAATTATTCAATTGTTTATTGTCTGAATTGAAAGGTTTTTTCACGATAATGAGCAAGTGTTTAGTGACTTTGCCATTACTCAGTACTAGGTTGTAGAAACCCGCATTGTTGGGCGCATTTATGGCAATGCTGGTTGGTCCTAGTCGTGCTGTTTCAACATCTGAAACAGCAGTAGGAGTAAAATCAGCCGTGTTATCAAGAGTCAGAACTTGGTTTGCATCTAAAATTAAACTATGTAACGTGTCACTTAGCTCAATGGCTAGAGTCCGCTGGGCATTGATAACGAAAAATAGATAAAAAATAACACGGCTTAATTTCATAATTTTCCTTAAATTGAATTACTAGCTAATGGCGTAGTTAACTTTTTTAATAGTTCAGCATCGCGGTTATAAACATCGCTATAAAAATGAAGACCTTCCTGATCGTTCCCTGAGACAGTCCAGTACATTAATAGCACGTCTAATGGTTTAGATAAGCTAACTTTTTTAGTTTCTTTTGCGGCAATAGTGTCATCAATCTCACTGCGAGACCAATTATCTGAGGTTCCTAAGATTTTTTCAGCTAAGGTGAAAGGATCATCGACTCTTACACAACCGTGACTAAATGCACGTTGGTCTTGCTGAAATAGGCTTTTTGCTGGTGTATCGTGCAAATAAATTGAGTATTTATTGGGAAACATAAATTTAATTTGGCCTAGTGAGTTATTCTCTGATGGTTGTTGTACAAACCAGTACGGAAAGTTCTTCCGGCTTGCATTTGCCCAATCAATACTCTCACTATCAACTGGGTTACGGCGGCTATCAACCACAACAAAGTCTTTTTCATTTAGGTAGTTAGGATTTTCTTTCATTTTTTTGATAATGCCACCTGAAATACTGCGTGGAACAGTCCAAGTTGGGTTCATCACGATATAACTCATTTGACCTTTAAAAATAGGCGTTTTTGTGTAATTTCGACCTACTACTACGTTGGTTTGCCATTTAAGCTTGTTATCTTCAAATAAATACAGCTTATAACCAGCTATATTTACGATCAAAAAACGTTCTGTGAGCGTATTATCAACCCAGCGAATGCGTTCTAAATTAACTAAAATATCATTCACATATTCGCTGTAGTCCTTATTGAGAAGTTTTAAAGTTGCACCGCCAATAATACCATCGTCATCAACTTGATGAGCGTATTGAAATTTTTTGACAGCATTAACAAGTTCATCATCATACTCGTGAGCATCAGATAGGTTACCAGTATAATAATTTAAGCGATGTAGTTTTTGTTTTAAGAGCGGCACTGCTGGGTCTGTTTGACCCGGTTTGAGTGCTTTACTTTGCAAGGAAATTGCAGGTAGCTCACCTTTTGCATCAAGCTCTCGGTAAAATACTAGCGCTTTCTTTAACCTTTGATAATGGGGTAATACGGGCTTAAGGTTGTTTAATCCTTTATCAAGACTCTTAGATTTGACATGTTTGAGTAAAGAAGCTGCTGCAGCATCAGGGCTGACATCAAATTGTTCATAGTTCCATGTAGATGCTAGCTGTTTTGGGTTAACTTTACCGCGGATCAAATGTTTCGCATAGGTCATAATTGCGTCAGTCATTAGTACGTCAAACTGTGCCTCGGCTGCATCAGTGCCACGTTTATCTACTTCATCTATAAGTGCCAGTAATGTATCAAAGTGATAATCGTTGGGTGAAAGACCTTCAAGTTCTGACTGTGCGATTAAGTTGAGTACTTGCTTTGCATATTTAATGTCAGCCCAAACTTGCTCAAAGCCATTTGCCTTGTATGTGGCAATGGTCATTTCAGGGGAGTGGATCTGCTGTTCTTCAATGGTGTGTGATTCACCAATGAGAATAGGTTCAAGCTGTTGTTGCAAGTATTGGTTTTCGGCTAATACAGGTGTGCCTAATAAAAAACAACTAACCAAAGCCGTTTGACGAAAAAATTTCATAGCTATGTCCTTATAACGTATTAGGTTTGAGCCAGAGACTCATTTATTAAATGCTAATTTAAGCTTAGCAAAGCAATACAAAATATAGGAACAAATTTACTTATTTTTTAGTAATAGTGATCCGTATTAATATTAAAAACAGAACACTTTACCTAGTGAGTAGATATATTACCAAGCAGTAATTCTTAGTCATTTTGATGAATTAAATCTATCGTTAAAAATTACTTATTTACGACAGCATGAATACCAGAGCAATAGCAATGCAAGAACAACTCAATAACAAAGTTTTTGCCTTGTAATCAACGAGGTTTTATTGTCTCAAAATAGACCTGTTAATTAAGTGAATAGATATAAAAAACGCTTGGCAAACTACTTTGCCAAGCGTTAGGTTGGGATAGTGGAATATTATTAGTTACTACTTGTCTGTAACTCAGATTCAGTTGGTGTTTTTTTACCTTTCAGTTTACTTATTAGGCGTTTAAAATCCTCAAGTGCAACGTACTGACATGGAATTAATATCAGTGTAATAACGGTCGCAAATAACACACCAAAAGCAAGTGAAACCGCCATTGGAATAACTATTTTAGCCTGTAAGCTTGTTTCCATAATGATTGGTAATACACCAATGAATGTGGTGATTGAGGTTAATAAAATAGCTCTAAAACGTCGGCCACCAGCCTGCATGACAGCCTCTTTAATTGCTACACCTTCAGCGCGAGCTTTATTAACAAAGTCGACCATTACTAGCGAGTCATTCACTACAACCCCGGCAACAGCGATGATACCGAATACCGATAGGCTACTCATCGTCATACCTAAGATCATGTGACCGAACATCGCACCAATTACGCCAAATGGAATAACCGACATAATAATGAATGGTTGCGAGTATGAGCGTAGTGGAATAGCAAGTAACGCAAAGATAATCATCATTGATAATGCAAAATCACGTACTTGCTCTGCCACACTGTCCATTTCTTCTTGAATACGGCCAGCTACATTACTTTCTACACCTGGGTAACTTTTCAATAGGCTAGGTAAGTAGTCGTCACGAATTTCTTTAGCAATGGCAAACGGCTCTGCTTGGTCAGTATTTACCGCAGCCCATACGTTTACGGTACGTTTAGCATTTTCACGGCGAATGCGGTTTACGCCATCAACAATATTAACCTTAGCGACTTCAGCAAGCGGCACTTCAACGCCAGTGGGTGTAATGATACGTGCATCTGTAATGTCACTTACTGCATCACGAGATTCACGAGGGTAGCGGATCATTACTTTAATTTCCTCACCATCACGTAAAATACGTTGTGCTTCAAGGCCGTAGTAACTAAAACTGACTTGTGATGCCACATCCGATAGCGTTAAGCCTAAGCTGTAAGCAAGCGGTTTAAGTTCAAGTTGTACTTCATCGGTTGCTGATTGTAGTGAGTCATTAACATCACCCACACCTTCCATGCTATTTAATTTCTCTTTTAACTTAGCCGCAACCTCTTTTAGCTTGTTGATATCTTTGCCTTCAAGGCGGAAGCTCACATCGCCGTCATCACGACCTCCGTACATGATACTATCTTCAATATTAAGTGTTTTCACCCCCGGTAATGGTGGCATTTGTTCGCGCCACATAGCACTTAATTGGAATGTATCAATAGGGCGTAAATCGGGTTCAACTAAAATTGCCATGATACGAGCACTTGTACGACCGCGTAAACTAACCGATAAGTCGCGGATCATTGCTTGACCATATTGCTCTTCAAGTTGTTTATCGACATCTAAAATCAGCTTTTCAATTGTTTGTGCTGTTTCAAGAGTTGCTTGCTCAGATGAAGATAGGTTCATTTCAACAGAGATACGAGGGAAATCATGCGGAATTTTAGGGTTCGCAACAAATTTCACTAAACCACCCGCAAACATACCGCCACTGACAATAAGTACACAGATAAAACCAACAATCACGGTGTAGCGATAGTGAATACAGCGACCAATAAATGGAGTGTAGTAATTATCAACAAAGTTCTTGAGGCCTTTATCCATACCTAAGCGTAAACGGTGTAACGGGTTTTTAGGATTTGCAGGTTTATTTTTCATAGCCGCTAAGTGAGCCGGTAAAATTAGTTTTGACTCAATCAATGAGAAAATTAAGCAAAGGATAATTACACCACCAATGGCTTTAGAAAACGCAGAGCCAGGGCCTGATGCCAATGTTTGTGGTAAGAATGCGGCAATTGTGGTTAACACCCCAAAGGTTGCTGGAATCGCAACGCGTTTTACGCCGCGTACTACGTTATCGAGACTGTGACCGTGTTTTTCAATTTCAGCACTAGCAGACTCACCAACCACGATGGCGTCATCAACCACAATCCCCAGCACCAGTATAAATGCGAATAAAGAAGCTAAGTTAACAGTGATGTCTATAAAGCCCAGAGGCATCATTAAAAATGCACCTAGGAATGACACAGGTAAACCCATCATGACCCAAAATGCTAAGCGCAGTGGCAAGAATAGGGCAAGCACCACCATTACTAAAATACCACCCCACACCATGTTGTCGATCATCATGTTTAGACGACCTTCAAGGTAGTAAGTTAAATCAACAATCGGTGATAGTTTTACACCAGCAGGAAGCTGTGGCGCTTTATCTGCTAGGTATTTTTTTAATACCGCAGCAACTTTAGTGATGTCTTGATCTTTTGATGCATTTACTTCAAAAGTCAGTGAATTTTTACCGTTGTACTTAGAGTATTGTAAGCCTTCTTCAAAGCCATCGTTAATTGTTGCTACATCACCTAATAACACCTGTGCGCCATCAGGTAGGTGTAATAAAGGCAGATTTTCGAACTCTTTACCACGATATGCTTGGTTTTCAACACGCATTGAAATGTAGCCATTTTCAGAGCGAATTTGACCCGCTGACATATTGGCAGAGAAGCTACGCACGGCTGTGGCAATATCACGGAAAGTTAAACCATACTCACGTAGTTTATCTGGGCTGATTTCAATGCCAATTTCGTAGTTTAAGCCACTGTAAAAGTTGACCAAGTTTATTTGTGGTAAAGCTTGTAGCTCATCTTTTATGTCGTTACCAAGCTCTTTGAGCTGGTAGTTACTCATATCGCCATACAAAGCGAGTATCATGACTTCTTGCTCAAACTTTTCGCGGCGAACAATAGGGCGTTCCATCTCAGCAGGGAAGGTATTGATTGAATCAACCTGCATCTTGATTTCGTCGAGTACTTCTTGCGGGTCGTATTTTTCTTCGATTTCTATCCAAGCTTGTGAAAAGCCACGGTTTGAATAAGTAATTAAACGTTTAATGCCTTCGAGGCCCTCTAAAGACTCTTCAACCTTAATGGTTATACCTTCTTCTACCTCTTGTGGCGCAGCCCCAGGGTAGACAGCTTGAATACTGATCCAGTTACTTTCAAACTGTGGGAACATTTGTTTACGCACCGACATTGCTGTCAATAAGCCGCCCACTAAAATGAAGATCATAAGTAGGTTTGCAGCAACTGGGTTGCGAGCAAACCAGGCAATAAGCCCTTTTTCTCTGTGCGTGGTCATGGCTTATTCCTCTTTTAACGCTAACTGCGTTGTTGGCACACTTAGTTTTGCATTATCTAGCTTGACTGCCATGCCTTCAGTTGGGTATTCAAGAGCAGAGGTAATAAGTTGTTCACCATTAGCAAGGCCATTATCGGCGATTACCATGCCATTTTGTTCGCGCACTATGTTAAGTGTTTTAAAAGTAAGGGTTTCGCCATCTTGTAAAACGGCTACTTTATTGTCTTTAACTAAGTGATGCGGAACAACAATTGCGTTGTCTAATGCACGGCCTTCAATGGTGGCATTAATGTACGAGCCAAAACGCAGAGGTTGCTTTTGCTCATAAGGCGTTGCTACTTGTGCTACTAGGTAATTCATACGGCTGCGTTGGTCAACAACCCCTTCGCTACGAACAATAGTCGCTTGCCACGTTGTTTGTTTACCTGCAAATTCAGCGTTAATTGATACGTTAGCACCAATACCTTGATTGTTTAGGTATTGTAGGTCTTTATCTGCAACAGGTAAGCGAATTTCAGCCAGTGATGTTGAGCTTAGGCTACCAAAGCTATTGCCTGGGTTTACTACACTGCCTAAACTAATTAGTCGCTCGTCAATAATCGCATCGTATGGCGCTTTAATGTAAGTGCGCTCAAGGTTGCGTTTGGCGCGTTTAACACTGGCTTGTGCTGCACGGTAGTTTGCAAGTTTTTCCGCAAGTTGAGGTTTACGTAAATAAAGCTCAGAAGGGATAACTTGGTTTGAGTCACCTTTGATGCGGTCCCACTCAGCTTGTGCAACAGAGACTTGTGCGCGTTCAATTTCAAGAGCAGAGCTTGCTTGCGCTAGACCTGCTTCTGCTTCAATGAGTGCAGCTTCGTAATCATTTGGGTCAATACGTGCTAGAATATCGCCTTGCTTAACAAATCCGCCTTGTACAAACTGTTCAGACAGCGAGACAACCTGGCCACTCACTTGTGCAACTAGGTCTGTGTGGTTTTTTGGTTTGACAATGCCGTATGATTTTACATCGAGTGTTACAGCATCAAAACTTAAAGGTTTAATTGATACAAGCGGACGCGTATCTTGTTCAGGTTTTTCTGCTGGCGGCTGCTTCATTGAAGCAAATGCGAATGCCATTCCTAGTCCGCCGACTAATACGGCGATTGGGAGAATGATTTGTTTTTTACTAGCCACGGGATAGTCCCTCACGGTTGACGGTAATTAAAAATAAATTTGATAGGCTAAGCATACGCAATAAAGTGTTTACAAGGCGTTCGAAGATGTAACAAACCATTACACATATTACAAAGGCGCTACAAAGGTTCTATAAGAGGTACTGAATGACAGATAAAATGGCATGTAGATTAGGCTGTGGCGCCTGTTGTATTGCACCCAGTATTAGCTCTGCAATTCCTGGGATGCCCAACGGGAAAGCGGCGGGAGAGCGCTGTATTCAACTTGATGATAATAATCTATGTAAATTATTTGGCGATGAATCAAGGCCTAAGGTGTGTAGTGACTTTTCTGCCACTATTGATGTGTGTGGCACCACTAACGAACAAGCACTTTATTTGATTACCGAGCTTGAGCAGATGACCTAAAAATTAAACTCTTAACACTTTTTAACGGTTGCTGGGATCAGTTGTGTTTTTTAGCCAAAGTTTTCGTCAAGGCATTTAAATAGTTTCAGCTAGGATGTTGTTTTAAAAATCACAGAAATGGATGCGACACAATAATGCCAGTCAATTGACTGGCATTATTGTTTTTACTTACCACGTATAGGTAGCACTTAGCGTATATTGTTCTCCGCGACCGGGGGTACCCGGTACTTCTTCGAATGATTCATCCCAAATATTGTCAGCTGCAAAGGTAACAAACACATTATCAAGCTGGGCTGGGGTGAACTTTAGCGTTAACTGCGTGAAGAAGGCTTCATCATCAGAGCTACGCAGGCGGTTACTGTGTTGCTTACGCCATTCGTTATCAATACGTAGCTCAAGCACATTCATTGGCTGCCATATTGCACCCAGTGTTACACGGTGATCAGGGTAGTTAAGCGCATAAAAGCTCGCATCAATATCTGCCATGCCATAGTCTTCTGATTTTTCTAAATAGGTGTAGCTGGCAATCAACTCAGCGCTTTCGAACGATTTATTCGCTAAAAACTCAACGCCTAAGGTGTCTATATCTACCGGGTTTGCAAAACGAGCTGAGGTTGCATCAAAGCGATATGTCCAATCTGTCAGGTTTTTATCTTTACGGTAGAAAATAGCTGAATCTAAACGCCACGAAGACTGTTCAATTAGTAAACCTAGTTCAAGGTTATCGGTGGTTTCGCGCTCAAGGCTGTAGTTACTTCTGAATAATCCGCCTGTTTCGCTGCCGCCTATGGCGGTATAACCGGGAACTTGTGTTGCTTCGGCGTATGACGCATACCAGGTATGTTCACTGCCATTTTGATGAGCTACTTTAAGGCTGGCATCGGCAATAAAGGAGGTATCAGAGCTATCACGGTTTGTATCATCAAATGCAGCACCAACACGTACAGTAAGCTCTTTGTTCGCTGTAAGGGCTGATTTGTACTCAGGCAAGATACTTAGCTTAGTGTAATTGCGTGACGTAAAGTTGTTTTCAAGAGACGTTGATTCAATTTCATCTGCAATAAATTGGCCAGTATAATTAATAGCATAGCGGTTATTTAAGCGGTGACGCCCAGAGAGTGCCAATGACTTAACCGTGGTTTCGTGAAACGCTTCAAAAACAGCTGGGTTTTCACGAGATAATACATAATGGTCGTTATGTTTGCGATAATAACCAGTCACTTCAAAGCTATTGCCCTTACCATAAATTTGCTTGTGATTGAGCATGAAAAGCTTGGTTTCAAGATCTTCGGTTTCGTTAAAATTAAATGGTGTGTAAAGGTTTGGCCAACCAAAAAACTTCTCTTGGCGTCCAAACATAAAATCAGTTTGCGAAGTAGAGCTTGCAAGTTGAATACGCGCTGAGGCACGTTCAAAGTCGTGATCGCCATTATCAATTGAGCCATCACTTTTTGAGTGCGAGTATTCACCCTCAAAACCTAATCGCCAATCTGGTTTATTATCCAGCTTTTGGCTATGGGCAGCATGAATGCTTTGTAAATTAAAGCCATTCGTACCTGTGCCAAGTGAAATACTGCCGGTACTTGTGATAGGGCGCCAGCCAAATGAAACCGTGCCAACCGAGCTATTCATACCGTAAAGAGCATTATCAGCACCTGTAAGCACTGAAGGGCCTGTTAGCATCTGCGGCGCAATAGGAATTTCAGCAAAGTAGTGACCTGATTGAGGGTCAAATAACGTGCTGCTACCAACACGAAAGCCTGTATTTTCAAAAATACCACCACGAATAGTTACATCAGCTTGTGCTTCAGCCATATTACGTGATTGCAAATCGACACGCGGGTCATACTCTAAATTTGATACCGGCGCATCAAAGGTACCAACAGGCTCTTTATTTGCGGTTGCTGAAACTTCAACGGTGATTTGTTCAATGTTGTTAGTGTCTTCTGCTAGCACTGAGCAAGTGACGAATAAAGCGGGAAGTGTAAGCTGTACTGCGCGTACCATCTAAAACTCTCTTGATTATTTTGTTTAATCTGGGGTAGTGGGCTAGTTAGGCGCACTGAAAATTGCGGGTATTGTATCTGAATCACTGAGTTATACCACTCCAACCAGATTTCAATAGGCAATAAAAAACCGCGCTAATTGCGCGGTCTTTTTACTAACAAGGTGTTTAGTTTTGATTAATAGATTGCGGTGGGAAGTTACTTAGAATGTTAGCAACGGTTTCATTGATAACTTCAGTGCGCTTTTCAGGTGATTGATTCTTTTGCAAGCGACCTTCTTTAGCGCCACGCCAAACTAACTGGTTAGAAGCGCGGTCAACTACGTCTAAAATTAATGTACCCACTTCGTATTCGCGAGTCGTTGTTTGCGTGTTATAACCCATGCCCCAGTAATTCCAGCGTGCGCCGTAACCTACGTTGAAGGTATCTACATCAATTTTTGTATCAACTGATGCATGATAGTTAATCAGTACATCTGCTTGTGCCATATCAACAAGCTTCATACCGCTTTTTTCAAGTTCAGCATTAACGGCTTCACGCACACGTTTTTCCATTAAAGGACTAATTTGGTAGTTCGCTACGTTTTTAGTTAAGCTCGCATTAGGTACCCAAGAGAAGGTTTTATAATTACTAAAATCTGCTGATTTGTCGTAATCCCAGTCAGGCGTTTTAGCACAGGCCGCTAAAAATAATACAGCCGTCGCGATTAATAAGTTCTTCATATTGTTTGCTCCTTGGCAAATTTCCACTACTTGATTGATAACATAACATAAAAATAATTCAACGGAATGATTATTTAAAAACTATGGCACATTTACAAAAAAGTACTGTAATAGTTTGTAAACATAATTATCCTTGACTGAATCAATGATTAATTTTCGGATTAAATGCTGTGCTTGAGCTCTATCTAGCTCTTTCGTCCAGAAAGTTTTGCGAATTATTTATAGTTATTTTGACTTATAAAGCACAATGTAGGAGAAAAAGGTGAACTTTTTAAACGACAATAAAAAACCGTGCTAGGCGCACGGTTTTTCAACTAAAACAGAATTTAGATGTTATCAGTTTTTTGTGGTGGGAAGCTACTAAGAATGTCTGCAACTGTATCTACGATTGCATCAGTGCGCTCTTGTGGCGACTGTTTCTTTTTTAAACGACCTTCTTTAGCTCCACGCCAAACAAGTTGATTTGATGATTTGTCAACAACATCTAAAATCAATGTGCCAACATCATATTCATTCGTAACAGTATACGTATTGTGGCCAACACCCCAATAGTTATACCCCATGTTCATTGTTTGAACATTAATTTTGGTATCAACCGAGGCATGGTAGTTTAAAAGTACATCAGCTTGTGCCATATCAACTAACTTCATGCCATTTTTTTCAAGCTGAGCATTTACGGCCTCACGCACACGTTTTTCCGTTAAAGGGCTAATTTGATAGTTTACTACGTTTTCAGTTAGGCTAGCATTAGGTACCCATGAGAAGGTTTTATAATTACTAAAATCTGCTGATTTGTCGTAATCCAAACTAGGTGTCTTAGCACAGGCCGCTAAAAGTAACACTGTTGATGCGATTAATAAGTTTTTCATCTTGATTGCTCCTTGGCAAAATTTCCATCATTTAAATTAATAACATAAAACAGTAATAATTCAACTAAATGATTTACGGTAAATTTACAAAAGAGTCAGTAATAGTTTGTAATAAATACCCAAACCACCTCAAGGTGCGAGTTTCAGTTGGGATTAAAAGTGATTTAGGCAAGGCATTGATTGCAAGTAATAGTGGTTCTATTGTTAAAATCAATAACGCAGTATAAATCGCTTTTAAACCAACCCTTTGGGCGCTTCTCAGGCACTTACTCTCATCGTTGTTACTTCTTAAAAGGACTGCCATTGTTGCAAAGTAACGCCTTGATATTAAGCACCTGTGAAACGCTGAATGCTGCATCTTGAGGTGGCTTGGGTATAACCATCCTTGACTAAAGCAATGATTAATTTTTGCAATTAAGCACTGTGTTCAACTTCTATCCAGTCTTTTTCATCAACCCAGTTTTGCGCACCATCTTTCACTGTACGAATTGGGACGATGTAATCACAGCTGACTTGTGGTTTAACTGAGGCAAAAATCGGCACAAAGCCAAAGCTAAGAGCTGTTTCGATAATTGCTTTTTGGTTTTGTGGGTCGATATCAGCTGCTTCATCGATATAAATCGGAATACGATACAGGTTTTGCTCTTGATCACTTAATAAATAACGAATAAACAGCATGCCACAAAGTAGCTTAATGGTGATACGAGTACCGTTAGAGCCGGCTGAGTCTATTTTTTCGAAGTGTTCAGTTTCACCGGCACGATTTACTACTTCAAAACGAATATCAAATAAGTCGGTCAGTGTTAAACCTGCTTTTTCTGAGGCAAGTTTAATTAAATGATCTTTCGCTTCGTTTACCGCAGACTCGCTGTAAGGCTCTTGGCTTAATAGGTCTAGGGTATCGCCTTGCTCAAACTGGTTTGAGGTACTGATAATGGTATCAATGCTATCAACTAACATCTTGCGCGGAATAACATTAATTTTGAATGCTTGAAGGTTAGAGATCCGATGCTGACTAATGCCTTTATTAAAGCTATTCATTTCGCGGCGTAGGCGATCTAGGTCTTCGCGCAAACCTTTAATGGTGGCGGCTACTTCGGTTAACGCAACTCGGCCTTGACGCTCAACAGCATCGCGCTCGTTATCAATGTTATGAAACGCGCTAATAAGCTTTTCGTATTTAGTAAACTCATCGTTTTCGTTATCAAACTTAGTAATACCCGCATTATAAATATGCATGTAGGTGTTACGTACGTTGATATCAAAGTTGCGTAGTTCTTGGCAGTCTTTGTTAAAGTGATGAATGAGATCGCTTAAATTATCAAAATCAATACTGATCTCAATCATGTATGGCGTCACTTTGCCTGAATAAAAATCAAGAGTGTGATCAATACGTTCTGATTTAACTTGGCGTAAACGGTCAGCTTGACGCGCAAGCAGATCTTTTTTCGATTTAATAATTGAGCGACGGTCGCTGATTGAACCACTGTTCTTTTGAATGTCTTGCAGATAGTCGTCAACTTGTTCGCGCTCTGCATTTAATTGCTCTTTTAGTAGAGTTTGTGCATCGACAGATTGCAGCATCACTTCAAATTGTTCAAAGCGTTTTAATGCTTCTTCAGAGGCCATTAGCTCATCATATAGGGCATCTTTTTCTTTTTGCTTTTCGGCGACATTCGCAGCGACTTCACGCTGCTGTTTAAACTCTTTCAGTGAGTTTTCAAGAGCAGCGAGTTGCGCGGTTAATTGCTCTTTATTTTCGCCCGTTTGCATCTGCACAGGACTTAGCTTTTTAAGTTTAATCGTCGCGCCAGGAAGAGTCAGTACACCGCCTTTAACATTGGCCGATAACTGCTCTAAAAACTCACCAAAGGCATCTTCGTCTGTGATCTCAACATCACCATTGCTGGTGGTGGCAAACGATAAGATATCTGGGTTTAGAATACGCGAAATCTCTTCAACTTCTTTCAAAGATAAATCTTCACGCATACGGGTGAATAAATTGAACTCGAGGTTCTTTAACTGCAGTTTTAAGCTCTTAATTTGCTTTTGTGTTTCGCTAATGCGGTAATCAAGGGTGTGTAAGCTTTGACCTTGGGCACTGCTTAATGAATGCGATAGCGATTCATAATCTTGCTTAAGTTGCGTAAGGCTTACTTTTAAGGTGGCTTTATTCACCAATTCAAACTCAGATTTAAGCGCTCGATAGTCTAAAAACCATTGTTCAATTTGTGTTTGTTTACGTTCAATATCACGCGATTGCTGAATATACAGCTGCTGCTTTTGTTCGAACTCATGCTTTTCGAGTTCGATATCTTCAAGGGCAATGTTTAGCTCAGATAGTTGCTCTTGTTGATAGGTTTCAAAGTCAATCAGTGCTTGGTCAATTTTTGGCGCATAGGCAGCAAGCTTACCTTTTAAAACTGTTTGGTTTTCAAGCATAGACTCAAGAGCTGCGATTGGCTCTTGCATTGACTCAAGGGCTTTTAATTCACGTTTAGCGCGATTCACTTTATCAAATGAACGTCGCCACACTTCATAAAAGTCGACCCGTGAGTTTGACATATGACGCTCAAATACACGTAGCATAAAGCGCTTAACATCACTGGCACCTAACTTATGCAAGTTAAGAATACGGCGGAAAATTTCTTTGTAAATCGCTGAGTCTTGCACGTTATTGAGGGGGATCATCTTTAAGTTGATATCGCCATCAAACGGAGTTGCGCCGCCAGTGAGCAGGGCGTTTAATTCTTGCGCTTTTAATTCAATTGGATTGAAACCTTGCTCTTTTAAGTGATTAAAGAGCTTGGTGAATTTTACAATGGTCTTGCCTTGGGTGTAGTGCTCTAGGTTTAACTTACCTTGGTAGCAAAAAAACTGATGCGCATATCCGGCAATTTTACCAAGGCCGGCAACACCAATCACCACAGGACCATTAGGTAAGTCAGCTTCAAGTAAAATATAGGATTGATCTGACGAAAAGTAGAACTTTCGGGTTTCGTCTAAATCGTGGCCATCCCATTCTGTTAAACGTAAATCATTAATGAGTGGAAATTGCAGAGCATTAATCACCGAGCTTTTACCGGTATTATTTGGCGCACAGATTGAGCTACTTTTATCCAGCGGGATCACGCATTTTGCATAGCCTGCGGTATTTAAAAGCGCAAGTTTGCTGAGTCCGTAAAGGCTTTGGCTTTGCATTATTCGTCATCTCCTAAGTAGGTTTCTTCGTTTACTTCCATTAATGCATCGATATAACGATAAATTGGCGCTTGCAGCATAAAGCCGTTTTCTACTTCGCGCGCAAGACCTAAACGTACCATTCGCAGGTAAACGTCTTTGCGTAAATCTGAGCCTGAGAAGATTTCTAATTGATCAAACAGGTGCTTGTTGATTTGCACTAAGGTTTGCATCAGTTCTAGGTCGTTTACTTCATCAAACAAGGCACGCATTGGATCTTTACCCGTATTGGCATAGTGCTCAATCAAGATGTAGATAGTCAGGGCAATGGCACGCGAAATTTTACCCATGTTTGGGGTGCTTTCGTCGCTGCCAAAATAGTAAAAGCCACGGCTATCGTGTTGTAGGTCATGGCCAAGGGCGTTAAATAACGCGCGATAAGCATCAATGTGTTGGTCAAGCTCTTGCCACATAAGCGTGTCTTGCTCACTAATGTGGTAGCCTGATGTGAGCTTTTTATTAATAGCTTGCAGATGCGTTAAATCATCTAAATTAATATCTGTCATGGTTATTGCTCTGTTGCTTTTTTATCGTCAGCAATCGATGAGTTAAATGGGTAAAGAGAGAAGTGTTGCTGGGCAATTTTTATTTTTACTTTCTCTTGGCTTTGGCTTATCTCAAGGTCGCCATCGCTAATTAGTTTTTGATACAAGAACAGCATTTCGTCAGCCTCTAGATCAGGGTAGCTTTCATCTAAAAAACTAAGGAGTGGCTGAGCTTTTTTGCTGGCTTTTTTAAAGCGTTTTCTAAATTGGGTTTTAACATCGTTGTAATCAGGAATATGCGGACTTTGATACGCAGGTACATCATCCTGTTCAGGAAGCTGATATTCATCGTGCTCAAAATCGACTAAGCCTGCCATATAGGCCACGATATGACGTTGCTGACCAAGTGAAAAACGCTGTGCGTCGGAAACAAAATTAGGCTGTACCGCACTTAACATGTTATCGACGCCATTTTTACGCACTAAACCAAGCACTTTAGCCGCTTGGCGAGTAATTAGGTTATTGCGGCGTAATTCTTCACGCAGCGGCATCAGCATATCGGCGCTTTTACGTAAGCTTTCACGACCAATTAAATGCATTTCTAAAATACGGGTACGTAATTGTTCAAGCATGCGCTTGTCTTGATATGACTTACCTAGGCGGTCAATTTGCTCTATTTGCGTGCTAATTTGCGATTCGATGGTGTGAAAGCAAGCATGAAAATCACCACGAATATCAACCATTTCAAGCATAGGTTCAATGTATTCATCGAACGCTTCAATGACTGCTTGATAGCGCTTTTGCAAAGATTGCACTGCATTGTTAGCTTTGGCTTGCTCAACAATATTTAAAATTGCGTTTTCATTATGGGCAAACAATTTCATTATTTTGCGAACCCGATCATCCATAATGCGGCTAAAGCGGCGTAGCTCGTCGTAATCTTCAATTTCACCCGCTTTAGCAAGGCGGTTACCAAGGCGAGCAAGGTCATCAACGAGCACACTAATTTCTTGGGCAAGACCTAGGTGCTCTTCTTGTAGCAAGAAAGTTGCAAAATCGGCGATCGCGCGGTTGATTTCTAACTGCGATGACTTAGCCAGTGGAATAATGATGTCTTGATTCAATAAACGATTTGTTTCTTTATAAATGCGTTCATTTGACCAAGTGGGTTGTTTTTGTTTTATCGCATTTTGTACGTCTTTCAAGCTGAAATCAGCCATTTTAAAACGTTTAAATAATAATTCTAACACCCCCCAATGCTCTGTAAGGGTATTTAATAACTTTTTAGCTGGGATCATAAGGCTCCAGTAAATTCAGACTTTGGTGTTAGCGATTAGTAGTAAATTATGTAATTGAGAATAGTTTTATGCTGTCGATGCTGCTAGAATCCGCGCCGAAACACTCGTCTTACAATTTTTACATTATTATAAAGGTTGTTCAAACACCATGGTAACCCCACTTATCCTAACCCTGATAGCGGTGGCATTTTTGCTTATCGTTATAGAGGATATTATCCATGTTAACAAGGCCAAAACGACGCTTTTTTTTGGTACTTTATGCTGGATTATCTTATTTATCTCTCCGATTCATGGGCAAAGCCCAGAAACCATACAACATCAACTGGATCACAATATATTAGAAATCGCGACTTTGTGGCTATTTTTAATGGCTGCGATGACCTTTGTAGCGTATTTAAACTCTAAAGGCTTTATCCAGAATATTGTGCATAAAATTATGCCAAATCAAATCAGTGAACGAAAGCTGATGTTTTTGATTGGTGGTTTTGCGTTTTTATTTTCATCGATATCAGACAACATAACCGCAACTTTAATCTCGCTTGCGGTAGTGATGTCACTGAAGTTAGATCCTAAAAAATTAATAAAATACGCAACCTTAATTGTATTCAGTGTTAACTCGGGTGGGGTGTCGTTGATCACGGGTGATGTTACAACGCTAATGATTTTCTTAGACGAAAAAGTCACCATTGCTAACTTGTTATTATTAATTGTACCTGCACTTGCAAGTGTTGCATTGTTAGCGGCAATGTTATCGGTGGGTATGTCGGGTAATGTGGTATTTGAAAAGCAAACAGCTCGTCGTATAGAAAAAACCGATATTACCATTGCGGTTATCTTCTTCTCGACCATCATAGCCACGTTAACTTTAAGCGTACTTTATAGTGTGCCACCGCTATTAACCTTTTTATTTGGTTTATCACTGATGTTTTTGGTTGCGCAATTTTTAATGCGCAAAAAAGATGTGAACAAAAAAATCATCGATTATATTCGTGAAATTGAGTACGACACCTTATTGTTCTTTGTGGGTGTGTTATTGCTGGTTGGCGCATTAAAAGAAGTTGGCATGCTTGCTAAATTTACTAACCTTTATGAATTGATGGCGCCTGAATATGCCAATTACTTAATGGGGCTATTATCGGCGGCGGTAGATAACGTACCTTTAACTGCAGCACTCTTAAAAGCAGATATTGTGATGAGTCCACAGCAATGGCTATCATTTACTTACGCAACAGGGGTAGGTGGCTCAATGCTTATTATCGGTTCTGCGGCGGGTATTATCGCTATGAGTAAAGTAAAAGCGCTTACATTTATGAGTTACCTAAGAATGTCGGTGTATTTATTGATTTCATACACAGTAGGTTATTACGGTTCGCACTTAGCGGGCAGTTTAATTTCATAAAACAACTTGACAGCTAGACGTCTAAACGTTAACTTTCGAAGCCTGCTTTTAACAGCAGGCTTTGTTATTTTAACCAGGTGTTAACTTAACATTCAGAAGAGGTGCGATACTTAGGTAGTTAATGTGAGGTGACGAACGCCGATGACCATTAATGAGGGAAGTACTCGCCGAGAAAATTATCCGGACGTCACGGTTATTTTTCGGTTTATGGGGCTGAATCCTCAAAACTGTCACCAAACTAGGTGGAGAGCTTCTGGCATGGACTACTCTTTATTTTCAAAGCACCCCCTTGCCGAGTTCTTCTTGATTTACTGTGGATAGTTTTCCACAAAAGGAGACGACATGAATACCCAATTAGCCGCCAATACAAAATCAGATTACGTTGTTGCAAAATTTGGCGGTACCAGTGTAGCTAACTTTGATGCTATGAGCCGCTGCGCAGAAATCGTTTGTGCTGATAACCAAGTACGTATTGTTGCTGTGAGTGCCAGTGCTGGCGTGACAAACCATTTAGTTGCATTGTGTAAACGTGATTTGAGCGCGGTTGAGCGTGATGAGCACATTACCGGCGTAGTCGCCATTCAAGAAGCAATTTTGGCAGAGCTGTCGCTCGATGCTGATTTAGCACATGGCTTTAATGAAACGCTTAAGGCTTTTCAAACTTTGGCATCAGAAGGGGTTAAGTCAGCAGCTGAGCAAGATGAGCTACTGAGCTTTGGTGAGCGTTTATCATCGTATTTGTTCACTAAAGTATTACGTGGTCAAGGTCTTGATGCGGTGCGTTTTGATGTACGTAAGGTGCTAAAAACAGATAGCCAATTTGCTAAAGCAACACCTAATGTTGCAGCAACCGCTGCGGCTGCTAAAGAGCATTTAGTGCCGCTACTTGATGAGCAAGTTGTGGTAACTCAAGGCTTTATTGGTAGCAATGAACATAATCAAACAACGACTTTAGGGCGTGGTGGTTCAGATTACAGTGCTGCATTACTCGCTGAAGCAATTAACGCAAAAAGCGTGCATATTTGGACCGATGTTGTGGGTATTTTCAGTACTGATCCGCGTTTATGCGCCAAAGCAAGCCCAATTGCTCGCTTAAGCTTTGATGAAGCGGCAGAAATGGCCACGTTTGGAGCAAAAGTGCTGCATCCTGCAACTATCTTACCAGCGAGCCGTAGCCATATTAGTGTGTTTGTTGGTTCAAGCCGTGAGCCGCAATTAGGCGGTACATGGATTGAAAAAGAAAAGTCTCAGCAACCGGGTATTCGTGCAGTAACGCAGCGTAAAAACCAAATTCTATTAACCGTTAAAAGCCCAGAAATGCTTCTTGCGAGTGGTTTCTTAGCACGTGTATTCACCATTTTAAGTGAGTTTAATATTTCGGTTGATTTGGTTACTACCTCAGAGATCAGTGTTGCAATTACTTTAGATAACGCGCCAAATGCATCACGTCCTGAGCTTGATCAAGCCTGTTTAGATAAGCTTTCTGAGTTTTGTCATGTATCGGTTGAGAACAACTTGACGCTGGTGGCTTTAATTGGTTCTGAAATTCAATTACGTCAGCAAGAAATGAACTTAATGCAGGTATTAAGTGACTTTAATATTCGTTTAATTTGCCACGGTGCAAGTAAACATAACTTGTGCTTCTTAGTTGAGCAAAGCGAGTCAGATGAAGTCGTGCAGGCTATTCATAGCCGACTATTAGAAAGCCAAGTCGCGGCGTAACTCGTTAAAGTTAATAAAAGAGCACTGCCAGTCAGTGCTTTTTTGTGCCACAACACTTATATCAAAGCCTTCAATAGAGTTACTATTCGCGCTGAAATTATGTTTGCTCAATTCTTCAAATACATTAGGAGCAAGTAGTTTCGCAATTGGCTGTGCACTTGCTTTGGCAAGCGCTTCTTTTAATGTCCAGATTCTAAAAAAGCACTGTGCCTGCTCATCGGGAGTGTCAAAACGGCTAATTAAGTCAACTTCATCTTGATGATAAAAATGCTTTGCAAGTTTGATAAAAGGGCGAGGCTTGCTGCTTTGTTCAATATCAAAACCAAATAGCTGCTGCTCTGGGTTAAGAGCTGCACCGATTAAACCATTTGAATGAGATAAACAGGTCCACACAGGTTCTCTAACCGGGGTATGTAGCTTTAGCTTGCTGTCTTTGTCATCAAACTGGCTCGATATTTCATTGAGGGCTAAATCGTCATTAGGGTAAGCGTGTTGATACAAATATTTTAACGTTAAGCGAGTCGCTAAGTACTCTTGCTTGGCAGCAGGGACTTTGCGTTTTTCAAGCACACTTAATTCAAACTCACTGAGTAATTTATCAACGGGTAAACTTGCAACATCAATACGTGCTGCATCCATCAGCATAATTTTTTTGGCCGTTGATTGGCTTTGCTGCTCGATGATAAGAGTATTCGAAAAGTAGTGACAGCTCATGGTTTAACGCTTACACGAAGGCTCGTATTTAGTTTTGTTTATTTTTACAGCAGATGCACATTTATAGGCACGAACAAACGCAAATAGTTTACGCAGTTGACTGTAATTATGGTTTAATGAGGAAAAATAATAACAGATTTGTAGGTGTATGGCACAAGTTCGTGACGGCTTTCAAAGTCGATTAGGTTTCGTTTTAGCAGCTTCTGGTGCGGCGGTAGGGTTAGGTAATATTTGGGGCTTTCCAACACAAGCGGCAAACCATGGCGGCGGTGCATTCTTACTTGTTTATTTTATTGTTATTTTCTTATTAGCGCTTCCGGCTCTTTATACTGAGCTATATTTAGGTCATCAAGCACAAGCTAATCCTGTAAAAGCATTATCAAATGCATGGCAAGATACAGCGCCTAAAGTAGGCGCTGCAGCAGGCTATATTGGCTTGTTTGGTGCGATTGTAATGCTAAGCTTTTATTCGATTGTCGCAGGCTGGATGCTCGCTTATGCCCTTGAGCCAATCGCAAACTTCTTTGGTTTTACTGAGTTAAGTAACTTTTTGCACAGCGACTCCATGGCACGCAACTTTGTGTTTACACCGCTGATGCTTATTCTTACTGCGAGTATTATTTTAAAAGGCGTTAAATCAGGTATCGAAACTTGGTCACGCCGCTTAATGCCATTATTGCTAGTGTTATTAGTGGCGTTAATTGCTTATATCGCCACACTTGATGGTGCGATGGATGGTTTTGCAGCCTACTTAGTACCAGATTTTAGTCAAATTCTTGATGCAAACTTAATTATTGCGGCAATGGGGCAAGCGTTCTTTTCATTGTCGTTAGGTGTAGGATGTATGATGGTTTATGGCTCTTATTTAAAACCAGATGCGAACCTACCTAGATTAACTGGCACTGTAGCTCTACTTGATACCGGTGTGGCCTTTTTAGCAGGTTTATTGATTATTCCGGCTATTTTTGTTGCTCAGCATAACGGTGTAGAGGTATTTAGCGGTGGTAAATTGGTTGGTGAAGGGCAGTTAATATTTGCGATTTTACCTGAGCTGTTTAGCACTATGGGCCAAGTGGGTTTACTCGTTGGCTTATTATTCTTTGTATTAATGTCGATTGCCTCAGTGACATCAACCATCTCATCGACCGAAATTCCAGTGGCATTTTTAGTTGAGAATCACAGTATTGAGCGAAAAAAAGCGACTTTATTTGTAACGCTAGTCGTCTTTATCGCTTCATCACTTATCATCTTAAACTTTGACTGGTTATTTGGCTTAGTGATTATGGTGCTTACACAGTACCAATTACCTTTAATGGGACTGTTCTACTTCATTACTGTTGGCTGGTTATGGCAGCGTGGTAATAAATTGCATCAAGTATCTAGCGGCCCCCATTATTGGTTTGCCCAGTATATTCGCTTTGTTTGTCCGCTATTAATGACGGCGGTTTTTGTGAACGTGGCGTTGTTGAAATAGAAACTTGAGTTACTAGTCTCTAGTTTCAAGGGAAAAGTAAAAGGCGTAGGGTTTAAACCTAAGCCGCTCAGTTAAAATGGTGCTGCACTATTAGCTAATCCAGCTAAAGCAACTTCAACTCGCAAATCAACAAAGGAGTTGTAGTTGTTTTCGTGCATTTTTGACATGTTTTGATGTCGCTATAATAAGAAGTGATACAGTTTTTTAATTAAAAAATACTCAATGCTAACCACTTAAATTCGGCAGTGCTTAACACATTTCTTATTAGCCAACAGAGGAAATATGGATAAAAGCTTTATTAAAAAAATCCTTGCTGTAGCTATTCCCCTCTATATTCTCTACGGTTGGTATAGTTCATACGAGTCCCAATCCACAGGTGAAGATATTTTAAAAGAACTGTCTCTACTAACAGTTCAAGAGATTGAATCAATTTCAAAATGGGATACAAACATTGGGCAGGAAAGACAGCAGTTCAATATTCCAGATAAAATACTTCAGGAGTTTTTGCATTCGCTTAAAAACTCACGCTCTGCCATGTTTACTAGAAGTCCATCTCCATATGAAAAAGTATTTATCAGAATAAGAACAAAGGCAGATACTTACGATCTAGAATTTTTGGTTCACGATAACGAAGATATGGCGATCAATTTTAACCTAGTGAAAAGGCGTTGGTTTGGTACTAGTAGCTTCACCCAAGAAAATTTTGGAAGCTTTAGAAGCAAAGATCTTAGACGCTTTCTCGGCCAAATTAAGTAAACAATTTTTGTCTATTTAATTTAGGATTGCTTTTTCTTTGCAAGATAAATTGAACTGACATCAATGAACCTATGAATAATAATACAAACGCGGTATCTTTATCGGAAGAGTCGATATCTCCCAATGTTTATATGTGTTTCCCCTGAAGGGTGAACTCATGAACAATCGGAAGTTTTTCCATCTGAAAAAGTATATATATACCCACGAATTTCCCAATAAGTTTTGAATAGTTTTCATCGTACCTTGTTCTGAATAAGACTCATCTAGAGTCTTTTCACTATTCAACCAAATGATTTCAATCTCTTATCCAACCAATTCTATTTTTATTATATTTACCGAATTACATAATCTTTTCTGCAGTTACAGGCCTTTTAGCTAGCCCTAGTTGCATTACTAGTGCGAAGCCATTCCATGTTCGATAGCGTACGTTGCTGAAGAATGAGACTGTTCCAAAAGGCTAGCGCTTCTTCTCGCGTAAATAAACAATCAACCGACAGCGTGCAAGCTAGCTTGGTGCTTTTCATCGTAAATGGATATGTTTGATATTGCCGCTACCAATTTTGCTGGTTCAGGCAGTGTTGCAACTGGATATTCCAGCTACCTTTCAGGGGAGTACTTGATTACTCGGGGTTTATCTAGTCGCTCTAGCATTTAGTAATTTTACAACAGCTTACTTGCAATTCTATATACGGTTCAGTGAAGGAAGGCCAGTCCATCTGGCTAGATTTCTATCCCACAAAAAAGCACCATGATTAAGTTAACTAACTCAATTATGGCGCTTTTTAATTAAATATTAAGTCACTAGCAGCAGATTTACTGAACGGATTGGGTTTAAACCTCACGCCTTTTTTAATTTAAGGTGCGCTTGCTTTAAATAACTTCGTTAGTTAATGGTAAACCTTGGCTTATTTCATTGGCGCTTTGCAATGTAGTGCAGGCTATTTCGCTAAGTGCTTCTTGGGTGAAGAAGCCTTGGTGGCCTGTGACTAACACATTCGAAAAGCTAATAAGGCGTGAAAAAATATCGTCTTGCATGATTTCTTCACGGTGATCTTTAAAGAATAACTCTGACTCTTGCTCATACACATCAAGCCCTAAGTGTCCCAGCTTTCTAGACTTAAGCGCTTGTATACAGGCTTGGGTATCGAGAAGTGCACCACGAGAGGTGTTAATCAGCATGACACCGTCTTTCATCTTCTTAAATGCGCTAGCATCAATTAAATGATGGGTATGCTCGTTGAGCGGGCAGTGCAATGAGATGACATCACTTTGTGTGAGTAATGTGTCTAAATCACATAGGGTGTAAGGGCCTTCACCAGCCATTGGGTCACAAACGAGTACTTTCGCCCCAAAGCCATTTAAGATATTTACCAGTGCTAGGCCGATTTTGCCACAGCCTATAATCCCGATGGTTTTTTTGAATAAGTTAAAGCCTAGCAAGCCGTTTAAATCAAAGTTACCTTCACGTACTCGGTTAAAGGCTTTATGGGTTTTTCGGTTGAGCGTTAGCATAAGGGCAATACAATGCTCTGCCACGGCTTCTGGGCTATAAGCGGGCACACGGCAAACCTTGATGTTATGCTCTTTGGCAGCATCAAGATCAACATTATTAAAGCCTGCACAGCGTAATAAGATTGCCTTTATGCCTAGGGCAGCCATATCGGCAATGACGTGTTTGTTGACTGTATCGTTAACAAACACGCACACAGCATCAAAGCCTTGGCAAAGGGGTGTGGTATTGCTGTTTAAGGATTGCTCAAAATAACTGAGCGAAACAGACTCAGCGTATTCAGTTAGATTCCTTTCAAAAAACGGTTGCTCATACTTTTGCGCACTGAATAAGGCCAGTTTCATCATTTAAATTACTCTCTATCACCATTTTGAGGGTTTCGGGTTTGGTGCGCGGGGCATATCGCGCAACGAGTTGACCCTCTGAGTTTATAAGAAATTTGGTGAAATTCCATTTAATTGCGCGGTTTTGTGCTATTCCACGGGTATGACATTTTAAATAATTAAATAAAGGATGGGCCTCTGGGCCGTTCACTAACACTTTGTTAAAAATGGGAAAGCTAACATCAAAGTGTTGCTGATAAAAGGCTTGTAGCTCATTGCCATCAAGCGGTTCATTGTGGCCAAATTGATTACAGGCAAAACCGAGTACGGTAAATCCTAGCTGTTTATAGTCCTGATACAGCTTTTCAAGGCTTGCCATTTGCACTGAAAAATTACATTTGCTGGCTATATTGACAATAAGCGCTGTTTTACCTTGTAACGATTCAAGGCTAAAGTTTTCACCAGATGCAAGCTGGGCATTGAAACGATATATACTATCCATGTTTTACCTGTGTGTTTTTGAACGGTTTAAATGAACTTTTTTTCATTCGCTTTTTAGTTATTCGGTTGAGATAATGAAATTATTACTAATTTATCACTCAAATAGGTCAGTTTTATGTCAATGAAAGTCGCCTTCATCGGATTAGGTGTAATGGGTTACCCAATGGCGGGTCACCTTGCCAACGCAGGTCACACCGTGACAGTTTACAATCGCACAACGGCTAAAGCGCAAAAGTGGGTTTCAGAGTATCAAGGTAATTATTGTGAAACGCCAAGTGAAGCCGCTAAAGGGGCTGATATCGTTTTCATGTGTGTAGGCAATGATGATGATTTACGCTCAGTTGTTTATGGTGAAAATGGTGTACTGGCAAGCATGCATGAGGGCAGCTATTTAGTTGACCACACCACGACCTCTGCTGAGGTGGCACGTGAAGTAGGCGCTCAGGCAAAACTACAAGGTATTGCATTTTTAGATGCCCCTGTTTCTGGCGGCCAAGCGGGTGCAGAAAATGGCGTATTAACTGTGATGGTCGGTGGCGACGAAGCTGATTTTAATGTTGTTCAACCTGTAATGGCTGCGTTTAGCCGTTTTAGCCAATTATTAGGTGAAGTAGGCTCTGGTCAACTTTGTAAAATGGTAAATCAAATTTGTATTGCTGGTGTGGTGCAGGGCTTAGCTGAGGGGTTACACTTTGCAAAAAAAGCGGGCCTAGATGGTGAAAAAGTGATTGAAACCATCTCGAAAGGTGCTGCAGGTTCATGGCAGATGGAAAACCGCTACAAGACAATGTGGGCTGGTGAATACGAATTTGGTTTTGCTGTTGATTGGATGCGTAAAGATTTAGGCATCGCTTTGGATGAGGCAAAGGCAAACGGCGCAACTTTGCCGATGACGGCAACAGTTGATCAATATTACGCCGATGTACAAGCTTTAGGTGGCGGCCGCTACGACACCTCAAGTTTATTAGCGCGTATTGAAGCGCTACATAAAAAGTAATATCAATAAAAAACGCGACAATTATTGTCGCGTTTTTTATTACATGCTTTGTGCATAATTGTATAACGCTTTTAAAATATGCAGATTTTTTTCGTTATCATCATTTTCATGAGCCAGATTCTCAAGGGTGATCATGAAATCTTGGCCACTGATCGAAGGGTTATCTTCGCCATGCATTAGCTTGTTTTGGCAATACTGGCGCCATTTTGCCAGTTCGTCTTGGCTAAGCGTGTGTGGCCAGTTTCTAGCACGGTATCTGAATAACAAGGTAGCAAACTTTTTATCATCAAAATCAAGCTGCATTGTGGCTAATTGCTCAGGGCTTGCATCTCGAATAATGGCAAATTTAGCTTTATCAGCATGGCTGGTAAAACCGTCATAGAGTTGATAGTCAGGGTTGGTAGTTTCGCCGTAATCACGCTGTTCGTTAAATACTTCGGTTACTTTGTCGCGAAGTTCTGTGTTGGCTTTTAAAATAGCGAGATTTTGTAAACATTTTTCGCGGTCAATACCTAATCGCGCCGCGTTCTCTGGTAACAAGGTTTTTGCTGGCGCAAGAATAGGGCACTTATTTAAATGCACTAGTTTAAGGCCTACTGGTGCTTCGTCTTCGCCAAGATCGCTGTGTTTTGTATAAAGGCGCGTGCGTAGCTCTTCAACAGATAAATCTAATAAGACTTGCGGATCTTCAGTTAAATTAAAGCAAATAATGGCGTTTTTATTAACTGGATGAAAGCTCATTGGTGCAATCCAGCTGGTGCAGCCTTGATTTGCCGGAATTCGTGATGAAGTGTGCACCAGTGGTGTCATGTTAAACACATCAACTAAATCTGCCAGTGCTTTTTTAGAACGTAAGCTAAAGAAAAACTGATACAACTTTGGTTGCTTTTCTTTTATTAATTTTGCCAGTGCAATAGTAGCTGTTACATCACTTAGTGCATCGTGAGCGGCTGCATGTTCAATGCCATTGGCAACGGTTAAGTGTTCGAGTTTAAAGCTTGGTGTACCGTCTTCTTTAAGCGGCCATTCAATACCTTCTGGGCGCAGTGCATAACATGCTCGGACTAAATCAATAATATCCCAGCGGCTATTATTGTTTTTGTATTCACGCTCGTATGGGTCATAAAAGTTACGATATAAGCTGTAACGTGTGACTTCATCATCAAAGCGAATACTGTTATAGCCCGCTACACAGGTGTTAGGTTGGCTAAATTCAGCATGGATTTTTTCCATAAACTCAGCTTCAACTAAGCCTTTTTGCATCGCAATTTGCGGGGTAATACCTGTTATTAAACATGCTTCGGGGTGGGGTAAGTAATCAGCCGCCGGCTTGCAATACTCAATTAACGGTTCACCAATAATATTTAAATCAAGATCGGTACGAATGCCAGCAAACTGACTTGGACGATCTTTTTGCGGGCTTGCGCCAAATGTTTCGTAGTCGTGCCAGTAAATTGTTGGTTGTTGTTGTTCTGGATATGCCATGCATTAAACCTTGCTAAGCGTCGAGCCGTTTTGAGTTGTTTTCTGAATTGTCAGAATTATGGCATAGAGCCTAGCTAGTTTATAGAGTAAAACGTAATGTGGCTGTTTAGTGTAACTTTTATAAACACGAGCTGTATAAAAAATGGCCTTGCGGTTAAATTTTATGCTTATATAGTGAGGTGTCGTTAGTTTTTGAGCTGTTTTGTATTCTGTGGCTCGGTATTTGCTAACGAAAACTATCTTTAACAATGAAGGAACAAAAAAATGACTTTATCAGCTTTATTACTATCTACTTTAGCATTCGACGCAACTCCAGCTTCAAGCTTTGATACGACAAAATTACAAGGATCAGGCGGTATAGTAATCATCAGAGAGAAGAAAAAAGAAGAATTACAAGGCTCTGGTGGAATAGTAATCGTCAAAGAAAAAAAACCTAACTAAACAATAGACTATTCAGAATAACCAGCTTAAACAGCTGGTTTTTTTTACTACATAGTAATATCCTACTGTTTGTTGTGAAGGGTAAACTATGTTTGAATATTTAGCAGAATTATACAATAAAGCATTACTGGCTAGTGAAAACAAAGAAGTGTTTTCTTATCAAGTAATTATATCATTGTCTTACCTTTTAGCCCTCATACTGTCAATGTTGCGGGCATTGAAAGATAATGAACTATTTAGCGATTTTTTAACTATTGCTGTTGTTGTTACCAAATATATGGTCACCACATTATTAATGGAATATGCATTAACTTACATTCAAGATAATCATGCTGTTGATAATGTTCAGAATGTTTACCTCGGTTTAAGTGCAACCTCTTTGTTTAGCATGTATGTGCTTTCAAAACTTCATGAAAAATTTAGCTATAAATTTGGGTTATTATTTTTCTGTGTAATTAAGCTAACAGTAGTTCTCTCATTAGCTCACTTTATTCTTTGGTTTAAGTTTGTTGTGTTAGATATTCAATCTGAACATGCCTACATACATTACATTTACAGCTTTATCGTACTGTATATCAGTTTTACCCTTGCTATCGTAATGTTATTTCCTGGACTACTTAAAACAAAATTAAAGCTTTTACTGAGCCCAAGCTGGCCATTTCATACAAAAATTTAACACGGATTATTCGAAATATATCAGTTCCATACTATTAATATTAATGCTTTTTCCTGATGTTTTGCGCACTAAGTTTGGGTGTATAGTAACATTTAGTTTACCGAGGGATCGTCATGCTTGAACTAATTTACATAGCCATTGTTGTATTAGCTGTTTTGCTAGCTGTAAGCACGTGGCTGATAGCACGCAAAAATATTTTTGAAGAACAAATCAGAAGCAAATCTGTTGAGGTGGTGTGGTGTACGCTACAGGCAGAGCAAGAAACGGATATCAACAAAGCCATAAAACTGTTTAATAGGGCGGAGGCTCTGAAAAACGAAATATGTAGCCTGATGGATAACAGTACAAGCCTTCAAAAGTTTCAGTGGGTAGAAGCAACTGATCTTAAAAACCAGCAATTAAAAGAGCTATCTTTAGGTGAGTTGCAGAAGTATTACGATGAACAAAATAATATTTCTGAGATCTACAACAAGCTCTATAAAGGAAAAAATTAAAAGCCAGATTATTTTATCTGGCTTTGTAGTTTTAGTTCATTTTTTATCTGTTTAACTTGAATATCAGCTAGCTGTTTGAGTGCATCTTGAGTTTGGTTTTCACCCTTGATTAACCCCGCTATTGACATTTTTTTGATACTTTTTAAAAGCCCATTATTAATTGCCTGTAACAATGGGCCTTCTAGTTTAATTAAATTATCTTGGTTACCACTTAGTAGATAATCAAAACTAACCTGAGCGTGTTTACTCGCTTTATCAATCACTTCATATGGGACAATAGCGCTTTGAATACATTCTTTGCTATAGCCTTGAGTGAGAGCTAAAGCTTGCTCAAGCTCAGTGTTATTGGTTACTTGGTATACTTCGCATAAGCGTTGAAAAATTGCACTTATATGTTGCTGCTCAGAATTTAACTCTTGATCGAACATGGCATATCCTTGCACATTATTTTCTACCAATAGTAAACGACTTTTTCTGAAACCGCATTCATAAAGTGCACGTTTATCAGATATTTAATGCCATATGGTGATACAAGCCAATACCAACTAATACATTAAATGGGAAAGTTATGCCCAAGGAGCAGAGCATAGCCAACCCAATGTCAGCCTCTGGGATAGCTGCTTTGATGGCTGCTGGTGCGGCAATATATGATGCACTTGCTACTAAGCTTGCCAATATAACAACTGAACCAAGTTCCAGCTGTAAAAGGGTTCCGACACCGACTCCAATCGCGCCAAGAATACTAGGAGTAATAAGAGCAAAAAGTGCTAAGCGCCAGTGATGCCATGGGATAGGGCGTAGTGTTTGAGCTGCCATTAAGCCCATTTCAAGTAAAAACAATGCCAGTACGACTTTGAAACTGTTGGTTAATAAACTGGTTACTTGACTACCTTGTTGAGTGCCATACATCATGCCGATTATTACGCCACCGACTAACAAGATGACGCTTTTGTTTGTTAATGTTTCATGCCACAGTGCTTTAAGTGATAAATGTTTACTTGAGCCATTACCAAGGCTGCGAAATAGCAGCAGACCGACAATAATTGCTGGCAGTTCTAACATGACTAGATACAGTGTTACTTCAGCGCCAACATCTAAAGCATTTGACTCAGCATAAGCCAAAGCAACAGCAAATGTACCGGCACTTACTGAACCATAGTGTGCTGCAATACTTGAACTATTTGCTACTGATAAACCAAGCAATTTATTTAATATAGGATAAACAAGAAGAGGAATACCTGCACCGAGAAGCATCACCGCGCCCATTTCAGGCAGTAATTTCCAATGCAAGCTGCCGTGCAGCACCATGCCACCTTTTAAACCAATTGTTAGCATGAGCAGTAGGCTCAGCGTTTCGTAAGTTGCTTGTGGAATTTTAAGATCTGAGCGCAATAACCCTGCAGCTAGACCCAAAATAAAAAACATTACAACAATATCAGGCACTTTATTCTCCTTTGAATTTAAAATGTCGTCATTTTAAACAAAAAGAAGCATAGTAAATAATTAAATAAATGCTAGTATCTTATAGGTTTTTATCTATGGGTGGTGATTATGGATCTAAGACATATTTCTTTTCGGCTATTAGAAGTGTTTATGCAAGTTGTTAAAACTCGTTCGATCAGTGAAACAGCAAGGCAGTTACATTTAACACAGCCGACGGTTTCTCAACAAATTAAGCGTTTACAAGAAAGTATTAGTGAACCTTTAATTATTGTTAATCAGCAAAAAATTCATATTACTGAAGCGGGCTTCGCGCTTTATCAAACGTGCCTACAAGTATTTGGACAATTCGATGATTATCAAGATTATTTAGTTGAGCTTAGAGGAGGAGAGCGAGGGCGTTGCAAAATAGCCATTGTAAACACTGCACAATATATTTTACCTAAGTTACTGGGCCCATACAGTAATTTACATCCTCACGTAGAATTACCGCTGGAAATTGGTAATAGGGCAGAAGTACTTGCTCGATTTGAAAGGGGAGAAGATGACATTTATGTATTTAGTCACCCGCCGTCACTAGAACATGCAAAGGCTGGGCGATTTTTGCAAAATCCACTTGTTTTTATTGCTCCTATGCACCATCCACTTGCTCAGCAACAGCAAGTGACTTTAAAAGAGTTAATGAAGGAGCGTTTTTTATTACGTGAGCCTGGTTCTGCAACTAGAATGCTATTTGAGAGTGAGCTGCAAAGTCGTGGCTTAGTGTTGAGTAATACAGTGCAAATGGCTAGTAACGAAGCGATTAGAGTCGCTGTAGGCTCTGGCATGGGGCTTGGTGTGGTATCACGCCATGTATTGCCAACAAACGATAGCTCTTTTTGCATCCTTGATGTAGTTGATGTTCAGCTTGCTAGTCACTGGTACTTCGTGGTGCGAACTGATCGTCATCTTTCTCATGCTGCTCGTAGCTTCTTAAAGTTCGCAGAGCTTAACCTTGAGCAATGTTTAGACAAAAACTGGGTCAATAATGAATTAAGTACATTGAATACAAGCTTAGCGTGAAGTATTTTTAAAAAGCCATAGTAACGACTTGATTTCTACCGTTTACTTTTGCTTTGTAAAGTCCTTTATCTGCTTGGGCAAGTAACTCGTTTATATTATTGCTTCCTGACTGATGGGTGATTATGCCCACGCTGATGGTTAATTTTATGCGTTGATCATTGAAAGTAAAATAGTCGTTATTGATGGCTAAGCGAATTCGTTCTGATAAGTTTTCACCCTGTAATTGGTTAGTGCTTGGAAGTATAACTGCAAATTCTTCTCCACCAATTCGTGCTACTAAGTCGTGTTCTCTAAGTTGTGATTTTATTTTATTTGCGACCCACTTTAATGCCTCATCCCCAGTTTCGTGGCCATACTTGTCGTTTACTCTTTTGAAAAAATCTATATCAATCATGACTGCGCATAATTCACTGAGACTATTGTTTGCTTGTTCCAAATAGTTATTGCTAATAGTTATAAAAGCTCGTCTATTGAGTAATCCAGTTAATGAATCTCGATTAGCAAGATCACTGAGTACTTGTTCTGATTCTAAAAACATGAGTAATGGCCAGATCATTGCTGTAAGTGTAGTGATGATGATATGGCTAATTAGAATAATGGCAAACACTTGTGATATGTCTGCTTTTATGTAGTTAAAGTGCTCCATCACTAAAAGACCAAATTGAACAAACATGATGGCGCTGTGAATGAAAAAGCATAGCTGCAAGAGCACCAAGTGGATAATTCGCTCAACATTTAGTCTACGTAAAGTATTCGCTGCGTAGAGAAAACTAAAGGCAAGAATTGCAGTCGTGACAAATTGATCAAAACCAAGTTGAAACATGGGAAATAACAGCATTGCAGTAGCTAGAAGAAGATATAAGCAACGTTTTAAGTAGTATTTTTCTCTATTGTTATAGGCATGAATACCTAAGACTGCAGCTAGTGGAGCGGCTATTATAAGTAAATTGGCTATAAAGTGTGTCAAAATTGGAAGGTCAATAAACACACGTGAGGTGGCTGTAATTTGGGCTAATACAAAAATCAGGCACGAACTTCCCCAATACAAATAGCTTTGTTGCTGTCTCAAAAAATACAGAGACAATAAGAAGGCACCAATAACCACATTCAGTAATACCGAAATGCTGATTATGGTGGGTAAGTCCACCATGAATATCCCTAATTCCACTTTACGACATAATTAATTATTATGTACCACACTGATTAAATCAACTAATGATTTTTACTTAAAGCCTTAAACTCTCTAATGCTGGTTTAAGTTCTGGATAATGAAAACGATAATTATGTTTTAAAAGTTTATCAGGGATCACGAATTGTCCATGAAGTAATAAATCAGACATTTCGCCCATCATTAGCTTTAAAACCCAAGCAGGCATTCTTAGCATTGCTGGTCTTGAAATAACGGAACCCAAGGTTTGACTAAACTCATTATTATCAACAGGGTTAGGCGCTGTTGCATTGATAGGGCCACAGATGTCTTGATGAGAAAGTACAAATAAAATGAGTTGGATCATATCATCTATATGTATCCAAGACATGCCTTGCTTACCATGACCTATAGGGCCGCCAAGACCAAATTTGAAAGCGGGTAACATTTTATCGAGCGCACCGCCATGTTTTGATAACACCACGCCAGTTCTGAGTAGACACACGCGCGTTTTCTCTGACTCAGCTTTGGTTGCGGCGTGCTCCCAATCTCGGCATAGTACGTGGCTAAACTCGGGGTATATGTCATTAAAGCTTTCATCTATTTTGCAATCGCCTTGTCGACCATAAAAGCCAATCGCACTGCCAGAAATAAAAGTGTGTGGTGGTGAATTGCAGCGGTTGATTTTTTTTGTGATTTGTTGGGTCAGCTTAATACGACTGTCTAATAATTCTCGTTTTTGTGAATCACTCCAGCGCTTATTAACAATAGGCTCACCTGCTAGATTAATGATTGCGTCTACCTGTTCAAAATCGACCTCGTCTAATGACTTAACAGCCACAACTTGGTGAGTAAGCAAGACGGCCGCTTGGATAGGGTTACGAGTAAGAACCGTCACTTTATGATGGTTCAAAAGAAATGGGCACAAATGCTTGCCTATAAGACCTGTTCCACCCGTTAATAATATATGCATTGTGACACCTTAGAAGACAGTTGGTCTATTTTTTATACATAGTGATGATGATATTTGCAAACTATACGTAAAAAGTAGCTGAATCGATTAGTTTTTCATTCAAGCTTGACCATGAATACAATATGAGGCGTTGTGGCTTAATTTTGCGTTATACATTGCTTTATCTGCTAGGTTGATTAACGTTTTCCAATCGTCACTATGATCAGGAGAGAGAGCAACACCAATACTTAAATCGATGTCAAAAGTACGTTGTTCTATTTCAAAACAGACTTCAAAACTCTTTAATAAATGATTAAGCATAGGTTCTATATATTCAATCTTTGAGATGTTTTCTACGATGATGATAAATTCATCTCCACCATAACGGTAGATGGCGTCATCGGCTCGAAAAGTAGAGCTGATACGTTTTGCTGTTTCAATTAACACCTTGTCACCAATACTATGACCATAATTATCGTTTAATTGTTTGAATTTATTGATATCAATAAAAATTAGTGCCAGTTTGTTGTCTACTGAACAAGTATTAATGGCTTGGCGTAAATGGGGTTCTAGGTCTGAGCGGTTAAGAGCACCTGTTAAATGGTCGTGTTTTGCTTGAAAATTCAATCTTTTAGTTCGCTTATGGATGATATTGCTCATACGTTGAAATCGTTTAAGGAGGTGACCTATTTCATCATGCCTGTAAACAATACTTACGTTAGGTTTATCTCCTTTCTCTAATTGTTCAGTAATATGCAGTAATTGCTTTAATGGAATGAAGAGTTTTTTATTAATAAAAACTGCTGAAAAAACGCATAATAAAATAAGCAGTGGAATTTGAATTGAAATTAGATACGTTAGCAACAAACTGTGTTGTTGAAAATCTGACATTTCTATATCTAACTTTTCACGTTGTATATTTTGAAATTCAGAAATTAATTTGCGAATTTGCTCCATGTACTCTTTCCCTTCGTTGCTTTGTACAACCTCCATTGCTGCTTGGATTGCAGAGGGACTGTTTTGCATCACTAAATTAATAGTTAAATCTAACTCGTCAAATTTTTTATTTATTAAAACATCAAGTTGAGATAGTTTTTCTTGCTGCTCTCGCTGATGTATTGTAATTTTAGTCAGGGTTAAAAAGTGTGTTTTTGCTTTTTTTATACCGTCGTAGTAGGGCGTTAAATAAGATGTATTTTGTGTAAGAAGATAACCACGCTGGCCTGTTTCTGCATGAACTATTTGGGTGTAAAGTTTTTCTGATTCGTCAATTATTTCGTGTGTATGATCAACTGCCTCGTGCTTTTGCCTACCTTCTTTATCTAAAAGCATAACTAAAACAGTGTTAGTGGTAACCAATAAAAGCAATAGTATTAGTAAAGCTAAAAACTGGGTTCTAAGCGACATAGAAAAACCAACGACAAGAAAGTTATATTTTTTAAGTATAAAGTATTGTTTAAGATGCGGGCTTTTACCAATTTATAATAAAAACAAAGGCTGCTAATAATGTTTTTGGGTTGCTAAATGTTATTATCTTAGTTCTATATTCTAAGTTTTAAAGTGTGTAATAGCTATTTTACTGGTATGCTAAAAACTTAAAAATCGCAGCTTAAAAAATGACAAGGAGTGACTGTGAACTTTCTGCGCCAATTTCACGATATTGTATCGAATCAGCAAACTAATTTTGATGATAAAGTGGCGCAATTGCTGCATTTTGGCTTAGCGATATTCAATCTTGATTTTGCAATTGTAAGTCGTGTTGAAGAACAAGTATATACAGTTATTCACGTGGTTTCTCCAAACGATGCGATCCCTGTTGGGGCTCAGTTTGATGTAGCAGGAACCTATTGTTCACACACATTAGCTGCAGACAAAGCATTATCATTTAACCATGCGTCACAGAGCTACATAGCTGAACACCCTTGTTACAAGAACTTCCAATTAGAATCTTATATCGGTGCGCCTATCCACATTGGTAAAAGCGTGTTTGGTACGGTTAACTTTTCAGCGGCACAATCTACTGCCCCATTCACAGAAGAGGCGCATGATTATGTTGAACTTTTTGCTCAATGGTTGGGCAATGAGTTTGCTCGTAATTTATCATCAGAAAAATTAATTAAAAAGAACTCTATGCTTGCACAAGTTGAAGAGGTGGCAAAAATTGGCTCTTGGGAGCTAGATTTAATCACCAATAATCTTTACTGGAGTAAGCAAACTAAAGTTATTCATGAAGTCCCTGAAGATTTCAAGCCCGATCTCGAGAATGCTATTCAATTTTACAAACAAGGCGAAAGCCGCCAAGCCATTGAGAAAGTTGTCAAAGAAGCTATTGAGCAAGGTAAAGATTGGAATATTGAAATTGAATTGATAACAGCTAAAGGCAACCCTATATGGGTATCAACAGTCGGAAAAGCTGAATTTAAAGAGGGGGCTTGTGTTCGGATAATTGGTACTTTTCAAGATATTACTAAGTCGGTACTGCTACGTGAAGAGCTTAAAAAACAAAAAGCTGATGCAGAACGTACACTTGAAGATAGAAGCATTTTGCTTGCCAAAATAAGCCATGAACTTCGTACTCCGCTCAATGGTATTACAGGCATGTTAACGACTTTGTTGTATGAAAAATCAGAGCAAAAGCGTGAAGAGAAACTCAAAATAGCGTTGCGTAGTGCAGATATTTTGCTGAATATTATTAATGAAGTGTTGGATTTTTCAAAAATTAATCACGGCGAACTTAAGCTTGAACCTAGTCACTTCTTATTGAAAACCATTTTTGTTGATATTGTTTCTTTGTATTCTCCTTTGTATCAACAAAGTAACCTTAGCTTTGATGCGACGATTGATATCAGTGATGAGTGTTGGACCTTCAGTGACAATACTCGTATTACACAAATAGTCTCGAACTTGTTGAGTAATGCACTTAAGTTTACTGAGCAAGGTGAGGTAACGTTAACTGCCAGTGCTAAAGAGCTCAATGATAAAGTGTTTCTGTCTTTTAAGGTCACTGATTCAGGGATTGGCATGACTGAGAACTTTATGAAATCGCTATTTTCACCCTTTACACAAGAGATAAGTAAAGATCGAAAAAAAGGCGGTACAGGGCTTGGCCTAGCAATAGTTAAAGAGCTAATTGATTATATGGGCGGCACAGTTAAGGTGAACAGCGAACATAGAAAAGGCAGTTGTTTTGAAATTAAACTCCCTCTAGAAAAAGGTCAACCTCAAAGCCATCAACAACAAGATGTAAGTAATATTGATTTTACAACTCTTCCTCTCGCTATTTTGGTCGTTGATGATAATCAGATTAACCGGTTAGTCTTGAAAGCCCATTTAGAAAAATTAGGCTTAACCGCAGACTTTGCATGTGATGGCGTCGATGCGATCAATAAATGCAAACAAAACAACTACAATTTGATATTTATGGATTGCGTAATGCCTGAACTTGACGGTTTAGAAGCAACACGTTATCTGAGAGCTAATGGTATTTGTCCTGAAAATAAAACGTTTATAATTGCATTAACTGCGAATACTTCTGCAGATGATAAAGCCGCCTGTAAAAAAGCGGGGATGGATTTGTTTGTATCAAAGCCTGTTAAAAATACGGCAATTGAACAATCCATTATTGCAGCAAAAGGACATTTAGCGCTTTAAACATAAGGTTTAAAGCAATTTTATACTTATATCCCTAATCCTAACAATACATTGCGATTGCCTAAGTTTAGGCTATCTTCAAATTTAACCTATACTTAATGTATATAAAAATTTGGGGTAATGTAATGAATCATGCTCAAAATCGTCGGCGCTTTTTGAAAACTCTTAGCGTAGGTGCTGCGGTATCAACGTTGGCGTTTAAAGCCCCCTATGTTTTTGCTAAAAAGCAAATCACTCTGCGTGTTATGGGGACGCATGTCACATTACAAGAAGAGCTCAGACAACGCGCAATGCGTGAGTTAGGCATTAATGTTGAGTTTACCCCAATGGGCAGTGCTGCTGTACTACAAAAAGCAGCTGCAAACCCAAATTCATTCGATCTCTATGAGCAATGGTCTGATTCAATCAACATACTATGGCAAGCAGGTGCAATACAGCCATTAGATATTGATAGATTAAACTATTGGCAAGAAATTAACCCTTTGACTAAAACAGGCAAGATTACATCTGAAGCAAGCATAGGAGCCGGAGATTCACCTAACAAGTTACTTTATGTTCAAGCCGATGGCTCCTTGGGAACTACACCTACAAAGCAAATTAGTTTTATGCCTTATGTCCATAATGTTGATTCATTTGGCTACAACACTAATTTTATAGAACAAGGTATTCCTTATGAAACAGAGTCATGGGCTTGGTTACTTGATGAAAAAAACAAAGGTAAAGTGGCTTTAGTGAATGCACCCACTATTGGAATCTTTGATGCAGCTTTAGCAGCACAAGGCAAAGGACTGATGCGTTTCAACGATATTGGCAATATGAGTATTTCTGAAATAGATCAGCTATTTGCAATTCTACTCGAGAAAAAAAGGCAAGGTCATTTCGCTGGCTTTTGGACGTCTGTTCCGCAGTCTGTAGATTTCATGAAAATGAAACGGGTCAATATTCAAAGTATGTTTTCTCCAGGTGTAAGTGCATGTAAAGGACAGGGGATACCTGTTGTTTATGCTTCTCCCAAAGAAGGGTACCGTGCATGGCATGGGGTTATGTGCTTATCTTCAAATACACAAGGACATGTAAAAGATGCGGCATATGAGTATATGAATTGGTGGTTATCTGGCTATCCTGGAGCATTTATTGCGCGCCAAGGTTATTATATTTCTAACCCCGAGCGCAGTCAGCCGCTTATGTCAAAGCCGGAATGGGATTATTGGTATGAAGGAAAAGCTGCATCAATTGACCTGCAAGGTACAGATGGAAAAGTGTCGGTTAAAGCGGGTCAGATGCGAGATGGTGGCAGTTATATAAAGCGTTTTTCGAATATTGCCGTTTGGAATACAGTAATGCCTAATTATGATTACAGCTTAGATAAATGGTATGAGCTATTAAACTCATAGGGAATTAAATTGATTAATATCATTTCTAAGTCACTGGCAGCTAAAGTATTACTTGCATTAATGCTGGTGATATTAGTCATGGGAATAAGCTTTGTTGTGATGAACAAGCGCCTCAAAACAATTGAAGTGTCTTTCAATGATATTAGCCGTATAAGCAATTATGCAGTAAGCATCTTAAGCATAAACAAAGATATTGTTGAAATGCAAAGAGATATCTCTGTCTATGGCTCGTCTGGAAGTGAAGCTGTTTTTAGTAAAATCATAGAGAATTTCGACAGTGTAAAAAGCCGTTTAAATGAAGTTAACTTGAAATCAGATGAGAGTGATAGCCAAGTATATTTAGACTCTATGTCTGAGTTAATCGGCAGATATAGTGATAATTTAGGTGTGCTCACGAAGCGATATGAAATTAGAGCAGAGCTCATCGAAGTTGAACTTCCGAGCATCTATTTTGAGGCCGTTACTCATCTTGAAAACCTAAAGAAGCTAGCTGTTTCTAATGAACAAATGTTGATCATCGCGGAAAGTCTCAATATGTGGCATGTGCTACATCGTGATGCCTATCAATTTTTAACTAAAAAAGACTATACAAAACGAACTGCCGTTAATAATGCTTTGCAAGTGTTATCTGGGCTTAATAATGATCTAGCTATGACACAACAAGATGATGTTCAGAGTGAAATTTTAAGAACAGCGACATTAGCGAGCACTTATCAGAATGCTTTTTCAAAAGCTATTCAGGCCAATCGCAACTACTTTAGTTTGGTAAATGTTGTAATGGCGGGGGATGCAATCGAGTTTAGTACACTAGCAAATAAGCTAAGAGAGAATTCTTTAGCCCATTTAAATCAGATCAAAAAAGACGCGGAAATCACAGTTTCTAAAACCGAAAAAATATTAAAAGCACTGGCGGCTGTCGTGTTTATTTATGTTTTAGCGCTTGCCGCTTTTTTTCATCTACAAATATCTCAAGCCATCAAGAGGCTCACTGTCAGTTTTCAACGCTTTTTAGAGGGGGATTTATCGGCACCAATCCATGATTTAAATCGTAAAGATGAAATTGGAGTTCTTGCAAGCGCAGCAGATAGCTTTCGTATTTTAAGTCGTGATCTTTCTGAAGCAAAAAAAGTTGCAGAGCACACGACAAAAGTAAAATCAGAGTTTCTCGCCAATATGAGTCATGAAATAAGAACTCCTATGAATGGTATTTTAGGAATGGCTCGACAATTGAGTAGAACAACACTCACTACAGAACAGGCAAAGATGCTTGCTATTATTCAGTCTTCTGGTTCGAGTTTATTAGTGATTATTAATGATATTTTGGATTTAAGTAAAATAGAGGCTTCTAAAATTGAGCTAGAATCTCAACCAATTAAGTTAAGCAGTATGTTAGATGAACTTCAGCATCTATTTTTAGAACAAGCACATAGCAAGAATATTCAATTTAATATTGAAAAAAGCCCTGATGGCAAAGAGGCTATCTTCTTAGGAGATGAAACGCGTTTGAAACAAGTACTAATTAATTTACTTGGTAACGCAATTAAATTTACAGAGCGGGGTAATGTGACGTTGAGTGTTGAAATTGCTCAACGTAATGATGAGTTTAGCTTAACGTTTAACGTAATAGATACTGGGATTGGTATAGTCAAAGAGCACATGAGTAATTTATTTGAAGCCTTTTCACAAGCTGATGCCTCAATTACACGTCGCTTTGGTGGTACAGGGTTAGGTTTGGCTATTTCGAGTAAGTTACTCAATTTGATGGGCACAACTTTACATGTTGAAAGTGAAGCTGGTGTTGGTTCACGTTTTTATTTTCAGATGGTAGCAAAACAGAGCTTTAAGCATGCTGATATTAAAGAGGTAGCGCTGATGAAATTTCCAGATGAGTCTTTTGATTTCTCAAGACTAAATGTTCTGATTGTTGAAGACAATGAAATCAATCAGGTCGTTATCGAAGCGATGCTAAATGAATTTAATATTAGCTCAATAAAAATAGCAAATGATGGTGAACAAGCCATATTACAATGTGAGAAACAGTTATTTGATATTATTTTCATGGACATGCAAATGCCTGTTTTAGATGGCCCACAGGCAACAATAAAAATACGCGAGAAAGAAGCCTTTAAATCAACACCTATCATTGCATTGACTGCTAATGTATTAAGTGCAGATAAGCAGCGTTGTTTTGATGCTGGGATGAATGATTTCATTGCTAAACCAATAAAGTATGAATCTCTAAAAGAGGTATTGTTAAAGTGGTGCACACCAGCAGATGACAGCCAAGAGGAGCATTATACCTGCTCAAAGTGAGCCTATGTGTATACAGTAAAATACGAATGTATTGTTTTCGATTTGTTTGTGCTTTTATATAAATTAAGTTGCAGAGTACAACGACAATAATCCCAAGCTAATCATTTCAACTCGTATAAAAAGTCCGTATAATCCACGCCGAACTTTTTACTATGAAACATGGCTTAGTAAAGCCTGTATGAGCAGAGCAAATGAATCAAACTGATACTAGAAAAGAAACTCTTGAATTTAATAAACTTCAAAAGCGTCTAAGAAGGCATGTTGGTAACGCGATTACTGATTACAACATGATTGAAGACGGTGATGTTGTTATGGCGTGTATCAGTGGTGGTAAAGATTCTTTTGCGATGCTAGATATTTTGCTTAATTTACAAAAAGCAGCGCCAATTAAATTTGAAGTGATTGCGGTAAACCTTGATCAGAAGCAGCCAGGCTTTCCTGAGCACATTTTGCCTGATTACTTTGAAACGCTAAATATCCCGTATTACATCGTTGATAAAGATACCTACTCAGTAGTAAAGGAAAAAGTACCAGAAGGTAAGACGACGTGTGGTCTTTGTTCACGACTTCGTCGCGGCACACTTTATTCATTCGCAGAAAAAATTGGCGCGACAAAACTAGCACTTGGTCATCACATGGATGACATTGTTGAGACAATGTTCTTAAATATGTTTCATGGTTCACGATTAAAAGCGATGCCACCAAAATTACGCTCTGATGATGAACGTAACGTAGTCATTCGTCCGTTGTCATATTGCCGTGAGAAAGATTTAATTAAATACGCAGAGCATAAAGATTTCCCGATTATTCCTTGTAACTTGTGTGGCTCACAAGAAAACCTTCAGCGTCAATCAATTAAAGCCATGCTGACAGAGTGGGATAAGAAAACTCCGGGTCGTGTTGAGAGTATCTTTAAGTCTTTACAGAATGTTAGCCCAAGTCAGCTTGCAGACAGAAACTTATTTGATTTTGAAAACTTACCACTTGATAGAGAAGGCAATCGTGAAAGCTATGACTTTAGCGAGGCGGTAGTCTCTTCGACAAACATTGATGAATCATTATTTATTGATGTAACAAACATATAATACTAATCCGCAATAATACTTAAGCGAATTGGTATAAAAAAAGCCCCGAACTGGGGCTTTTTTAATGCGTTTTAAAAATGTTATTTAGCAAGAGGGCTGACGTAGCCGTCTGGTTTTAACGCTAATACATCGCAATCAAGACTATCAATGACATGCTCTGCAGTGTTACCGACAAGCGCCGCGCTTAACCCGGTGCGACCAACAGTACCAATCACTACTAATTCGCTGTTTAACCGTGCAGCAACATCAGGAATGACATCTTCTGGTAAGCCTTCTTCAATGTGGCAATGAGCTTTATCAATATTAAACCCTTCAGCTAACGAAAGCGTTGATTCAAAGTGATGTTTCTTAACTGATTCGTTATAAACACCCGGGTTAAACTCAGGAATTTCAATAGCAATATTAACTGGAGTTGCAGGGTATGCATTCACAAGGTTAAGAGTGGCATTCGCTAAATCACAAATGAAGCGAGCATCATTAATAATACGTTTGTTAAGTTCAAGGTGTTGTTCATTTTCACTTACCGCGTTCACTGCTGCAAGAATATTACCTTGTGCTGGCCACTCTTTTTCTTTAACAAGTAAAACTGGAGCAGGGCACTTGCGAATTAGGTGCCAGTCAGTTGGCGTGAAGATAACTGATTTAAGCGTATCGTGTTGATGGGTACCTTTTACGACTAAATCATAGCCGTCATTAATAACAGTATTAATGATTGCCTCGTAAGGACGGTTATGCCAAACAACACAGCTATCAATGGTAAGCTCAGGATAAAGTGCAATTTGCTCGTCTAGCCATGCTTGGCGATCTTTGATTACTGCCTCACGCATCGCTTCACGCTCATCAGCAGAAAGCATCGTGGTCATTTCGTAAGAGAAGTCGTAGATACTGAGGAAAGCGGTGATGGTCGCGCCAGATTTTTTGGCTAGATCAATTGAGCGGCTTAAACTGTGTTGCTGCTCTTTGGTTGGGTCTATAACTGCTAAAATTCGTTTAATTGCGTCCATGTGCTGCTCCTTAACTGTTCCGCAAAAAGTAGTACTTTGAGTGTAACCTAAATTTAGAACAGTTAAAGGGGCAAACAATAGAAACTTGCTTTAAATCAAACTCTACTTACATTTAATCGCTGCTGTTGTTGCAAGTGCTTGCTGGTCCAAAATGGTGATAAATTTACCTTCAACCTTAATAAAACCGGCTTTTTGGAAGCGGCTTAAAAGGCGGCTAATTGTTTCAACAGTAAGGCCTAAATAGTTACCAATCTCGCCACGTGTCATGGTTAAACGGAATTCTTTACGCGAAAAACCGCGCTCACCGAAACGTTCTGCAAGGTTATAGATAAAACTCGCTAGGCGCTCTTCAGCTGACTTTTTATTGAGTAACAATAACATTTCTTGGTCATAGTTAATTTCATTACTCATTAAACGCATAATTTGTTGGCGTAGCTTTGGTAATTTACCTGCTAAATCATCGAGGGTATCGAATGGAATTTCACATACCATTGAGGTTTCAAGTGCTTGCGAGAAGCTTTGATGAGCCATTTTGTTAATTGCATCGAAACCGACTAAATCACCAGCTAAATGAAAACCAGTAATTTGCTCATCGCCTTGCTCAGATAACGTGTAAGATTTAAACGAACCTGAGCGTACCGCATATATCGCATTTAAGCTTTCACCAGACTCAAATAAAAAGTCACCTTTGTGCAGTGGTTTTTTGCGCTCGATGATTTCATCAAGACGATCCATTTCTTGACCGTTTAATGAAAATGGCAAACATAGCTGGCTAATACTGCAATTATTACAGCTAATTGTGCATAAGCCTTTTGACTTGTTTTGTGAGAAGTCCATACATCAAATCCATTCAAATAAGTTAACAACGCGTAAGATTAATGAACTAGCTTATCGGTTGCTATAATTAATAAGTATATACCGTACCATATTATTACGCTGCCTAGAATAACCCTAGTCCAAACATGGTTGAAAATAGCGTTTATTTTTTGACTGACTAGACCTACGCTTATCATCGCAGGAAAGGTTCCTAACGCGAAAAATAACATCACCCCAGCCCCATGAAATGCTGATGGGCTGGTAAGAGCCCAAGTCAGTGCTGAATAAACTAATCCGCAGGGCAACCAACCCCATAAAGCGCCATAGAGTAGGGCTTTAGGTGTTGTATCGACCGGTAATAAATAACGATTGAGCTTAGCTAAATGCTGCCATACTAGGGTTTTTCCTAGTTTTTCTAACCACTGTAGGGTCGCCGCTAAGCGCATAATATAAACCCCAACAAGGAGCATGAAAATGCCACTTAAAAACGATAATGCTATAGAAATAGTGGTATTTTGCGCTGCAAAACGGCTGCTAATTCCAGCGACTAAGGCACCAGCAAGCATGTAACTAAGCGCACGTCCCAGATTATAAGCAACAGAAAAACTGACTGCGCGGTTTTTGTTAGCAGCAAGTTGTAAACTACTGGCAATGCCACCACACATAGCTAGACAGTGACCACTGCCTAGCAAACCCATTACAAATGCACTAATAAACAGCGGATCAATCATTACTTTTGTTGTGCTGCTCTTTATCGTCTTCGAACAGGATACTGTGGCCCTGTTTGTTTAAATCAGAAAATTGTTCACTTTTTACAGCCCAAAAGAACACCCCAATAGCAATTAGCACAAATAATATGGCAATCGGGATAAGCATGTAGATGATACTCATAGTTTTAATAACCTTAATGAGTTGGTAATAACCAAAATGGAGCTTGCAGACATACCGATGACGGCCATCCAAGGAGCAACAAGCCCAAGGGCTGCCAGTGGTAAAATCGAACCATTGTAAATAAGTGATAGTGCCAAGTTTTGCTTAACAATACGGCGTGTCTTTTTCGACACAGTTAGCAAATGCTCGATGGCGGTTAGATCACTATTGAGTAATACCACATCAGCACTGTTTTTGGAAATATCAGCGCCTGTTTCCATTGCAATAGATAAATGGGCACTGGCAAATACTGGGCTATCATTGACTCCATCACCCACCATGGCAACAATGGCGCCTTTGTTTGCGAGTGCTTCAACATGAGTTTGTTTGTCGCGAGGGCTACATGCTGCGTGCACGGTATCTAAATTTAACTGTTTTGCGATTCGCTCACCACTGTTTGATGCATCACCCGTTAACATATGACACTTTATTTGTTGAGAGTGCAGCTCTGTGATTAGTTTTTCTGCGTTGTTACGTAAGCTGTCGGCTAGATAAAAGCGCGCAACTACTTGTTTATCGACATACAAGGTTGCTTGTGCATCTGCTTTTTCGGTATCAAACCAGCCGCTTTTACCTATCGCTAGGTGCTGTTTATTAAGCTCTGCTGTAATACCTTTACCCGGTTCGATTGTGACATTTTCGATAGGGTTAACCGTGTCGTTGTAAGTTGCAAACGCATTGGCAATTGGGTGTTCCGAGAAGCTTTCAAGTTGCGCTGCTAATCGTAATGCATCAGCTTCACTATAATGGCTGCTGACCATTTCAACACGCTCAATAGTGAAACGACCCTGCGTTAAAGTACCTGTTTTATCGAAGGCTATATTTGTTAATTGTGGTAGCGTTTCTAACACATGGGCTTGTTTAATTAAAATGCCACGCTTTGTAAGGCTGGCTACGGCACAGGTTAGGGCAGTTGGAATCGCTAAACTAAGGGCGCAAGGGCAGGTTGCAACAAGCACCGAAATAGTAACCCAAAAAGCATGCTCAGGGTCTATTTGATACCAGCCAATCGCTGTAATGGAGGCAAACAGTAATAAACACGCAACAAACCACTGCGCGACTTTATCTGTTATCTCAACTAATCGAGGGCGTTTGGTTAATGCTGTATGTTGTAACTTAATAATTTGATTAAGCAGCGTATTTTGGCCGATTTTGTTGATCTCAATACTGATCACGCCATCGTGGTTAATTGTACCAGCGTAAACTTGATGGCTGATAAATTTATTAACTGGCTGATGCTCGCCTGTCATCATGGCTTCATCAACAGTTGTTTTACCTTTGATCACAACACCATCAGCAGGAATGGTTTCGCCTGCCTTAATTAAAACAACATCGCCTAATTTAAGCTTTTTAGCCGCAATAATTGATTCTTGATTATCGCTATTGATAATTCGTGCAGTTAAAGGTAAAAGTTTTTGTAAGTTAGCAGTAAATTCACTGGCTTTTAAACGGGCTCTAAATTCTAAATATTTACCCAGTAATAATAAGAAGGTAAACATACAGATAGATTCAAAATAAACTTCGCCAACCGACATTAATGTGGCATAGCAGCTCGCACCATAAGCACCAAAAATCGCTAAAGATACGGGTAAGTCCATATTGAGCTGTTTGGCTTTTAAACCATTAATTGCATTGGTTAAGAACGGTAGGGCGCTGTATAAAATAACCGGCGAAGCAAGAACTAAGCTTATCCAGCGGAAATACTGTTCAAAGTTTTCTTCCATGCCCGAGAACATGCCAAAATACATGGCAAAAGCGAACATCATTACTTGCATAGTCATCAGACCTGCAACACCTAATCGGCGGATATAGGCTTTAGCGGCTTGTTGTTTTTGACTCGCTTCAAGGTCAGCCTGAAACGGGTAAGCTTTATAGCCGATTTCGTGTAATGAAGTGATAATTTGGCTAAGTGGAGTAACCGATTTATCCCATTGGATCATCGCACGATTAGTCGATGTATTTACATCCACACGCTTAATTGCTTTTAAATTGAGTAATTGTTTCTCGATTAACCAAGCACAGGCAGCACAGGTGATACCTTCGACGGTAAGAAGCACTTCTGATAAGTCATTTGTGGCTGAAATAAACTCATCTTGTATATCTTCGTTATCGTAACTCTTAATTAACTCAAGCTGCTCTGGAACAAGTTGTTCTACTTTACCAGAGCGCACAGTTCTAAACTTATAGTAATCGGTCATGCCTTGGGCGACGATATTCTCAGCAACCGTTTGGCAACCAATACAACACATAGGTTGTGCCTTACCGTCTATTTCGACAGTCGCGTTAAAACCTTTTGGCACACTTTCAAGACAATGAAAGCAATTATCGGACATTTGAGTTTACTACTTATATTCAGGGCTAATCGAAATTGTTTTATCAGTAGGAAGAGTAATGTCTTCTTTTAACTTCCAACTATTATCGATAGGTTCAATAAACACTGTGTATGCACCGTCAACGTGAGTGTCGAGTAGGGCTGTAAAGTCACCATGAGCGTTTTTCATTAAACTAACATTGAAGTCGTTGGCTTTAATGGTGCGATGATAAAATGACATTTTCAAAGAGTGAACTTGGCTTGCATCACCTTTAGTAAACTTAAAGCTAACTTTATCATCAGTTACGTCTAAATCACCATGCAGATATAGTGCTTTGGCTTTATTGAATTTACTGAGTTCAAGGTTAATTGCTTTACCTTTTTTATAGTAGTCATCAACAACCATATCAGGGCCATTGCCAATAGCCATATAAATTAGACCAAAACAGCCGATAATTGCAGCAAGCGGGAAGGAGATTAAAAACCATGGCCAAAAGTTTTTATACCAAGGAGTCGGTTTCATAGTACTTATACCTTAAAAAATGTTGTACGCATTTTATCGGATCTAAAAGCAAAAGACTAAAAAAAAGCCTCCAGATGGAGGCTTTTTTGATCTTAATTAATCTATTGAATTAAAAGATTAATTGTTTATACATTTTATTAACGACGTGGTTATTTATCTTGCGATAAGCTGTAAACGTACGCTGTTAATAGGTGTACTTTATCTTCACCTAGAATGTCCTTCCATGCTGGCATTACACCTGCACGGCCATTTCTAAGTGTTTCTTCAACAGCACGTTTAGAGCCACCATACAACCAGATGTTATCAGTTAGGTTAGGTGCACCAAATGGTAAGTTATGTGCAACTGAACCTTTACCGTCAGCACCGTGACACGCTGCACACATTGCGAACTTCGCAGCACCTGCTTCGGCATCTTTTTGGTTTACAGTACGGCCAGATAAGCTTAGTACGTGAGCAGTCATTTCTTTAATGCCTTGCTCACCAAGTGCATCACCCCAAGGTGGCATCGCAGCAACACGACCATAAAGAAGTGTTTCTTTGATTTTGTCTGGTGTACCACCATATAACCAATCTTTATCAGTTAGGTTAGGGAAGCCTAAACCACCACGTGCATCTGAACCATGACACTGAGCACAGTTTTGAGAGAATAAACGTTGACCAATCTCAAGCGCTTTTTCGTCTTTTACAAGTGCTTCAATATCTTGCTTCGCGTATGACTCAAAGATTGGGCCAAAACGCTCATCTGCTGCAATAAACTCTTGGTCTAATTGAACGTTCTCACCATTAGCTAATGCTTGTTCAGTTGCTTCTTTAGACTCAGCTAGAGAAGTAATACCTTGGTTAGAACTTGTCCATTTACCTAAACCTTCCCAATTACCTAAACCTGGGTAAGCTGCAAGGTAATAAACAGACCATACAAATGTCGCGAAGAACATGTAAGTCCACCATTTTGGTAGTGGGTTGTTTAGTTCTTCAATGCCATCAAATTCGTGACCACAGCTTTCGCCTTCTTTAACACCTGTGTAGTTTTTCAAGTTCCACAGAAGTAGGCCGAAGATGATAGCAAGACACGCAAGGGTTAATACAATAACCCATATACTCCAAAAGCTAGTCATTTCTCAGACTCCTTTTCCTCGTTAGAGATTGTGTTGTTGTGTTTTTTTTCATCTTCAAATATGGCATTAGCAGCGTTATCAAATCGACTTTTGCTACGCTTGCTGTATGCCCATACAACAATCACAATAAACAGTACTAAAATTACCAGAGTTAAAATGCCTCTGTATGTTCCGTAATCCATAATAATTACTTCAAGTGTGTGCCAAGCTGTTGTAAGTAAGCGATAAGAGCTTGCATTTCAGTCGCGCCTTTACCATCGTTCATGGCTTCAATTTTCGCAATGTCAGCTTTTAACTCTTCGTCGCTACCATAACCTTTACCGTCGTAACGGTCGCTTGATTTATCAATTCCGAAGCTATCACGGAATATTTGAAGCTTTTTAAGAGTATGGGTTGTATCGACTCTGTTTTCATCTAACCAAGGAAACGCTGGCATGTTTGACTCAGGAACCACAGCACGTGGGTCCATTAAGTGAGCATGGTGCCAATCGTCTGAGTAACGCTCACCAACACGAGCTAGGTCAGGACCAGTACGCTTAGAACCCCATTGGAATGGGTGATCCCATACTGACTCACCAGCTACAGAGTAGTGACCATAACGCTCAACCTCGTCTCGGAAAGGACGAATCATTTGTGAGTGACAGTTGTAACAACCTTCACGTACATAGATATCGCGGCCTTCCATTTCTAACGCTGTAAGAGGGCGTAAGCCATCAACAGGTTTAGTCGTATCGTCTTGGAACATAAGTGGTGTAATCTCTACCAATGCACCAAAGCTGATAGCAAAAACAGTCAAGATAGCCATAAGGCCAACGTTTTTTTCGACTATTTCGTGTTTGTTTTGTGAATTATTATTGCTCATCGTGCTACTCCATTATGCTAATTGTGCTTCAGCGTCTAATTGAAGCGAATCTTTCTTCGCAGCAATAGTACGATAAACGTTGTAAGCCATAATTAGCATACCTGTTACGATGAATACACCGCCTAGGAAACGCATGATATAGAACGGATACGAAGCTTCTAATGACTGTACAAAGCTGTACATTAACGTACCGTCTGAGTTCACTGCACGCCACATTAGACCTTGCATTACACCTGAGATCCACATTGCTACGATGTATAGAACAACACCCACAGTATGTAACCAGAAGTGCGTGTTAACTAGTTTAACACTGTACATACGGCCTTGTGAGAATAGTGCAGGGATTAGGTGATAGATAGCACCGATAGAAATCATTGCAACCCAACCCAGTGCACCTGAGTGTACGTGACCTACAGTCCAGTCAGTGTAGTGTGAAAGCGCATTAACAGACTTAATAGCCATCATTGGGCCTTCAAACGTAGACATACCGTAGAAAGATAGAGAAACAACTAAGAAACGAAGTACTGGGTCAGTACGTAGTTTATGCCATGCACCTGATAACGTCATGATACCGTTGATCATACCACCCCAAGATGGAACGAATAGGATAACTGACATAACCATACCTAAGCTTTGCGTCCAGTCTGGAAGCGCAGTGTAGTGTAGGTGGTGAGGACCTGCCCAGATATATAAAGAAACAAGTGCCCAGAAGTGAACTACCGATAAACGGTAAGAGTAAACAGGGCGACCTGCTTGTTTTGGTACGAAGTAGTACATCATACCTAAGAAACCAGCAGTTAATAAGAAACCAACAGCGTTGTGACCGTACCACCACTGAACCATTGCATCTACAGCACCTGCGTAGATAGAGTATGATTTAGTAAGTGAAACTGGAATTGCCATGCTGTTTACAATGTGTAAAACGGCAACAGTAATAATGAAACCAGCGTAGAACCAGTTCGCAACATAGATGTGCGATACTTTACGCTTGATTAGCGTACCGAAGAATACAACTGCGTATGTAACCCAAACAACGGCGATAAGAATATCGATTGGCCATTCAAGTTCTGCGTATTCTTTTGAGCTTGTGATACCTAAAGGTAAGGTGATCGCTGCAAGTACGATAACAAGTTGCCAACCCCAGAAGGTGAAGGCTGCTAGTTTATCTGAGAAAAGGCGCGTTTGACACGTACGTTGTACGACGTAATAAGACGTCGCAAAAAGAGCACTTGTACCAAATGCGAAAATTACTGCGTTCGTATGTAACGGACGTAGTCGAGAGTAAGTTAACCATGGTGTATCAAAGTTAAGTGCTGGCCAAGCTAATTGGGCAGCAATCAGAACCCCAACACTCATGCCAACGATGCCCCAAATCACTGTCATAATAGCGAATTGGCGTACAACTTTATAATTGTACTCAGTTTGTGATGCTACTGTTTGGCTCATTTTCTGGCTTCCGCTGCAATTAATGCGTTTTAGAAATGAATTACCCACTTGATAAAAGTGGGGCCTACTATTACTTCACAAGTGTGTTACCTAAAGCTAGCTAAAAGGTGTTAGCTTCAGAAAACAAACTCGAGAAACCCTTATTTTTGCGATGGAAATGATAAAATTTTTGACCTTAAAAAGATAGGTCAATTGCATAAAATTATGACATCAATCAATTTTTGATGTTTTGTTGGTTATTTTTTGTCAGTGATTGTATTTTTATTAGCTTATTCCATCGAGCATAGTTGTCTTTTATCTATGACCTGACTAGTATCCGCTTTTATTTTATACAGGCAAAGAAAGTGAGAATTAGTTTACTCCCAGTTTTCCTGATCAGTATTTTTACTGCTGCGTGTGATTACCAAAGTATAGAAGAGGGTAGCGCAAGTACAAGCTGTGAAAATAATAGCCGATGTCAATTTACTAATAATGTAGAAGTTTGGTTAAGTAATTCTAAAGTTAGCCCAGAAACCCCTTTTACAATTAACTTGAAGTTGCCAGATGATGCCAAAAATCCCTCAGCTAAACTTGAAGGTGTATCTATGTATATGGGGTTCATCCCAGTTCAGTTTACTAAGACTGAACAAATATGGACTGCTAATACAATGGTAGGGGCGTGTTCAGAACCCGTCATGACATGGAAGATGACCGTGACCTATCAAGACGCTAGTAACAAAACACACACGCTTTTTTATTATTTCGATTCTATCTAACCTTAATACCGCAACATTTATATGTGTATCACCAAGTAACTGTTTATTTGACTAAGTGATACACACCATCAAATTATTTTTCCTACATAACGACGCCATTTAACTAACTTATTCCAAGAAAACCACAAAGTTTTGGAACAAATCTAAAAAAACGTCCTCCAATACAGCGATTAACCGACTAACTTTGTCTAATTAGTTAATTTTAGTGAATAACTATGGTTAGCAGTCTTACCAAGCTTTTACGGTTTTTATAACGGTGTGTGATCAAGTTGTAAAAATTTCATTTGTAGCCTTAATACGGCCTTAGTTACACTTGATTACAAAGTTCGTGCAATTGATTTCAATCGTATTTTTTTTGGTTGTAAAGTATTGTAGAAAGCTGATTTTATAGTGTTTTTTTCTGTTAACATTGATACATCGTGAAACCTTATTACCCCAATTGGAAACTAGAAATTTAGGTTGTTTTTTTATTGCTCTATTATTCAGTTTTCGTTCAGTTAACTGAGCCTAAGTTGCCTGCCGCTGACTCGTGATTCGAATAATAACGAGCGCTACCTAACTAAGGTAAATTTCCAACAAGTAGGGTTTTCACATGAAAAAATCAATTCTTGGTTTAGCTGTTGTATCAGCAATCCCAATGTTCTCAAGCATGCAAGTATTAGCTGCTGAAGATGCGGCAGATTCAATCGAAAAGATTCAAGTTACAGGTTCTCGCATTAAGCGTACCGATATGGAGACGTCTAGTCCTGTAACATTAATTGGTGCAGATGACATCAAAGCAATGGGTGCATCAAGCATCGATGGCGTTTTACAAAAAATGACTGCAGCAAGCGGTGCAATGACTAACCCTGCTGTTAACAACGGTTCAGGTGGTAACGCACGTGTTGACCTACGTGGTCTTGGTGCACAACGTACTCTAGTACTAGTAAATGGTCGTCGTATGATCAACTCTGGTACTGGTGCAGCATCAACTGTTGACTTAAACACAATCCCAGTATCAATGATCAAGCAAGTTGAAGTACTAAAAGACGGCGCATCTGCTGTATACGGTACTGACGCGGTAGCGGGTGTTGTTAACATCATCTTAAAAGACGACTTCGAAGGTCTAGACATGAACCTTAACGGTGCTATCACTGGTGAAGGCGATGCAGACGAAACGTCTTTCGATATCACAATGGGTTCAAGCTTTGACCGTGGTAACGTTGTAATCGGTTTACAATATACTGACCGTGGCGATGCTTCTCAAGCAGATCGTGATTTCTCTGATTGTCCTATCGAAGAAGATTACGACAACGGTAGCTTCTACTGTGGTGGTTCTTCTTATACCCCTTTTGGCCACGTTTGGGCTGAAAATGCAGACCTTCAAGGTCAAGCAGATGGTGGTTGGCATGATTTCACTGCTGCTGGTGATGCATACAACTACTCAGCAACAAGCTACCTATACACGCCAATGCGTCGTTTAAACCTTACAGGTATCGGCCACTTTGACGTAACTGATGAAACGCGTTTAGTGTCTGAATTCACTTACTCTAAGCGTTGGTCAACTCAACAAATGGCTCCACAGCCAGTATGGTTTGACTTCAAATACGATGCAGAAACTATGGGTGATTCACTTCTTTCTCATGGTGTTGCTGACGGAGAAGATATCTCTTACGGTCGTCGTATGACAGACGTAGGTCCTCGCGGTTATGAGCAAGTTGTTGACACAGTACGTGCAGTAATCGGTCTAGACGGTTCATTCGACAACGGTTGGGGCTGGGATACTTCAGTAGTATTCGGTCGTAACGATTCAGTTGACCGTGCAACAAACCTTCTAAACATGGGTTCAATCCAAGATGCAATCGGTGAAGGTGAGTTTAACCCACTAAACCAAGCTGACTGGTCTGCTGGCAACCTTGCACAGTACAACTACACTGAAAACAACTCAGGTGGTAGCCAATTATTAGTTCTTTCAGCTGGCCTTAATGGTGAAGTAATGGAACTTCCTGCTGGTTACGTTGGTTTCGCTGCAGGTATCGAGCGTCGTGAAGAAAAAGCATGGTACGTTCCAGATTCACTAACTTCACAAGGTCTTGCAAATGACCCACGTGTTGAACCAACAGGTGGTCGTTTCGACGTTAACGAAGCATACGTAGAATTTGCTGTTCCACTTCTAGCTGATGCACCATTTGCACAAATGGTTGACTTAAGCGCAGCTGTACGTGCATTTGACTACAGCACATTTGGTTCAGATGAGACTTGGAAACTAGGTTTAACTTGGCGTGTAAACGACGAACTAATGCTACGTGCTGTTCGTTCAACTGCATTCCGTGCTCCTACAGTATCTGAGCTTTACCAAGGTAAATCACCTTCATTCGAACAAGTTAACTTCCCTGGTGCACAAGACCAAGCTGAAGTAACTGTGGGTGGTAATGACCAATTAACGCCAGAGCTTGCTGATACAGTAACAGCTGGTTTCGTATACGCTCCAGAGTGGTTAGATGGTTTCTCAATGACTGTTGACTACTATGAAATCGAAATCGAAAACTCAATTTCAAGCGTAAACAACCAATACATCGTTGAGAACTGTCTTGACGCTGCTACAGGTTCATACAAAAACCAAGATACTGCACTTTGTCAGTCTTCTGCAATCAACTTCAACCAAAGCACTGGTCGTATTAGCTTCAACAACCAATTACAAAACATTGGTAACGAATCGACTAAAGGTTACGACGTAAACTTCAAGTATGCATTTGAAGCTGCAGGTCTTAACTGGCGCACAGGTCTTGATGTAACTATCCTTGATGAGTACATCGTTGATTCAGGCACAAGCACAATCGATTACACAGGTCTTGTAACTTCTGGTATCGGTAGCTACGCGAAAGTTAAGTCTAACTTCACTCTTAACGCGTCTGGCGACAACTGGGATGCACAATACCAAGCACGTATGATCGACGGCCTAGACAGCTATGCATGTCTTGCTGACGACAGCGAGTGTCTAGTACCAAGCGTTGGTACTGTTGTATACCACGACATCAGTGGTTCATACATCATGAACGACACAGTGTCATTCTCTGCAGGTGTTAACAACTTATTCGATAAGCAAGCACCTTACTACTCAGGTAACAATGACTCAAACACTGACCCGTACACATATGATGTACTAGGTCGTCGTTTCTTCGCTGGTGTGAACGTTAAGTTCTAATCTAGTTTGAAATGATTATTAAAGCCCCGTTTTACGGGGCTTTTTTATTGTCTGAAAGCTTATCAACGCGTAAACTGTAGAGGTACTTTTAACAAACGAGGTGATATTGCTTAAACAAGACGAAAACCTATCTTTTATTATTGAGCCTGAACTCACTCCCCGTGCAGAGCAGCGCTTAGATCTGTATTTCTCAATCCCTAATGAGATGAGTGTTAATCCACAAACACTTAGTGAAGAGTCATTTTTTAATAACCATTTCAAATCACATTTAGCTTATAACGCCAACAATATTCATTTACCCTTGGTGAGAAGTCGCTTTGTTAGTAAAAACAAAGGTGAGCAGCAAGATTATCGACAAAATTTAAACTTATATTGCTACCAAGTTCGTTTAGCGCTTAATGCTGATATTAAAGACACCTTAAAATACCAAGAAGCTGAAGAGTTTTATCCTGCAGCCATTGAATTATGTGAGCAAACCAAAGGGCTGCTTAAAAAGCTGAGACGCTACACACCAGATGATGAAAAACTACTGCCATTTTATAAAAATGCCGATAACTATTTAAGTTGGCATGTTGAACAGTCATTTTTAAAGTTACTAGACGAAGGGCCACGCAGTAGCGATTTTGCAAAAGAGCGCAGCGAGCTATTGGAGTTTTGTAAAACTGAAAATAGTTACCGTGACGAGCAGGAATATAACTCGCAATCAACCCTTGAAGATGCCAATCGAATCACTAATAAAATGCGCCTGTTACAACGTTTGATTGAACATGGTGTGGTTTTAACTCGTCATACCCGACATTTGAATAGCTATTTAAAGCGCATTGTGAAGGGATCTGTAACGGCTGTTATAATGGCCTTTGTAATGTTAGTAGTGTTAAACGCCCGTTCAACCTTTACTGAGGTAACTGCAACCTTAATTTTGATTTTAGGTGTAATTTATGGGCTGCGAGAGATATTCAAAGAGGATATTACCCGCGTTATATGGCGAGCAATAGTAAGAGGGCGGCCAAAATGGCGTTTTCAATTTAGAAATAGTATCACTAAAGACCGCATTGCTAGTCAGTATATTTGGCTAGAATACGAAGCTTTTAAGCGTATTCCCAAAGAGGTTAGACAAATCTTCTCTAAGCGTCGCCATCAGAACAAGCAGGCTTCTCAATGGTTACATTTTGCTAGTGAAACACACGTTAATGCTAAAGAGTTTTTACCGGGCTACGATACCCTACAACAAACGATGCAATTTAGTTTAGCGCCATTCGCACGTTATTTAAAACGCGGTGAAGGTAAACTTTATCATCTTGAAAGCAATAAAATATCTAAGCAAGCAGTTGAGCGTAGGTATCAACTAAATATGGTATTGGTTTTTTCACAAAACGATGAAAAAACACTGATGCAGCGCTACAAAATCACCTTAAATCGCAGCAAAATTGTTAATATTGAAAGGATATATTCGACGTCAGTTAAATAAAGAGAAACGAGGGTGGTACATTACCACCCTGATAGGTTTATTTAGCGTCTAAACCTGTTTTGCTGTACAGCGACACTTTATCTGAAACTAATGTAATTTCGATATTTTTGTCTTTGCTACCCCAAATACAATTAGTATGAAGTGTTTTTTCTTCGCACTTATCAGCCGAGCCTAAAATCGCTTCAACTTCAGCTTTATCCATACCGATTTTAATTTTTTCATAGTTTTCTAAGTTAACTTTTGAACAGCCAGCTAAAGTAAGCGCTACCGTTGCAGCAGCAATTGCCATATATTTTTTCATAATAGTTTCCATTAATGGTTATAACGTCTTATTTGTACAATCATCCCCATGCGAGGGTGATCGAAATAATGAATTTCATTACTTATTACACGCTTAAATTGTGAAAAACGTGCTTTTTCATAGTCGCCACTCTCTAAACGCTGACTAATATCAAAATCAGCATGAATAAACAGGTAATGGCGAACGTATATTTTCATCAAGCCTTCTAATTCCCACTTCGGTATCGTTTGTAACTGTTCGGGAATATATTGCTGTACCGGGCTAACTAGATTAATAAAGTCATTATCAGTAGTTGCTTGGCTATCGAGCGCTTGTGAAAAGTGATCACCTGAAAACAATCTAATACTGGGGGCTTTACTTTCGCTCATTTCAGGAAAACGCCAACCTGTGTGAAGTATCGGCGTGAGACCTTTACGATCTAGTTGCTTTTTTTGTTCGATAAACTGTAGCTGCTCGGGCGCGAGTAGATAAATTTCATCCGTGTCGTCGCGAGCTTCGACTACGGGTGTTACGGGTAATTCGTCATAACTAGATAAATAATCAACACTTTCATCGCACACGTTAGAGTGGGGATTCGAGGTAATAATAGCATCTGCAAATGTCGTAGACTGAAATCGACTGTCGCCATTTAAGCACTCTTCTCTAGCTTGCGCTGTATAAGCTGGAGAAAGCAGATCTTTTTCGCGCTTAGCAGTAATCTCATCATGCTTTAAAGAAAAATCTTCTTGTAAATAAGGTGCTGGGCGTTGTTTATAGATAAGTACTTCAATTTCAAACCATCTCGTTGCAAACGATGAGCTTGTAAATAAGCAACACAGCAACAAAAAACTATTTCTTAACAACATTAATGGCTAACCTTTTTCTCGAAATCTGCAATCATTGCAGTGACCATTTTTAAGCGTTCGCGAGGGTTTGCCTCACTAATCGCAAAGCGCAATTTATTCGCGCCATCCATTTTATACACCTGCGGTGCACTTTGTATCAAACCTATAATGAAGCTAGGGTTAACCTTTGTATGCTGGCTAAACTCAAAATAACCGCCTTTCGGATTTGCTTCAATTTTCTTAATGCCAATATTGCTTGCTTGCAGTTTTAATTGCTGCAAACTAAATAAGTTTTTAGTGGCATCAGGCAGCAGACCAAAGCGGTCTATTAGCTCTACCTGTAATTCGTCCATATCGTTGAGGTTAGCACAGCTTGCAATGCGTTTATAGATTCCTAAACGAGCATTTACATCATGAATATAATCTTCAGGTAATAAGGCTGGTAGTTTTAAATCAACCTCAGTCTGTTGACCTAGTAAATTCTCAAGGGTTGGCTCTTTACTTTCTTTTAATGCGTTAACGGCTTGCTCAAGCATTTCCATATACAAACTAAAACCAATGGTTTGCATTTGCCCTGATTGGTCGTCACCAAGTAATTCACCCGCTCCACGAATCTCTAAATCATGGGTAGCAAGTGCAAAGCCAGCGCCTAGATCTTCAAGCGATTCTATCGCTTCTAAACGTTTTACAGCGTCTTTGGTTAACGACTTAGGATTACCTGTTAGAAGATATGCATACGCTTGGTGGTGGCTTCGGCCAACACGCCCTCGTAACTGATGTAGTTGTGCAAGCCCCAGCTTATCTGCTCTATCCATAATAATGGTGTTGGCAGTGGGTACATCGATACCGGTTTCGATAATGGTGGTACACACAATGACATTATATTTTTGGTGATAAAAATCACTCATAATTTGCTCAAGCTCGCGCTCTCGCATTTGACCATGTGCCGTTGTAACACTGGCTTCGGGTACCCATTCACTGATTTCTTCAGCAACACGGTCGATAGTTTCAACATTATTATGTAAGAAATACACCTGACCACCGCGTTTAATTTCACGCAGGATTGCTTCGCGAATTAGTTCTGCATCCCTTTGTCTAACAAAGGTTTTAACCGCTAAACGTTTTGCAGGTGGTGTGGCAATAATTGACAGGTCACGCATACCACTCATTGCCATGTTTAAGGTACGCGGGATAGGGGTTGCTGTAAGTGTTAAAATATCAACATCGGCACGTAATGCTTTGATTTTTTCTTTTTGACGCACACCAAAGCGGTGCTCTTCATCAACAATTAATAAGCCCAAATCTTTAAATTTGATATCTTGTTGAATAAGCTTGTGTGTACCAATAACGATATCTAATTTACCCTCAGCCATTTTATCTAGGGTATCTTTTTGCTCTTTTGTAGAATTAAAGCGTGATAAAACACCAACTTCAATTGGTAAATCGGCAAAACGATCTTTAAAGTTTTCATAATGTTGCTGAGCAAGCAGTGTTGTTGGTACCAGCACCGCAACTTGCTTGTTATCGTTAACGGCCACAAAGGCTGCGCGCATTGCCACTTCAGTTTTACCAAAGCCAACGTCACCACACACCAAACGGTCCATCGCTTGTTTACTTTGCATATCACCAAGAACAGACTCAATGGCGTTGCGTTGATCGTCAGTTTCTTCAAATGGGAAGCTGTCGCTAAACTGGCGATATGCACTGCCATCAAGCTTAAATTGGTTACCCGGTTTTGCTTGGCGTTTAGCGTAAATATCTAATAGCTCAGCAGCCACATCACGAACTTTTTCGGCAGCACGTTTTTTAGCTTTTTCCCACGCATCGGAGCCTAATTTATGAAGCGGGGCAGAGGCTTCTTCGCCACCAGAATAGCGGCTCAGCATATGTAACGCTGAAACAGGTACGTAAAGCTTCGCTTCGTTGGCGTAAATGATGGTAACAAACTCGGTGATAACACCGGCAGCATCGATGGTTTCAAGCCCCTGATAGCGGCCTACACCGTGGTCAAGGTGCACGATTGGCTGGCCTTCTCGTAGCTCAGCAAGGTTACGAATAAGCGCATCTTGGCTGGCTTCGTATTTGTGTTTACGGCGTCGACGCTGCGATACCTTAATACCTAATAATTCTTGCTCTGTGATAATGGTTAAACGCGGTTTACCGTCTAACACCACACTTTGTTCAAGTGGCGAAACGATGAGGCCAACATCGCTTGTACTATTGGTAAAATCGCTAAAAGTTTCAAACTCTTTGAGCTTTAAACCACTTGGTTTTAATAATGTCAGTAATGATTCGCGGCGGCCATCCGATTCAACCGAGAGCAGCACGCGGCCTTTTTGTTTTTTCTCGCTAGCAACATAGTTTATTAAACCTTGATACGGTTCATGTAACTTATGATCTATACGTACATTTGGCAGCTCTTTACTGGCAAGGTTTGTATGGCCTGCTTTGGTGCCTAATTTGGCTTGTGATAAACGAATACGTGCGTATTTACCAAATTCACCAAACAGCTCATTAACACTTTGATAGAGCTTAATTGGCTCAAGTAGTGGTCTAAGTGGATCAACACGGCGATTTTCGTAGCGTACATTTACATCGTGCCAAAATTGGTCAGCAGCATGCTCAATATCGCCAAAATGCATAAACGTCGTATTGCTTGGTAAGTAATCGAAGATAGTCGCCAGTCCATCAAAAAACAGTGGCATGTAATATTCGATACCGGCAGGCCAAGTTCCTTTGGTAACCTGCATATAAATTGAGTCTTGCTCAGAGCTTGCGCCAAATTGTTCACGATAATTGATACGAAAACGCTCGATGTCTGAGTCGTTAGTTGGAAACTCGTGAGCTGGCAGTAACTCAATTTTGTCGACTTTTTCATCAGAGCGTTGGCTTTCAACATCAAATAAACGAATGCTGTCGAGCTCATCATCAAAAAAGTCTAAACGGAATGGGTGTGGGCTACCCATAGGGTATAAGTCAACGATAGAACCACGGATAGCGTATTCACCATGCTCCATCACTTGTTGTACATGTAAATAGCCCGCTTGCTCAAGGTTTTCACGCAGTGTATGGGTATCTAAGGTATCGCCCACTTTAAAGTTAAGGGTTGAACCGTAAATAAACGAAGCAGGGGCTGTACGTAGCATCAAGGTTGATACTGGCACGATTAATACGCTTTGTTGTTCTTTTTTTAATGTATTTAAGGTGGCTAGGCGTGCAGAAATAATATCTTGATGCGGCGAAAAATGATCATAAGGTAGAGTTTCCCAGTCAGGGAAGACCATGACTGGGTTTTCAGGCAATAGAAATTCGAGTTCAGTTTCAAGGCGAAGGGCGCTTGGCGTATCTGGGGTGACAATCACAACCAGCTCGTTGTGTTGTTTTACACCTTCTGCGATGGCGATGCTAAGCCCGCTACCGGTAAGTTGTCCCCATTGAATTTTATCTTTTTCAGATTTTACCCAAGGCAATGCTGCCCATTGCGCAAACGCCATTTACTACTCCTTTAAACTGTTTTTACTGCTTAGTCTCGATAAATCTTGGTTAAGTCCTGATAGTGATCGATACGACGATCACGAAGGTAAGGCCAAATTCGACGAATGTTTTCACTACGCGCTTGGTCTAATTCAACAACCAATAATTGCTCATCACTGTTGTTAGCTTCGGCTAAGATTTCACCTTGAGGGCCTGCGATAAACGAGTTACCCCAGAACTGAATACCTTCGCTTTGACCGCTTGGATCACTTTCGTGACCAACACGGTTACAGCTGATCACCGGTACACCGTTGGCAACTGCATGGGCGCGTTGTGAAATAACCCACGCGTCTTTTTGACGTGTTTGTTCGTCTTTTTCATCACGCGGATCCCAGCCTATGGCTGTGGGGTATATTAAAATTTCAGCACCGGCCATTGCCATTAAGCGTGCAGCCTCTGGGAACCATTGATCCCAACACACTAACACGCCTAATTTGCCAACAGAGGTTTGAATAGGCTGAAAACCTAAATCACCCGGTGTGAAGTAAAATTTCTCGTAAAAACCTGGGTCATCAGGAATATGCATTTTACGGTATTTGCCGGCAATACTGCCGTCAGTTTCTAGAACCACAGCGGTATTGTGATAAAGACCTGTGGCACGCTTTTCAAATAATGATGACACGATCACCACATTTAATTCTTTAGCGAGTGCGCCTAAGGTGTCTGTGCTTGGGCCCGGAATTGTTTCTGCTAAATCAAAAACGTCTACATCTTCGGTTTGGCAAAAATACAAACTACGGTGCAGCTCTTGAAGAACAATTAGCTTAGCGCCTTGGCTTGCTGCATCACGAATACCAGCAATAGATTTTGCCATATTGTCTTGAGCATTATCGGTGTTTGATTGCTGAACAAGAGCAACCTTTAAATGCGTTGGTTTAGTCATTGTTTGTTCCTGCTAAAAAGCCGCGCGGTAATTGCATTGTAATACAGTGAAGGCTGCCAAATTGGTGAATAATTGGCACGCAATTAATACCAACCACAGTATGATCTGGGTATGCTTTGGCAACCTGACCAAGCGCAAGTTGGTCGTTTTCATCACCATAAATTGGTACTAAAACGGTTTTATTGATAATTAAATAATTAGCGTATGTGGCAGGGAGTCTGTCACCATCTTCATTGAACACTGCTTTTGGCCAAGGTAAGGCAATCAGCGTGTAGTTTTCACCATCTGCTGTTTTAAATGATTGCAGTTGCTTTTCCATTGCATCAAGGGCAGCAAAATGCTCATCATTTTTATCATCGCACTGTACATATACAAGGATGTTGTTTGGTGCAAAACGTACCAGTGTATCAATATGGCTGTCGGTATCATCACCCGCAAGGTAACCGTGATCAACCCAAAGGAAAGACGTAGCGCCAAGTTGCTCAACTAGCGTTTTTTCTATATCTGCTTTTGTAAGTGCTGGGTTACGATTTGGGTTTAACAAGCACTCGCTTGTAGTCAGTAGTACGCCGTGCTCGTTGATTTCGACGCCGCCGCCTTCAAGAACCAGTTCACTTTGCTGATAACCATTTTTAGGGTTTGCAACTTGCTTTACAAGCACTTGGTTAATTTGGTTATCAAGTTCACTTGCAAATTTATTGCCCCAACCATTAAAAATAAAATCCATTACTTTTAATTCTGTTGCGTCATCAATATTCGCACAGGTTAATGGGCCATGGTCGCGTGCCCAAGTATCGTTACAGGGTGTCACCACAAAGTGAATGCGCTTAGCATCAACATTTGCGGTTTCAAGTAATCCGGCAATATGTGCTTTAAGGGCATTATCATGGGCCACAATGACAACATCTTGTTGCTGGCTTACTGCTTGGCAAAGTGCCACATACACAGGCTCTACAGCCGTTAAATTTGCAGCCCAATCAGTATCTTGGTGTGGCCAAGTAAGCATAACAGCATCTTGCTCAGCCCATTCAGGTAAAAGTCTAAATTTCATGAAGGTAATAAACAAACTAAGGTGGGGCTAGTTTAGCATTTTAGCCATAGATGTCAGCTTTTTGTGCGCGATAAAGCGTGATTTTTAACTGTCTTGCGAATTGTTTTCTTGTTGACGTTTTTTTAGTTGGCGAGTTTGGGCATGTAAGGCCGCTCTGACGACTAAATCTTGGTCAGCATCACGAATCGCCGTAAACAATAAGGTATATTGGTATTTATCATCATCACATTTTTCAATGGCGACTAATTCGGTATAGCAATAAATGGCAGATGCTTCGTGTTGTAAGAATAATTTAGTGCGAAATGTCTGTCCAAGTTCATATACTTCTGATGAGGTTAATTTTACACCGCCACCGCCATAGCTATCGCAATAGTTAGCGTCATCTTCTGGCTGTTCAGAGGCTAAAATATGGCTCATAATTAAATCAATTTTACGTGATTGTGCTTGTAAAAATAGTGCTAGTTCTTGTGCAACATCACCTAGGTTTCTAAGCGGGCGTAAGGTTGCTTGCTCAAGCTCATTTACTTCGTTAGCAAGTTTAAATAAAGCGGGGATATCAGCTTCGAGTTCAGCATTGGTTTTTGGCACAGCTTCAGGTTCAACGGCGTATAAATTGACGCGATTGCTCTCGTTGATTTGAAAAAATTGTTCAAATTCGGCTAATTTTTGATTATTCATGCTGCACTCCACACATCTTTCCTTAATACTAGCGCTCGAAGCAGTAAATTGCTAGTAATCAAATAATCAAAAAAAAGGGCAAACTTATTGTTTGCCCTTCATTTTTTACAGGTTACCCTCTTGGGTTTTGACATGTTCTTGCTGGTGATGTTTTGCTATCTCATCAGCAAGCTCTTGTCTTGAGCGTTTTTCAGTTAACTTACGCGCCGTTAACCAATAAAAGAACAGTGGCACAAAGAATACCGCAAGGAATGTTGCAGCCATCATACCGCCCATAACACCCGTACCAACACTATGACGAGCTCCCGCACCTGCACCAGAGCTCAGCACTAACGGCACAACACCTAAAATAAAGGCTAGAGAGGTCATAATAATTGGTCTAAAACGTAAACGTGCAGCCTCAAGTGCAGCAGTACTTGCGCTCCAACCTTGTTGATGTTTCATCAAGGCGTATTCAACGATAAGAATCGCGTTTTTACTGGCAAGACCAAGTAGTGTGACAAGACCAATTTGGAAATACACATCGTTTGTCATACCGACAACCCATACTGCTATAAGCGCACCAAATGTACCAAATGGGAGAGCAAGCATCACAGACAGCGGTAGTGACCAACGCTCATAAAGAGCTGCTAGAATTAAAAATACCATGATCACAGCAAGACCTAAGGCAATGCCCGTGGTACCTGAACTGCGTTTTTCTTGGAATGCAGAGCCTGTCCATTCGTAGGTCATATTAGGTGGTAGTACTGCTTGTGCAATACGTTCTACCTCAGCAATGGCTTGCCCCGAGCTGTAACCCGGTGCTGCATTACCCATCAGTTTAACTGCTGGTAAGTTGTTATAACGGTTAAGGTTTTCAGGGCCACGGCTATACTCAATAGTGGTAAAGGCTGAAAGCGGCACCATAGTACCTTGGTTGTTTTTAACATAGATACGACCAATGTCATCAGGCTTCATTCTAAATTCAGCGTCTGCAGACATTAGTACTTGCCATGCGCGACCAAACTTATTGAAGTCGTTAACGTAATAAGTCCCTAAGTTACCCGCAAGGGCAGTGAACGCGTCATCAATTTCGACACCCATGGCACGCGCTTGCTCACGGTCAACATCAACACGTAGCTGTGGTGCATCAGGGCGCCAAAGTGTTTGCAAGCCACTGATGGTAGGGCTTTTTTGGGCTTCAGCTGTCATCAACTGCATTGCATGTTGTAGTTTATCTGGGTCACTGTCACCTTTGTTTTGAATGTAAAACTCAAAACCACCAGTATTACCTAAACCAAAAATAGCCGGAGGGTTAAAGGCAAGTACAAGCGCCTCTTTAATACCCGCTGTTTTCATGAAGAGCTCTTGCACTAGCGCTTTGGTATCAACTTCACGCTCATCCCAATGCTTTTGAGTCACGAATAAGGTTGCAGCACTGTTTTTGTAACCACCGCCAATAAAGTCAAAACCTGTAAACGCCACCACGTTTTCGTTCGCTGGGTTTGATTGTACGGCTTTTACAACTTGCTGTGTGACTTGCTCGGTGCGCTCAAGTGATGACCCATCAGGTAAGAAGATGGCAGAGATGTAATAACCTTGGTCTTCATCTGGTACAAGTGAACCAGGCGTATTTTGCCAAAGGCCAATTGTAGCAACAACCATACCCGTCATTAAGATCACACCTAACAGACCACGGCGTACCATAAAACCAACAGCACCTACATAACGGCCAGTGATCTTGGTAAACATGTCGTTAAACCATAAGAAAAAACGGGCGGTTTGTTTGTGTTCTTGTTTTAAAATAAGCACACAAAGAGCTGGCGTCATAGTTAAGGCAACCACACCCGATAAACTTACAGCAATCGAAATAGTAATTGCGAACTGGCGGAATAACTCACCGGTTAAGCCACCTAAAAATGCAATTGGCACAAACACAGAGCAAAGTACTAAAACAATTGCCACCACTGGGCCACTTACTTCGCCCATGGCTTTAACGGCAGCTTCTCGAGCACCTAGGCCTTCTTCGTGCATAATACGTTCAACGTTTTCGAGTACCACGATGGCATCATCAACAACAATACCAATAGAGAGCACCATACCGAATAAGGTGAGTGAGTTAATTGAGTAACCCAGCATATACATGCCAGCAAATGTGCCTAGTAGTGAAACCGGTACTGCAAGAGTCGGAATAAGCGTTGCGCGCCAGTTTTGTAAGAATAAATACACCACTAAGAATACCAGTACCATGGCTTCAAGCAGTGTTTTTACTACTTCACGAATTGATACTTCAACAAAGCGGGTTGTGTCGTACGAGGTTAAATGAGCAAGACCAGTAGGGAACTGGCTTTTCATTTCTTCAATAACACTGTTTACTTCTTCAGCCACGTCAAGGGCGTTGGCACCGGGTTGTAAGAAGATACCTAGCAGTACCGCTTCTTTACCGTTAATCGTCCCTTTGAAGTTGTAATCCTTCGAACCGAGCTCAACGCGGGCAATGTCTTTTAAGCGTAAGCTACTGCCGTCAGTATTTGAACGAATAATGATGTTTTCAAACTGCTCAGGCTCAGATAAACGGCCTTGTGCTGTAACACTATAAACCAGTTCTTGTGGAGATTGAGTTGTTGGCGTAGCACCAATTTTACCTGCGGCATATTGCGAGTTTTGTACGCGGATTGCGCCGGCAATTTCTTCAACCGTAACCCCTAATTGGCTCATTACATCAGGGCGTAGCCAAATACGCATAGCATAATCTTTAGCACCAAAAATTTGTACACTCGTTGTACCAGGAATTCGTTTAATACGGTCAAGCACGTTCATAGTAACATAGTTAGATGTCCATAAACTCGAGCGTGTACCATCTGGTGAGTAAAAGGCATGCACTTGTAAAAAGCTAGAAGAGCCTTTTTGAACCACGACACCTTGGCGGCGTGTTTCTTCAGGTAAACGTGCTTCAACCTGTTTTACACGGTTATTTACGTTTACAGCGGCTTGGTCAACATCAGTGCCAATTTCAAAAGTAACTTCGATTGTGGTTGAGCCAGCACTGGTTGATGTTGATGACATATACATCATGCCTTCAACACCGGTAATGGCATTCTCTATCGGTGTAGCAACGGTTTGTTCAAGTACTCCTGCAGATGCGCCAGGGTAGGCCGCGGTGACTTGTACAACCGGTGGTGCTATTTCAGGGTATTGCGCAACTGGTAAGCTACGCATCGCAGCAAGGCCCGCAAGCACAATAACAATAGATATAACAAACGCAAAAATGGGTCTGTCTATAAAGTAACGAGAAAACATAAGACTCCCTGTGCTTATTCTGCGTGGCTTGAGTTAGTGGTTGGTTTGCCAACATTGACTGGCATACCCGGGAAGAAAATACGTGCCATGCCATCAACAATAACTTGGTCGCCTTCTTTTAACCCACTGCGGATCAACCAAAAATTTTGGTATTGCTCGTTTTCTGGTTTTTTGATCCATTCACCTACAGTGACAGGGGCAGGTAACGCAACATCCATGCCTTGCTCGTTTTTGCTTACTACATAAACAAATTTACCGGTGCCGTTATCAAGCACGGCACGTTGTGGCACGATGAAAGCGTTTTTGCGAACTGCACCACTTAACTCAACGCGCACGAATTGGCCCGGGCGAAGTTGGTAATCAGGGTTAGGGATAATTGCCTGAAACTCACTGGTACCTGTGTTCGGGTTAATACGGACATCAGAGAAATTAACTTCACCGGTTTTGCTGTATAAAGAACCGTCTTGTAATTTGATTTGTGTTTGCCAGTGGCCTTGCTCAGGTAAAGTGAGTGAGCCATTTTTAACATCTTGACGCATTTGTAATTGTTCACGCTCAGATAAGCCAAAACGAATACGAATCGGATCAAACTGAGTCATTTGCGTTAATAATAAATCTGGGCCAGAAACATAAGTGCCTTCAGAAACAAACTCACGACCCATTACACCTGCGACAGGGGCTTTAACTTGCGCATATTCAAGATTAAGTTGTGCTTCTTTCAAAGCTACTTTAGCGGCAGCTAAATCTGTTTTTGCAATATCATTGGCTGAACTTGCGTTATCGTAGTCACGCTGCGAAACGGATTTCTCGGCACGTAGCTTTGCTAAACGTTTTACATCACGTTCTGCCTGAATTAAAGCTGCTTTTGCGCCATCAAGTGCTGCTTGAGCGCGGTCAACCGCAAGTTGATAAGGTTCAAGGTCAATAGTGAATAATGACTGGCCTTGCTCTACACGTTGGCCCTCTTCAAAGTTACGTGACTCAAGAATACCGGTAACGCGAGCACGAACTTCGACTTCTTTTGAACCTGATAACGTTGCAGGCAGCTCGATAGTAAAAGGCACATCTTCAGTTTTCATGGTCATTGTGGCAACCGCAGCTGGGTGCATTTGACCTTGCTGCTCCGGTGCTTTAGAGCAAGCAGATAAAAGTATAGGTGCAGTAACCAATAATAAAGCAGATAAAGATAATTTGGCAGGTGCGAAAGGCAGACGCATGTTTACTCCACAGTCCAATTGTTAAGCAAGTAAGCAAAGAAATGCCATCCAAAACTCAAAGGCAGTCCTATGCAATTTTAAAGTTCGATTAGTTTATACCCAAAATAGCAAAAGGTACACCCTTTAGTTTACTTTTGCTCGGATTATATCGATACAAAAAACTACTTTAATGAGGATTATTAAAACGAGTTAGCAAAGTAAACCAGTAGAAATCATATTTATCTACTTTTGAGGCTTTGTTAGTCATTGTTTATTAGATTTACTGTGATGGTAAGTTGGTTATACAAATGTACTCAAATCAGCAATTTGCCTTAAATAAATGTAAGGTATAAATATGATTTTATTTGGGTATATTAACGTGAGGCACAAAATTTTAACAAATGGCTTGTAATTAAACTGAAATCTCGTACCCTAAAGCAATAAAAATATAATAAATGTGAGTTAAGGATGACAGATAGAACAGGTGTGATCACCGCTTTTACTGAGATATCGAGCAAGCTTAGGCGCTTTGTATCACGTATCGTCAGCCCTGATGATGTAGAAGATATTGTGCAAGAGACGTTTATCAAAAGTTATGAGGCCGATCTTAGACAAAATATCGAGTACACTCATAGTTATATGCTGAAAACGGCAAAACATTTAGCACTAAACCATATTGCTAAATGGGATAATAAATATAAAGAGTCGTTAGATGAGCAACAACAAGTTGAGCATCAAATGCGCTCAATGGCCTTAGAAGATGAAGTGACCTCAAAGGAACGCTTTTTGTTTTTTTGCCGAGTAACTAACGAACTAAGTCCACAAGTAAAAAAATGCTTTATTTTAAAGAAAGTCTACGGCCTAAGCCAAAAGGAAATTGCTGCTAAAATGGAACTCAGCGAAAGCACTGTTGAAAAACACATAGCCAAAGGCTTATTACATGTTCACCGAGCAATGAAATCTCACGACGTTCAAACCCACAGTCACCCTACAACCACAGAGTTCGCTGCAAAAGAGGTGAACAAATGAGTAATGTTCACCCGTTTTCATCAAAAGAAATGATTCAAGAGCAGGCGAGTCAGTGGATAAGCGCCATTGACCGTGGTTTATCAAAAGATGAAGTAAGCCAATTACATATGTGGGCCCATCAAAGTGCTGCTCACCAAGAAGCACTTTTTGAGCTTGCAAGCTTGTGGGATGAAATGAGTGTACTTAACGAGCTAAGTAGCCTGTTTCCTTACAAAGCACCACAAAAACAACCCGCAGTATTTGGCATGGCAACAGCCGCCAGCTTTTTAATTGTGATGCTGTTTGGTTGCATTATGTTGATTTATTCTAGTTATTGGCAAAGTGAAGAGAACGATTACGCGAAATTTAATAAGATTTACCGGACAAAAGTGGGTGAGCAAGCTACATTCGTTTTGCCAGATAGCACAATTGTACAACTTAATACCAATACAAAACTTGAAGTGGCTTATACGGGAACTCGTCGCCAGTTAATTTTAAACCGTGGCGAAGGGCGTTTTAACGTTGCTAAAGATGCAAGCCGTCCATTTACAGTGATCGCGGGTGATAAATCTTTTACTGCACTTGGTACAGTGTTTAATGTTCAGCGAAATACTGCATCAGACTTAGAATTAGTGGTCACTGAAGGCAAAGTAATGATTGCCGATCCAAATACTCATGTTGATGCAAGTGACTTTGACAGATTAAAAAGTGCTTCAGATAACAGCTCTGACATAAAAAAACTAAAAGCGAATGTTGTTATATCTGGTGAAAAAGCGCTGATTAAACACAGTAAAACCGAGCCAATTAAGCAGCTTTCAGCAGATGATGTGCAACGCGATCTTGCATGGCAACATGGAATGCTGATCTTTAGTGGTGAACCATTAAGCGAGGCACTTCAAGAAGTTAGTCGTTATACAGCAACGAGATTTGAGCTTAGCGATCCTGAACTTGCATCTTTGAAGGTAGCTGGTGTGTTTAAAGCTGGCGATATTAAAGGCCTACTTGATTCACTACAGGCAAATTTATCAGTTAATCACCAACGTTTGGGTGAGCATCGTGTTAGCTTAACGTTCGCTGCAAAAGGTTAGTTCTGCCTATGAGAATACGCCAATATTATGATGTTAATTGTGCGCCACTTTCTCGTCACAAAAAATTAATTAAAAAAAAGTTAAATTTACATAGTGGATTTTTTTCCCTCACCTGTTTGTTTAAGTTGCACAGTAAGCAATTGCAGTTGTTACCAGCCTCATTTGTTGTTTATGGCCTTACCGTCGGCCAAACAGCAATTGCAGCTGAAAAACAAATGCTGCAATTTGACATCAAAGCGCAACGAGCTGATTTGGCTTTAATCGAATTTGCAAAGCAAACCGAACAAACAGTCATTTTTTCTTTCGAATTAGCGAAGCAATATCAGGCACAATCGTTATTTGGTTTTTACACTAAACTCGATGCACTGAATGCGATGCTAGAAGGTACTGAGCTTGATGCGGTTGTTGATCAACAAGGCTTGCTGAGGATAAAACTCAAACAAGTAGATAGGAAAGATAACAACATGATCAAAGTATCAGGGGTCAGCGCTGCAGTCGTGCCATTACTGCTAGCCGCCAATACGCAAGCATTAGCAGAAGATCAAGCAGCAGAACAAAACATCGAAAAAATTGCCGTTGTCGGTAGCCGTGTAGCAGGACGCTCGGTTGAAGATTTACCGGTTCCGGTTGATATTTTAAGTGCTGAAGCACTTGAGAATACAGGCCAAACAGAAGTAGGCCGTATGCTTCAAGCAATCGCTCCATCGTTTAACTTTTCAAGCTCGTCTATCAGTGATGGTACAGATGCACTTCGCCCAGCAACATTGCGTGGCTTAGGACCAGATCAAACCTTAGTGCTTATCAACGGTAAACGCCGCCATCAAGCGAGCCTTATCCACATTAATACGTCAGTAGGTCGTGGTACAGCTGGTACTGACATGAACGCTATCCCTGCTGCTGCAATCAAACGTATCGAAGTATTACGTGATGGTGCTGCTGCACAATATGGTTCAGATGCGATTGCAGGTGTTATCAATATCGTATTAAAAGACGCCGAAGAAGGCGGTAAAGCCGCTATCAACTACGGTGAGTATTCAGAAGGCGATGGTGAAACGGTTACTGTTGATTTCAACAAAGGTTTTGCTTTAGGTGATGAAGGTTATCTTAACACCACAATTAATTACCGTGACCGTGCGCCTACTAACCGTGCAGGCCTTCATGGTTCTTGTCAATTTTACGGCTGTACAGAACTTGATGACGGTACATTATTAGCCGGCGATCCGCGTGAGTTAACAGCACCTCGTGATACGTTTAGAATTGGTGATGCAGATTCACAGCAATTTGCTTTAACGATTAATACTGGCTACGAATTAGCTGGTGGTGAATTATATGGCTTTATCACCTATTCAAATCGTGAAAATGAATCAGCAGCGTTTTTCCGTCATAACGCAAATGCAAATGGTAACCCAGTATTACAAGATGGTGATGCAACCATTCCTATGGGTTTCTTACCTAAGATTAATACCATCATTGATGACGTGTCTTACAACGTGGGCTTTAAAAAGTCGTTTGATAATGATTCAAGCATTGATTTATCGTACACCTACGGTGAAAACAGTATTGATTACACAACAAGCGACACTATCAATGGTTCATACGCAAACTACCTTCGTTATAACCAAGGTTTAAGCGCTGATGAAATTCGTGCCACTATCCCGCGTTCAGCGTATGCATATGGCCTTGAATTATCGCTTCAAACACTCAACCTTGATTACACTAAAGATTACGACAATTTTTCATTAGCACTAGGTGCTGAGCTGCGTACTGATGAGTTCCGTATTCTTGAAGGTAGTGAATACGCATACCGTGATTACGACACAGTTGATGGCGTTAGCATTTACTCAGGCCTAAATGGCGGTGTTGGTAGTGTTGATGCAGCAAGTGGTACGCAAGGTTTTGGTGGCTCAGATCCGGCATCATCAGTTGATGAGTCGCGCGATGTGATCTCATTCTACATGGATGCAGAAACCTATGTAATCGATGATGTCATCATCTCAGGTGCGGTGCGTTACGATAACTACAAAGGCTTTGGCGATACAGTTAACTTTAAGCTAGCGGGTAACTGGTCAATTACTGAAGATGTGTCTTTACGTGGTGCACTAAGCACAGGTTTTAGAGCGCCTTCAATGCAACAACTTTACTTTAATAACGTAAGTACACAGTTTGTTGTGGGTGATGATGGCAGCTTAGTCGCTGAGCAAGTAGGTACGTTCAGAAACGACAGTACCTTAGCGCAATCAATTGGTATTCCTAAGCTAAAAGAAGAGAAATCACAAAACCGTAGTTTAGGTATTGTGTATAACGTTACCGACAATATCAATTTAACCATTGACTACTACTCGATTGATATCGACGACCGTATCGTTATTTCTAACCGTTTAGGTAAAGGTTTATCAGATACGCTAGATGCTGCACTTGAAAGCTCAGGTGCAGGTGCGGGTCAGTTCTTCTTAAATGGTGCAGACACAGAAACAGAAGGTGTTGATTTAGTTGCCACATGGAACACAGAAGGCCTTGGCGGTACGCTTGATTTCACCTTTGCTGCTAACTTCACTAAAACAGATGTGGTTGATTTATTTACGCCATCAGGCAGTGGCCTTGAGACTATTCCGGTAGAAGATGTGTTTTCTGCGCAAGAAACCTCAATTATTGAAGAATGGCAACCAGAAGACCGCATTAACTTAAGTGCGCTTTACCGTTTAGAAGATTGGACTGTAAACCTATCACTAAACCGTTACGGCGAGTACACAGTTGAAGACGGTGGTCGTCAAACATACGGTGCTGAAATCTTAACTGATGTAAAAGTTAACTACTTCTTTAACGAAAATCTGTCATTTAACATTGGTGCAAATAACTTATTTGATGTTTACCCAGATAAGAACACCATTGGTAATTCACGCTCGGGTACGATTGTTGATGCAAGCGGCAACACAATTGTTTCAAGCCCAGGTGTATTCACTTACTCACGTCGTTCAGCACCATTTGGTTTTAACGGTGCGTACTATTACGTAGGTGCAGAGTACAAGTTCTAAACTCCCTTTAGATTCTTTTATTATTTAACTTTGCAAAGGGCCATTTGGCCCTTTTTTAGTTATAAAGACGTACTTATAGAAATTGGCACATCTTGATATTGTTTTATTTTATCAAGCAAGGTGACCAAGGTTTTGTGGCTGCTTTGCTCACTTGCTGTTACTTGCACATTGGTCATTTCAAACTGTGCGGCAAATAACGCAAGGTTAGCGATTATCTGCTCTGGTGTGATAAGCCGGTTTGCAAAGTAAATACTGTCGTTTTCAGAAATAGTAAATTGCGCTTGTTTTTTCGGGTTTTCAAGGCTTGGTTTTGCTAAAGGGCGATTCACTTCAATAGCGCGCTCTTTAACAAACGAGGTTGTGACAATAAAAAATATAAGCAAGATAAACACAATATCGAGCATAGGAGTCATATCTACATCAGCGTTTGCAGTGGTTTTTTTATGTTGTTTCACCATAATTAGATCCTTGTTGTTTTTGACCAAGCCACAAAATTTACCATTAAGTGACTAGCCATAGGCGTGTTAAGAACATGGATTATTTTTTAAAATGCTGGGCGCCACAGCAGTTTTTAGGATCCTAAATTTAAAGTTAGCAGCTTTTTAAAATACTGTAGTTAATTAAATATTCTAAGTTTATTAAATATTTGTAGCGCTTTTGTTGGTAAAAATATTTATTAACTTTGATGAAATCATTTTGAAGTTTGTCTGGTCATTTTTGTTGGAACTAAGTTTAAAGGATGGATAAATGCTAAAAATTAAGTCTTTAGTTTGTGCTATGTGCCTTGTATTACCAACAGCAAGTTTTGCTGAGGAGCCAGTAAACGGGCAAGATTTTATTAATTTATTTGAGAAGCTGTCAGGTAAGCAGCCCGGTATCAGAAAAGGTCACGCCAAAGGGGTGTGCGCTGTTGGCACATTTACACCTAATCAAGCAGCAAAACAGTATTCAATCAGCCCTTTATTTAACGCAGCGTCAAAAGCAAATATTCGCTTTTCTATGGGCGGTGGTAATCCTCATGCTGATGAAACATCACGCTCGCCGCGTGGAATGGGGGTGCAGTTTGTGCTAGAAAATGGTGATGTACATAATATTGCAGGGCTTACTACGCCGGTATTTGCAGGTAATAGCCCTGAAGCATTTTTTGGTTTGCTAAGTACCTTAGTACCTGACGAAAAAACTGGTCAAATCGATTTTGCGAAAGTAAAAGCATACAGAGAGCAAAACCCGAGTACCTTAGGACAATTTAACTGGCTACAAAGCCATAACCCGCCAGCATCGTATGTGTCTTCGCGTTATTTTGGTGTGCATACCTTTTACATGGTTGATGAAAAGGGCGCTAAGCATGCCTTTAGGTGGACCATGGTGCCAGAAGAGCCAGAGCAGGTACTAACAGAAGAACAAATGAAAACACTCCCTAAATCATTTCTGGCTAAGCGACTTGAACAAGATTTAGCAAAAGGGAGGGTGCATTATCGTTTTCAAGCTGAATTAGCCGAGCCCGGTGATACGTTAACTGACCCTTCAGTTCGTTGGCCCGCTGATCGCAAAACAATTAATTTAGGAAAGCTCACCATAGAATCGACAGGTGAGTCAGGCTGCGACCTCACTAATTATGACCCTAATCTATTGTCTAAAGGCTTTTTACCAAGCGATGACAAAGTACTTAAATTACGCTCAACAGCTTATGCGATTTCATTTGCAAAGCGTTTAACGGGTCAATAAGTCTTTAGTGTATCTGTCAGGTTTGATTAAAAGGAATTAATATACCTGACAGGTGTGTATTTGTGAGAAGCAGTCTGTCATATAAATTCGTTTTGGACAGAAGTTATTTAGAGTTATCGCTCTGAAACTTCAAGCGTTCATTATTTCAGTCGAGCTATATCGTGAGCCGATACATATGCGCCATTAAGGAAGGTCACATATGACTCATCTACGCAACAAACCATCAAGAAGTCATTGAATAAAATCAAATACTGTGTCTAAATAATCTAATAATCACGTTTTGCAACTACCCGTCTCTAACCCATACTAATCAAATGAAGACATTATGACTAAAACCTCAAACTACGATCAATCTGATATTGAATTGCACGCTAAAAACAAAGGGTTTGATTATCTTTCTGGTGAACACAAGAACGGGTTATCGGTACACATCTTACGCTGTCAAAACTGCGGTTATGTTGAAGAAAAAACGTCTAAAACAATCGTCTCCACAAATAAAGGGCAATGTAAAGCACAACCATGTAATCCCAAAGGCGTTTATCCCCTAATTTACTTACACCAAACCAATCAAGAAAGAGAATGGTACTTGACTATAGCTCGGCCATTTACCGAATCCATTGACACAGTTCTTATTCATAAAAATAGAGCAGATGAATTTATATTTTGGCGCAATGGAGGTGAAAATGGAGTGATCGAAGTAGGTTCACTATTCACTAAGAAAGGTGAGCGAGATCCATCTAAACCTAAGCGGAAGGCTGCCCCTCAGTTAAATAATGCTCAATTAGAGGAGCTTTGTAGAAGTAAAGGTCTAATAGTTGCTGGGGATATAAAGCCTAGGGCGAAAGAAACAACCTATAAAATCACAAAATGTGGCTGCATGATTGAGCTTACCTTCAAGCAGGTTGAAAGCTTCGTTGATTGCTTAAAGTGTTATCCTTTGGAAGTTAGAGCTTTCGATGACTTCAACCGCTTTCTAAAACCTTTTCATAAGTACCTGCCAAAGACCATTGGCGGCCTCAATCTTGACAACAAGCAAAGCCAGCAATTAAGACACAATGCAAAGGTAGAACGCAATCAATTACTTTCCATTCAATGTGATATATGTGGAACTTTGAACAACTCTCGTTCCTTTGACAAAGTACGATATAGAGGGTTTACATACTGTGATAACCCAGAATGTTCCACTACATATTTAAGTAAAGACCTAGAAAAAAAAGATAACTCGTATTACCAAAAACTATTTGAGGAATATAAAGTTATTTCTTGGAGCGAATTTCAATTACTATTTCCTAAAGCATCATCATGGATTTTCAGTTCATATCAACCTGATAGAAATCAACCGCACAATAAGATTTATAAATATTTATCAACTGAGAATAATTTACTTAGTATAGATGCTAGAGAATTTACAAATGATGAGCTTAGGGAATACATCAAAGAAGCCGCCAACAAAGGTCTAACATCGAAAGATCAAGTGCTTAGCGAGATGCCTCTGCCTATGAGACGCTTCTGCAATAGATTAAAATATCGTGGAATCAGTACATTAAATGACATTATGACCGATGAAGGATTTCAACTTAAAACCCAACCATATGATAAAATTATCAAAGATCTCCCCAGTGCTATAGAACAGATAGAAAATAATCCCGTAAATAATTGGGGGGCGCTATCGACTTACTTTCCTACACTTTGCGCACGAATTTATCAGCTGAATCTAAAAGAAAAAGTATGCAGTCACTTTGGATGGAACATCTTAGCACAGTATTCAATACTCACGGATAGGGAGTTATTCGATTTGGCTCTAAAGGAAATCGAAAACCAAGGTATAAAAAATGCCACTGATTTCTCAGACCAAACAAGTTACGGACTTTGGAATAACTTAAACGAACGTGGGTTACTGCGTGATTTATACCGTCATTGTGGTTGGAAAATGATGAACTACTATGATACATGGAATTTTGAACAAATGATTAATCACACAAAATCATTTGTATCGATAGCCCATTGGTCTATCGAGTGTGCTGGTAGTTACAAAGCAAGTTTGAGGTTTGGCTGGGTAAATAAGATTGCCAGAGCCCACGAATGGTTCGATAAAAAAGTACCAGACAATCACGGCAATTACTTTCCTTCACGAGCCGAAGCTTTAACTTCGAACTTATTAGTAGCTTTGGGTATAAGGTACAAGCATGATCTATCTATTGATAAATTCTCTGGGCCTAGAGGCGGTACTTGTCGTTGCGACTTTTTTTTAGATGACTATGACATCTGGATAGAAGTTTGGGCTTACGCTTTACATGAAGATAAAAGGCCAAAGGATAAATTCGAAGATTACATTCCTACTAGAGAGTACAAAACTGAAAACTACGTTAGGAACAACATGGATCTATTAGAACTAGAAGGAGGTATTGTCGCGAGAAGCGTTAAAGTTGGAGGCAAGAAACTACGTGGTCAATTAGACTACCTTGAGCACTGTATGGATATTCTATCAAAGAAAATCGTTTGTGTTTCACTGTCTCCAGCAGAGTTAAAAAATCTAAAACTTCAGAGTTTCTGATAGTTAAATGCAAAAAGCAACTGTCTCACTAATGAGTTTATTCGGGTCCACTCGTAGACACATGGGTTCAAATAGCCATGTTTTCTTCCGCTCATCGACTTGACTGCAGGTAGCGCGTAATAGAGCCATGTCTAGTGGCTATTGTCGTATATAGGTGTTAGAAAGCTAAGAAATCTCCCTTCAAATTGCCATGTTCATATATGAGTCGTAACAAACTTTGGGGCATTTCGTGCCAGCTAAGATCAATCTGACACGTTGATGGATAGAATCGACTTAACGTAAATGCTCTACAATCCTGCTTTCAGGTAACTTTTTGTATCCAAAAACGTCTAAGGCTACTTTTATTAGCGGTGGTCGCAATAGAAAGTTTTAGGCATAAATG
>NZ_JBMMUE010000020.1:0-77599 GCF_049257215.1 Pseudoalteromonas thalassia
ATTAGTAATTATTTGATGAATTATTATAACTGGCGCAGGCCACATAGCCATAATCAAATGGTTGCCCCTGCTATAGCAGAAGAAAAACTTAATTCACTGTCCGGAATTAGTTGACCACAACAATGTAGGTCATACGCCCAACTAACTTCTACTTTATAAGGTAAATATATAGCATCATGTTCTGAGTATTTCCCCTGCCTAAGCATAACATCGCCAACATACGCAATATTTACACTGTCAATTGCAGGCTCACTAATTTGAGTCGACACTGGGATATAGTTGTAATCAGGGGAGGCGCATCCACTAAGAACAGCTGCACATGCAATGGCTAAAGATGGTTTCCAATTTGATTTTGACAAAAACATATATAGTTCCATTTATTGTAGTTAATGTAGTTGTAAATATTGTACAACTGCACTTAGTTTAAGATATTTAAAGTAAATTATCACTTGAATAAAAAACAACAGGGAAAATCCAGGTTAATTTTTGCCATAAGAAAGCCCTTTGTGGGGCTAATTGGTTGGTTAGATCAGCTCAGGTTGTATGCGCTTTGATTCAGCTGCATGTATGGCCCGAAGAATTTGGTAGATGCGTCGCTCAGAATATCCATATTTCTTAGCAAGCTCTGTATGTTATTACGGCGAAAGTCATCGAATATTAACGTTGCTAATTTTGTGGTTTGTTCTTCATCGACTTTATTCTCTAAAATCTTACGTTCTATCGAGTCAAGGAGTAATAATAGGGTTTCTGCTGTTTGCGCTTTGCCACTCATGTTATCTCCGGTATTTAGCTATGTTCTCTTGACACTTGCGGGTTGACTCTTCTAACGTTTCTGGTAGTTCGGTTCTTATTTCAATTGACTTGTTAGCAGATACAACGGTTTGCTTAGTGTGGCTTTGAATTAACTTTTGTTGCTCAGTCTCAAGTACCATTGAGTACATAATTGGTAGCACAGTAATATGTAAATACAGAACTGAAATGGCAAAGTGATCAATCTTATGTTTTTGCGTTTAGCAAAGCCAGACGGTACATTATCAGGACCTTATACAGCATCAATAGGCTCAGCGAGCAATGAAGTTATTATAAATGAAGCGTTAGACTTTGAACCTGTCTTTGATGGTTCAATAGAGCCTCCTTTATTTATGTTTGGCATCGCTAGCCGCTGGTGTAACAATGTATTAATAACAGATATTAAACCTTCATCAACAGATAGGGTAAAAGTGACAGCTGAGCGCTATGATGAAAGAGTTTACCTAGACGATGATAGTTTAGCGCCGACTTAACATAATAAGGAAATAGAATGGACGATAAGAACTTGATGATACGTGTGCTAGAGTGGGCTACAAAGCAAGAGTCTTTTACTTTTCAACAGTTATGTGAATCTGTAGGGCCAAATGAAAAAGAGAAGGAACAACTGAAGAGGTTAATTCATCACAAGTCACTTCTATTTCAGAATCATGCTTCATTTTATTCTTCAGTTGATAAGTCAGATATTGAACTATTTGCAAGTGCTGAAGACCACTTTAGATATTTAGAATATGTTGAGCTTAAAGAAGCTAGGGAGTCAGCTAAAGACGCAAATAAAAAGTCCTTGGTAGCGATTTGGATAGCTGTTGCCTCTATGTTTGGCTCAATTGGCTTTTCAATTGGTTCAATGGTTTCAGATATCAATGTTCCTGATAAGCTGTATGGCGCAATTCAAAGCACCAATCAAAATGTTCTAAATGAACTGGTAGGTATCAGGAAAGAACAAACAAAACTCAACGACAAGTTAGAGTTAATAGAAGTTAAGAACGTATGCTTAATTAATACAGATCCAACTTATAAATAAGCGTCTAGTTCTATTTAAATATGTTAAAGTCTATTCAAAATACTTAAAGCTTAAGTTTTCGCATTTTTCGCGATTTTCTACCGCGACTTTTCGCGGCTTGCATCAACAATGTGACTTATCCATTCTTCAGGTAGGTTGGGTAGACTTCAAAGTTACCCTTACTAACTTTACTCTTTCTAACTTGTAGCTTTACTCTCGAAACTCGCTAACTCACTCATCTCCCGTTCATTAAATTAACTTTGCTTTGTTTATGGCTTTGATTTAGGATCAAACCAGTTTAAAAGCAAGAATTAATGGCCTGTGTCTAGATTACTTATTTGTTTATTATTATTTTTTTCTAGTGTTTCAACTTTTGCAGTTGAGGTGACTAATCTATACCAAGATACTCTGAAAGTTGCTGATAAATCACGAGATGCTCGATTAGCTGCTAGTCGTGAAGCACTTCTTAATGTATTGGTTAAAGTGACGGGTGATACATCAGCAGATCAAAACCCTGTTGCCAAAGAGCGTACCAGCGACATTTCAGACTATATGCTTAAGTTTGAATATGATGAAAAGCCAGATGGTACTTTGAACTTGGTTGTTAAGTTTGAAGCTAATAAAATTAATGCACTAATAAAGGATTTAAATCTGCCTTTATGGGGGACACGACGCCCGCTAGTAGCTATCTGGTTAGCTATAGAAGATAATTGGCGACGTGAGCTCGTTACGCAAGAAAGTTACCCACAACTTGAGCAGTTAATCTATGATAAGGCAGACAGACGTGGTTTGCCTGTGGTTGTGCCATTACTTGATTTGCAAGATCGTTCTATAGTTGGCATACCCGAAGTATGGGGAAATTTTTCTGAACCAGTAGAGCAAGCATCAAGTCGTTACAGTGCAGAGCGTAGTATCACAGCTCGAATGTATCAGCAGCAAGATTCTGAAACTTGGGTGCTTGATTGGCGTTTTACAAATGCAGAATTATTTGAAACAAATCGATTAGTTGGTGATAAGCAACAAATTGTTGCAGATATGGTTGATAATTTAGCGGGCGGTTTAGCACAAGAGTATGCTATTGACCCTACCATGATTGGTCAGCTTGCAACTGCAACATTTTACCTAAAAGGTATTGATAACTTTGTAGATATTGAAGTTGCAAAACGTCGTTTAGAAAGTTTAAGTGTTGTAACTCGAGCTGAAATCACTATCCGAAAACCTGATACTGTACAGTTTACTGTAAATCATACTGGCAGTATGAATGATTTCAGAAAAGCTCTCGAGTTAGACAGTGCGTTTAAAGCTTATCAAGATCCTCGTGATTTTTATCAGGTGGTAACAGGTGATGAGTTAGAATATCAGTGGCAAGGGCTTTAAAACACGTGCAAGAACCTATGCAAATGGCATTACCGGTTACATTACCCGATGATGAAACATTTACATCTTACTTTGGTGGTGAGAACTCGCTTGAAGTCAGTCATCTTAAAGATGCGTTCACAAAGCTCAATAATAAGTTTCAATATACCTACCTATGCGGCCTAGGCGATTCTGGTAAATCCCACCTCTTATACGCGACTTGTATTCACGCTCAAGAGCATGGTTTATCAACGATGTTACTGTCGATGCGCGAGGTGATTGATTTTGGCCCTGTGGTACTCGAAGGCCTCGAAAACCTTGACGTTTTATGTATCGATGACGTGCACTTAGTGGCAGGGAATGATGCATGGGAGAAGGGGCTATTTAACTTTTTTAATCGCTTTAACGAGCCTGGTAAATATCTTGTTGTAACAGCCGATCTATTGCCTGATATGTTGCATATAAACTTACCAGACTTAGTATCTCGACTAAAATGGGGTACCACATTACAAATTCGCTCAATGAGTGATGATGATAAAGCAGAGGCACTTGTACGCCGCGCTCACATGCGTGGCCTTGAACTGACCGATGAATGCGCGCGCTTTTTATTAACGCGATTAAGCCGTGATATGCGCGCTTTACTCGATGTTTTAGACAAACTCGACCATGCCTCGATGGCCGCACAAAGAAAATTAACAATTCCCTTTATAAAATCAACGTTAAAGCTTTAGTAGGGCTAGAATCTAGTCCTTGCTTTCAGTTATCATTAGCTATTACAAAATCCTTCTGTGAAAGACCAGGTACTCAATGAACTTAGAAAATATTTTAGCGCAAGCACTTGAGGCAGTTGCCAGTGCGAATGAAATCGCGCAGTTAGAAGATATCAGGGTTAATTACCTTGGTAAAAAAGGTGAAATCACCAACTTACTTAAAACGCTAGGCAAGATTGCCCCTGAAGAGCGTAAAGAAGCGGGTCAAGTGATTAACCAAGCAAAACAAGAAGTACAAACAGCCATTAACGAAAAGCGTGAGTTACTAGCAAGTAAGGCTCTTGAAGAGAAACTAGCTGCAGAAACGATCGACGTAACTTTACCGGGTCGTGTTATGCCAACAGGTGGCTTACACCCAGTAACTCGTACAATTGAACGTATTGAAAGCTTTTTTGGTGAGTTAGGTTTTGCGGTTAAATCAGGCCCAGAAGTTGAGGATGATTTTCATAACTTCGATGCGCTAAATATTCCTGAGCACCATCCTGCGCGTGCTGATCACGATACTTTCTATTTCAACCCTAAGCTTGTGCTTCGTACACAAACCAGTGGTGTACAAATCCGTACTATGGAAACTGAGCAGCCACCATTGCGCATCATTTCTCCAGGTCGTGTTTATCGTAACGATTATGACCAAACTCACACGCCAATGTTCCACCAAGTGGAAGGCTTAATGGTTGATACAGATGTAAGCTTCACTGAGTTAAAAGGTATTTTGCACGATTTCTTACGTAACTTCTTTGAAGAAGATATGGAAATCCGTTTCCGACCTTCATATTTCCCGTTTACTGAGCCATCAGCTGAGGTTGATGTTATGGGTAAAAACGGCAAGTGGTTAGAGGTATTAGGCTGTGGCATGGTTCACCCTAACGTTCTTAAATCAGTGGGTATTGATCCAGAAAAATACACAGGCTTCGCATTTGGTATGGGTGTTGAGCGCTTGACTATGTTGCGTTACGGCGTAAACGACTTACGTGCATTTTTCGAAAACGATTTAAAATTCCTAAACCAGTTCCGTTAAGAGTGAAGATATAAAATGAAATTTAGTGAAAAGTGGTTAAGAGAGTGGGTGAACCCAGCAATCGACACACAGGCTCTTTCGGAACAGTTATCAATGGCTGGTCTTGAAGTTGACGGTGTTGAGCCTGCAGCAGCAGAGTTCACAGGTGTTGTAGTTGGTGAAGTGGTTGAGTGTGGTCAACACCCTGATGCTGATAAATTACGTGTAACTAAAGTAAACGTAGGTGGTGATGAGCTACTTGATATCGTTTGTGGTGCACCTAATTGTCGTCAAGGTTTAAAAGTAGCTGTTGCGACAGTTGGCGCTGTATTACCGGGTGACTTCAAAATCAAAAAAGCCAAGCTTCGTGGGCAACCATCTCACGGTATGCTGTGCGCATTCGTTGAGTTAGGTATCAGCGAAGAAGGTGATGGCATCATGGAACTACCAAGTGATGCACCAATCGGCACTGACTTACGCGAGTACTTAAGCCTAGACGACAACATTATTGATGTTGACCTAACACCAAACCGTGGTGACTGTTTAGGTATTAAAGGTCTAGCGCGTGAGGTAGGTGTACTGAACAGTATTGATGTTAACAATCTTGAGATTGCCCCTGTTGCGGCGACGATTGAAGATAAAGTATCCATTGAACTTGTTAATGATGATGCCTGTCCTCGTTATCTAGGTCGTGTAATCAAAGGTATTAACCTTGATGCAGAAACACCGCTTTGGATGGTAGAAAAACTTCGTCGCAGTGGTATTCGTTCAATTGATCCAGTAGTTGATGTTACAAACTACGTGTTATTAGAGCTTGGTCACCCAATGCACGCATTTGATTTAAATGCTATTGAAGGTGGTATTAAAGTTCGCAGCGCTAATGCTGGTGAAGAAATCGTTCTTCTTGATGGCAATACTGCGAAACTAAATGAATCTACACTTGTTATTGCTGATCACAATAAAGCACTTGCTATCGCGGGTATTTTTGGTGGTGAAAAGTCAGGTGTGACTGAGTCAACGTCAGATATTTTATTAGAAAGTGCCTTCTTTAACCCGGTAGCGATTGCTGGTCAAGCACGTAGCTACGGCTTACACACGGATGCATCACACCGCTACGAGCGTGGTGTAGATTTTGCGCTACAAAAAGATGCGATGGAACGTGCTACAGCATTACTTCTAGAGATTGTTGGCGGTGAAGCAGGCCCAGTTGTTGAAGCAGTAGCAACTGATAAATTACCAAAAGTGACAGAAGTGCGTTTACGTCGTGAGCGTTTAGACCGTGTAATTGGTCATCATATTGATGATGCAAAAGTCACTGATATCTTAACGCGCTTGGGTCTAGATGTGAAAATTGTTGATGGTGTATGGAGCGCTGACGTACCTAGCTATCGTTTTGATATTCGTATCGAAGAAGACTTAATTGAAGAAGTTGCACGTGTTTACGGCTATAACAGCATTCCAAACGTTGCACCAACAGCTAAATTAAAAATGACTAACCATGACGAGTCACATGTTGCGGTAACTAAATTCCGCAATACGCTTGTAACACGTGGTTACCAAGAAGCAATTACCTACAGCTTCGTTGATCCAAAAGCACAAGCAATTTTACATCCACAAAGTGATGCGCTTGTATTACCACACCCAATTTCAGTTGAAATGTCAGCAATGCGTGTGAGCTTAATGCCGGGTCTATTAGCATCGTTAGTGTATAACCAAAACCGTCAACAACCACGTGTACGTTTATTTGAGCATGGCTTAAAATTCTTACGTGACGAGAATGCTGAAAACGGCGTAAACCAAGTTGCTGTGATTGGTGGTGTAATCTCTGGACTTGCACACGGCGAACATTGGGTTCAAGAAAAGCGTAGCGTTGATTTTTATGACTTAAAAGGCGATGTTGAAGCACTTTTAGCAATTAGCAACGATATTGCACGCTTTGAGATAAAAGCAGAGCAGTCTGATGGCTTACACCCAGGTCAATCAGCAGTTATTTATGTTGATGGTAAAAAAGTAGGATTTTTTGGTGCTGTGCACCCACAAGTGCAAAAGTTACTAGATATCAATAACACAGCCTTTGTATTTGAAATCGAAATGTCAGCCCTTGAAAAAAGAAAATTACCAGAAGCGGTAACGGTCTCGAAATTCCCGTCAAACCGCCGTGATATCGCGATTTTAGTGAAAGATCACGTAAAATCTGGTGATATTTTAAATGTAATAGAAAAAGTTGGCGGAAATCAATTGGTTGACCTAAACTTATTCGATGTGTATAAGGGCAAAGGTATTGAGCCAAATTATAAGAGTTTGGCGATTGCTCTAACACTGCAAGCGGTTGATAGAACGCTCGAAGAGAAAGATATCAATCAAGTAGTTGATAATGTGGTGGCCGCATTGGCCGAACAATTTAACGCATCGTTGAGGGACTAGATATGGCGCTTACTAAAGCCGACATAGCTGAACACCTATTTGAAAAACTCGGGATCAATAAAAAAGATGCCAAAGATTTAGTTGAAGCGTTTTTTGAAGAAATCCGCTCAGCGCTAGAAAAAGGCGAGCAAGTAAAGCTCTCTGGATTTGGTAACTTTGATCTTCGAGATAAGAAAGAACGTCCAGGTCGCAATCCGAAAACAGGTGAAGATATCCCTATTTCGGCACGCCGAGTAGTGACTTTTAGACCAGGTCAAAAGCTAAAAACTCGTGTAGAAGTTGGCACAAGCAAAGCAAAATAAGAAAAGGCAGCGTTAGCTGCCTTTTTTATTTGTCTAAGTACTGCACTAGCGAATTAATTAAAACCCGCGTGGTGATACGAAGCTACCCGCTTGGATGCTATCGTAGGTTTTTTGCGCTAAATCATCTAAGCTGTCCAGGCTTTTACCTGCGGCAGCGAGTTGATGCTCGATAGGTAAAATATCGACATCTTCATACCCAGATAATTGTGCTACACGTGCAAAGGTGTAGGCATGCTTATACTTTTCATGTTTGTAGAATAAGCTCACAAGAGTAGGGTAGATCTCAGGGTTGGGTGTTTCACCTGCTTTATTCAGTTCTAGCGTTTTGTAAAGCAAGTCAATGGTTTTTTCATCATCAAACTTAACGTAGTAGCTTGCTAAGAAAAACTGCATTTCTGCATCTTCAGTTACGCGCTTATCTTGTTTTTCTTCAAGAGCGAGAAGTTTCGTTAACGCTGATTGGTCGTTATTACGTGACCAATGGTAATACAACAAGCCTGGATGATTTGTGTCTTTTGTATCTTGGAAGATACGTGTCATCTCTTTAATACTGGTTAAATGACCTTCAACACGAGACGTCGTTTTTTCTTTTAGTTTTATATGCTCAATTTTGGCAGCGAGCGATACACACTGATCGTATTTCTCGAAATCTTTTAATAACTGGTATTTGTTTTCGTCTGTTGGTGACTTATATTCAACATATCGCTGAATGATGACCTCGGCACGTTGCTCTTTACAGTGACTGTCTTTATTTAAATCACTGCAAAAGCCAGGAGTCTCTTCGCATACCTTTGCCAGTGTAAGCGGATCTTCACACCCCGTTAACGCCAATAAACCAAGCAACACGCTTGCTCTTAATAACATTCCTTAACCTCGACTTAATAATTACGACTTTATTCTAGCGCAATGAATTGTTCTGTAACAGTGGAGAATCATTTGAGTTTAAATTAGAATAGCCGTGCCTAACATGTGTTGCTCTCAAATCACAACACATTTTCAAAGGCTATCCGTTCAAAATTGTTTAATTAGGTAAAAAAAATGACCTCATCTCACGAGTTAGAATACACAAGCAGCTGGCAAGAACGTCAAGATTACGCAGAAAGTATGCAACCAATCATTGGTAGACTTTACCGTAATCGTGGTATCGAAATCGCTGTATATGGCCGTCCTCTCGTTAATGCCAGTACAATCGATATCATCAAAGCGCACAAAACAGTCGCTCAGTTTGAAGGTACAAAACTACGTTTACGTGAAAGCTTCCCTTTCTTAGAAGCAATTAGCAAAATGGATTTAAATTCTGCACGTATCGATATTGGTAAACTAGCGTATGGTTATTTGTTTAACGATGCTGCAAAAGGTCGTTCAGTTGAAGAGTACTTAACTGACGAACTTGCAGAAATCGCAAACTCAGAGCGTAAAGAACCACGTGATGTTGTGTTGTACGGTTTTGGTCGTATTGGTCGTTTATTAGCGCGTCTATTAATCGAAAAGTCAGGTCCTTATGCAGACCTACGTTTACGTGCAATCGTTGTGCGTGGCGGTAAAGACGGCGACCTAGAAAAGCGTGCAAGCTTACTTCGTCGTGACTCTATCCACGGTCCATTCAATGGCTCAATCACAATTGATAAAGAGCGTAATGCAATTAAAGCTAACGGTAGCTACATTCAAGTTATCTACGCTAACTCACCAAGCGAAGTTGATTACACAGCTTACGGCATCGAGAATGCACTTGTTGTTGATAACACAGGTATCTGGAAAGACGAAGCAGGCCTTGGTCAGCACTTAGAAGCCAAAGGCGCAGCAAAAGTATTATTAACTGCACCAGCTAAAGGCAACATCAAGAACATCGTTTACGGTGTAAACAACCAAGATATCAAACCTGAAGATAAAATTGTCTGTGCAGCAAGCTGTACAACCAATGCTATTACCCCAACGTTAAAAGCGCTTAACGATAAGTTCGGTATCAAGAATGGTCACGTTGAAACTGTTCACTCGTACACCAATGACCAAAACTTAATTGATAACTACCACAAAGCTGAGCGCCGTGGTCGTGCTGCTGCACTTAACATGGTTATCACGTCTACGGGTGCTGCAAAAGCGGTTTCTAAAGCTTTACCTGAGCTTGAAGGTAAACTTACAGGTAACGCTATCCGTGTTCCTACACCAAACGTATCAATGGCAATCTTGAACTTAAACCTTGAAAAAGGCACTACAGTTGAAGAGCTAAATGCGTTCTTACGTGAAACAGCACTTTACTCAGACCTTCGTGATCAAATCGATTACACAGCGTCAACTGAAATCGTATCTACTGACTTAGTGGGTAGCCGTTACGCTGGTGTTGTTGACTCACAAGCGACTATCGTAGATGACAACCGTGTTGTTCTTTATGTTTGGTACGATAATGAGTTTGGTTATAGCTGTCAGGTAGTACGTTGTATGCGTGATATGGCTGAAGTAACTTTCCCAAGTTTACCTCGCTAATACCTAAGCTATAAAGAATCTAGAAGCCAGCATTATGCTGGCTTTTTTAGTCGTGAAAGTTTTTGCAAATTTTCAGCATGTGGTAGGCTGTTAAGGGTCTACACCATATTACTAACGAAACGTTCTAACGATAGGGCGTTGACTTAATTCTTAACTTACAAACGAATAGCTAAGAATTATTTTTAACCAATAGGTTTATAGAATGAAAATCACCAGCAATTTTGATAGTGGTAATATCAAGGTTATTGAAGCCGTTGATCCACTGAATATTCAATTAGAAATTAATAAAGACAATCAGTCTGATTTTTTCCAGTGGTTTCACTTTCGTCTTGAAACAACCGCGTTTCAAAACCATAAATTACACATTAATAACCTAGAAAACTCAGCGTATCCTGATGGCTGGGATGGTTATCATGCGGTTGCATCATACGATCGTCAAACTTGGTTCCGTGTTCCATCTGAATATGCAAACGGTACATTATCATTTGAAGTTGAGCCTGAGTGCAGCAGCATGTATTTTGCTTATTTCGCACCATATAGCTATGACCGTCACCTTGATTTATTAGCATGGGCACAAAGCCAGCATGCGTGTGAACTAGAAACTTTAGGTGAAACACTTGATGGTCGTGACATGAGTGTATTACGTGTCGGTATACCTAGCAGTGAAAAGAAAAAAATCTGGATCACGGCACGTCAGCACCCAGGTGAAACAATGGCTGAGTGGTATGTTGAAGGTTTACTTCATAAATTACTTGATGACGAAGACCCACATGCAGCGGCACTATTATCTAAAGCAGTATTCTATATTGTGCCAAACATGAACCCTGATGGCAGTGTGCGTGGTCACTTACGTACTAACGCTAAGGGCGTTAACTTGAACCGTGAATGGCAAACACCAAGCATGGAAAATAGCCCTGAAGTATTTTTAGTGCTTAACAAAATGCGTGAAACGGGCCTTGATATGCACTTAGATATTCATGGCGACGAAGCGATTCCTTATAACTTTGTTGCGGGTAGCGAAGGTATTCCGGGTTACGATGATCGTTTAAAAGAGTTAGAAGATAGCTTTAAAGCTGCGCTTTTAACTGTAACGCCTGAGTTCCAAGACGAACACGGTTATCCAAAAGATGAGCCAGGTCAGGCTAATCTAACGGTAGGTTCTTCAGCTGTAGCGCATGAGTTTAATGCATTAGCGTATACGGTAGAGATGCCATTTAAAGATAACGATGATTTACCAGACCCTGATTACGGCTGGTCTGACCGTCGTTCATATCAGTTTGGTCAAGATACGTTAGCGGCTATTGTTAACGTTGTTGATAAATTAAGATAACAACATTAAGCAAATTTTGCGGGTATCAATCAGATTGATGCCCGTTTTTTTTGGTTGACTAATACAAAGCACATTTGTCATATTGAAAATTAACTGTTAACAAAGTTAGGTTGTTTAAGTTAATATTCAGTACATCTAGCTGAGAGAAGATTATTTTTGATTAATTCTCAGATCATTATGTCGCGCATTCTCATTCGCTAACGCAGAGCATCGTAACTATCAATAAAAAATATAATTATAGAGGATATCCATGGAAGCTTTTGTAAGCGCCGTCAATGACGTAATTTGGAGTAGTGCACTCATTTACTTATGTCTAGGTGCAGGCCTGTTTTATTCCGTTTTAACCCGTTTCGCGCAAGTTCGACATTTCAAAGAAATGTGTAAGTTATTGCTAAGTTCTAATAACTCAGATACAGGAATTTCATCATTCCAAGCTCTGGCTGTTTCATTATCGGGCCGTGTTGGTGTTGGTAATATTGCCGGGGTTGCTGCTGCGATCGGCTTTGGTGGTCCAGGTGCGATTTTTTGGATGTGGATTGTCGCATTTTTAGGCGCAAGTACTGCATATGCAGAATCAACGCTAGGTCAAATTTATAAGTCAGAAGAAGATGGTCAGTATCGAGGTGGCCCTGCTTATTACTTCGACAGATGTTTACAACAAAAGTGGCTTGCAGTGTTATTTGCTCTATCCGCTATTATTGCTTGTGGTGTTTTCTTACCTGGCGTACAAGCAAACGCGGTGGGTAATGCATTCACACAAGTCTTCGGTGAAGGCACATTGGTTAGCACCAGCTTTGGTGAAGTAGGTAGCTTTAAGCTAGTTGCTCTTGCAATCATTTTAATTGTACTTGCGTTTATCATCTTCGGTGGCATTAAACGTATCGCAAACTTCACACAAATTGTGGTGCCATTTATGGCGCTAGGTTACATCGTGTTAGCTTTAATCGTGGTGTTCTTAAACTTAGATAAAGTGCCAGGCATTTTCTCAATGATCTTATCTGATGCATTCACTGCGCAAGCAGGGTTTGGTGCTGCGATTGGTTGGGGTGTTAAACGTGGTATCTATTCAAACGAAGCAGGCCAAGGTACGGGTCCGCATGCAGCATCTGCAGCTGAAGTAGACCACCCAGCTCAACAAGGCTTAGTGCAAGCATTCTCTGTTTATGTTGATACTATTTTCGTTTGTACAGCAACAGCGCTAATGATTCTAATCACTAAACAATACAATATTGTGGGTGAGTTACCTGCGGGTCAATTTATTGTACAAAATGTTGATGCTGCAACTGAAGTAGGCTCAGCAGCCTTTACTCAGATGGCACTGTTTAGTGTATTTGGCGGTTTTGGTGAAGCGTTTGTTGGTATTGCTTTATTCTTCTTTGCATTTACAACCATTCTTGCTTATTACTATATTGCTGAAACTAACGTTGCTTATTTAAACCGTTATTTTAAAGGTAATATTCCACTGGTTGTTGTGAAGTTCGTCATTATGTTTATGGTGGCTTACGGTATGGTAAATAGCTCAGGCTATATCTGGAATATCGGTGATATTGGTGTTGGCTTAATGGCGTGGATCAACATCGTGGGTATTTTAGCTATTTTCTTTGTTGCCAAACCTGCTCTTAATTGTCTACGAGATTATGAAGACCAAAAGAAAGCGGGTGGTGAAATCACCTTTGACCCAGTTAAATTAGGCATTAAAAATGCGACTTTCTGGGAAAAGCGTCTAGCTGAAAAGGCGAAACAGAAACAATAAATCAGCTTTTTGAGTATTTGTCGTGAATTTAGTTGTACAGGTTTTCGAATCTTCACAAATGAATGAAATTCAAATAAGACATCGACTCATAAAACAAGTACAATAAAGGGCGCCTAAAGGCGCCTTTTTTATGCGTAGTATGGAGAAAGATATGGCGATTATTAGTTGCCCGCAATGTGCAAAATCAATATCTGACAAACATAAACAATGCCCGCATTGTGAATGCCAAGTCACCGATCTAAGCAATGAGCAGTTGCAGCAAATGCAAAAAGAAACGCGTATTCGTAGACAGCAAAAGTTTATGAATCAGTCTTTCCTCGCACTGATATTATTTTTAGGTGGCTTTTTCTGTTATTACTTTATGCATCCAGAAACAGAGTCTATTGAGTGGTATGCCTATTCGACAGCAATGGCAGTAGGTTTTGTATGGTATATAGTGTGCCGTATCTATTTAGTTGTTTTAAAAAAGAAAAAGTAGCATGAATATTGATCATATTGTTAAAAATATCACCCCGGAAGTATTTGAACGTCTTCAGTATGGTGCGTCTACAGGTAAATGGCCTGATGGCACTCCATTATCAGAAGAGCAAAAACAACAAACAGTTCAACTCGTGATGCTTTACCAAGCTAAAGTTTCGCAAACCAATGAGCAGTTTACCATTGGCGCAAATGGTGAAATGGTGCAAAAGAGTAAAGCTCAATTGCAAAAAGAATTCGCATCAGAAAATGAAATAGCTAGGTTTAGTGAAAATGATCTTTAAACACCTGTTTACTCCAAAATGGAAACACCCTAAAAGTCAGGTTCGTTTAGCAGCAGTTGAACGCCTTGATACAGAACGTGATCTTAGCATCTTAAATAGTATTGCCCTTGAAGATAGCTCCGCTGAGATCCGTAAAAAAGCCTTGAATAAAGTGAACGATCTTGTTTTATGGTGGCAAGTATACAAGCAAGACCAAGCACTTAAAGAAATTGCAGAGCAGCACATTAATCAAGCGGTTTTGAATACTGATAGCAAACTTGACGCGAGTATTAAAAACGAGTTTATAGAGCGTTATGCGCCAGTGAAAACCCTTGAAAAGCTAGCATTTGCAGAAAAAGAAATTCAAGTTCGTGTTAAATTATTAAAGCGTTTAGCAAACCCAAGCCTAATTGATAAAGCCTTTAAAGAAGGCCGCGAAGAGCTACAATTGCAACTTGTTGAGCTTGTCATTAACCACCAACTTGCAAAGCCACTACTAAAACATGCAAAAGGTGAAGCGCATACACAACTTGCGGCTCATCTTGAGAATGAACGTTTAGCAGTAGAAATGCCTGCAAAAGTCGAAGCTGATACTCGCGTTATATTGGCGAAATTGAATGCGCTTCGTGATAAAAATGATTTTCAGCTAGTATCGCTGCAACATGCTGAGCTATTACAACAGTGGCAAGCAATCGAGTTAAAATGGCTCAGTGATGAGCAAGTAAGCGTCCTTGATAAAAAATACTCTACGATTACCCAAAAGCTTGAAGCTCACATTGCAACACTAAGCAAAGAGCATGAAGCAATGCAGCAAGCATTAGCTGAGCAACAGCGTCAGGTACTAGCTCTTGCAACCCTTGAAGCTATTGGCGAAGAAATTGAAAACGCATTGCAATTAGGTTTAGAAACGCCAGAGCAAATTCAGCAAGATTGGCTTGAGGCTAAAGTGGCAGAAGCAAAAGATACTTTGGCTGAAGCAAACTTAGTTGATAATCAAAATGTCCGTGATGTTAAACAGCACTTGTCAAATCTATTTAAGCAAGTTGAGCAATTACCACAACTTGTTACCGCGATTGCAGAGTTTAAAGCTGCGTTTGATGCCTTAAAAGCGATTACCACGACTGAAGACGAAAATGACTTTGATGGCTTAAAACAGCAGTTTGAACAACAGCAAAAAGTGGCTCGTAAAAAACTAGCAAGTATACCTAGTCGTTTACAAGGTCGCTTCAAAGCAAATTTAGCTGAAGCAGTAAACAGCTGGCAGCAAGCAATGGCACCGCTGACAAATAAGTTTGAAAAGAATCAACAAACAGCAAAACGCAAAGCCCGTGATGTGAAGCGTTTGATTGAACAAGGCCGTTTCAATGTGGCGTTTGGTGTGTTTAAAGGCTTTGAAGAGTTATACGACACACTTACAGATTACTATAAACAGCCATTAAATAGCCTAAAAGCCGATTTAGAAGCCCAATTAGCAGAAGCAAAAGATTGGCAAAAATATGCATCAGCGCCAAAGCGTGATGCATTACTTGCTGAAGTCAATGAACTTGCTGCAAACGAGTGTACAGACCCTAAACAACGTGCTGAACAAGTTAAACAGTTACGTCGTCGTTGGAATGAATTAGGTCGTTTAGATACGGATGCAGAGAAACAGCAAGGTGAGTTATTCGATCAACAGATTGAACTATTGTTTGCCCCATGTCGCGAGTATTTTGCAGAGCAAGAGCAGCAACGTGAGCAAGCTAAAGCACAGCGTGTTGATATTATTGCGCAAATGCAGCAACTCAATGAACTCGATACTGAATCTGGTGAATTTGATTGGAAACAGTTTGAAAGTAAGTTTAACCGTGTTGTTAAAGCATGGCGTTCTGCGGGTAATGTTGACCCTAAAACATACCGTGAACTACAAGCGCAATTCAAAGCTGCGCAATCACAAGTACAAGGCCAATTAGTTGCGTTTCATAAAGCAAATGCTGAGCAAAAAGCCGCACTTGTAGAACAAGCAACACTGTTATCTCAAAGTGATGACTTGGCTGCTGCGTGTCAAGAGCTCAAAGCATTGCAACAAACTTGGCAAACAATTGGCTTTGCGGGAATGAAAGCTGAAAACACCTTATGGCAACAATTCAGACGTGTTAACGACGACACATTTGCCAAGCGTAGTGCTGAGTTTGAACAGCAAAAACAAGTACAACAGCAAAATGATGAAGTTGTAGCTGAGCAGTTAACTGAACTTGAAACTGCACTTGAGAGTGTAGTGCATCTTGCACAGCTTAAAGATTTAACGGTGAAATTGGCAGGACTTGAGTACTCAAAAGCGTTGTCTGCTCGAGTGGCTCAGTTAGAATCAGCAATTAGCGAAAAAACGAAGGTTATTAGTAAGCAAGCAGAGCAGTCTAAGTTAACGGCTTTGTTTGCAGCTCTTGAGAGCAGCAGTGAGCTTCCGTCGCAATTCCAAGCTTCATTAGCGACTAGCTTAACTGCTGAGCAGCTCTTAACACGTATCGAGATTCTTGCAGGTGTTGAGTCTGCTGATAGTCAGTTACGTATGACAGAACAAGTTGCGATGTTAGATGATAAACACCGTGGTGAAAAAGCCGATGTTTATTATTACTTAAAGCAATTACTTGCAGTCAGTGAGGGTTCAGTTTCTGCTGACACACTAGCAAGGCTTAAAGCAATATTTGCAATTTAACGAATAAAACCGCTTTTTATAGCGGTTTTTTTCCGTGTTTTTTGAGGGAAACAATGAGAATTTTATTATTACTTACCTGCTTATTTTTAGGTGCATGTAAAAGTACAAATCAAGGTATGTCTGTGTACTCGTTTACCAATTCAGAAATTGAAGCAGCCCTTGCTGATCAATTACCAAAATTGAGTGAGCAAATTAAATTAATGGGCTTACCTGTTGATTTTGCGGTAAATGACCTAAGTGTAAATGTAGGCCCAGATAAGCGTGATGTGGTAGTGTTAGGAGCCGATTCAAGCGCTGTTATTAAAGCCTTTGCGCTTAAATATCCAGTACGCTTGAAGCTGCAAATTGAAGGTAGCCCATTTTATGACAGTGAGAAAAAAGCGGTCTTTTTACGTAATGTAAAACTGGTTGATACAACAATCGATACAGCAGGTTTTAAGGGAAGCTTAAACTTATTAGATGATCAGGCAATGCAAGTGATCAACGGATTTTTAGCCGTTAACCCTGTCTATAAGTTAAATATGAACGATCCTAAGTTAGCATTACTGAGCAAATTGCCATTAGATATGAAAGTATCTCAGGGCGAAATTATCTTAGTGCCTACCTTATAAGAGTATTAAAATATCTAAAGCGGCATTAAGCCGCTTTTTTTGTAATTGCTTGTTAAGCAAGCTTAACCTTGTCATAATCATTCGTGATATTTCGCGAGTTGAGTGACTACTATGATCAAGGAATTTTTAAACGACCCCACATTATTGCTCAATGCAGTTGGCGAAGGGATTTATGGCTTTGACTTATCGGGCAATGCGGTCTTTGTAAATCCTGCTGCTGAGCGCATGACTGGCTGGAAAGCTGAAGAACTGCTTGGTAAAAAAATACATCAATATCATCACCATACTCGTAAAGACGGCTCACCATATCCCGCAGATGAATGTCAGATATATTGCACTATGTTCGATGGTAAACATCGCCACGTAAACGATGAAGTATTCTGGCGTAAAGATGGTAGCTATTTTGCTGTTGAGTATACTTCTACACCCGTTTATAAAAATGGGGCCTTAATTGGTGCAGTCGCGATTTTTCGCGATGTATCAAAACAGCAGCAAACAGAAGTCGCATTGCGTGATGCCTTAGCGCAAGTCCAGCACTTATCAGAACAGCTACAAGCTGAGAATGCTTATCTTATTTCAGAGTTAAACGAAGATTGGCAAGATTCAGGTTTAGTGGGGCAAAGTCATTCTTTTCAAACGATGTTAGAACAAATTACTTTAGTTAGCCAAACTAACAGCACTGTTCTAATTTTAGGTGAAAACGGCACAGGCAAAGAGCTGGTGGCACGAAACTTACATCGTTTGAGTAGCCGAGCTAAGCAACCATTTATTAGGGTTAATTGTGCTGCTTTTTCTGCAAACTTAATTGAGTCTGAGTTATTTGGCCATGAGAAAGGGGCGTTTACAGGGGCCAATGAGCGCAGAAAAGGGCGTTTTGAACTGGCCGATAAAGGCACATTATTTTTAGATGAAGTGGCAGAATTGCCATTAGAAGCACAAAGTAAATTACTTCGCGTGCTGCAAGAGCAAGAGTTTGAGCGCGTGGGTGGCAGTCAAACCTTAAAAGTCGATATTCGAGTACTGGCTGCAACAAATCGTAATTTGTGGCAAATGGTCGAGCAGGGTAGCTTTAGAATGGACTTGTATTATCGCTTAAATGTCTTTCCTATTCGTGTGCCTGCGCTTCGTGAGCGAAAAGAAGATATCCCGCTCCTTGCTGCAAACATAATTACACAGCTTAACAAGCGCTTAGGTAAACAGTTAAAGGGGCTTAGCAAAGCTACACTCACTAAACTGGCTAATTATGATTGGCCAGGCAATATTCGTGAACTACAAAATATCCTAGAGCGTGAAGCTATTTTGTCTAAGCAAACTGTATTACAGCTCTCTGCGCCGTTGAATAACGAGCAAACGAATGAGCAAGTTGTTTCCCTCGATGCTGTACAAAAGCAGCATATTTGTGAGGTACTTAAGCGATGCAACGGGCAAATATCAGGTGAAAATGGTGCTGCAACTTTGCTGGGTCTTCCTGAGAGTACCCTTAGATCAAAAATGAAAAAGTTAGGTATACAACGCAGTTTCGCGAAATAACGCGCGCTTTCGTGATATATCGCGATTTATGGTGTGGTGAAATAAAATTAATCATTTAATATCAGTAATTTACATTTTACTTTGTGTTGGTCTGATAGTTGCTCTGTCAGGCTATTACCGACACAAAAGTAAGTAGCAAAATGAAATTTGATATTAAAGAACAAGACTTAATCATCAAGCCCTACAACCAAGAAGGGCCAATTTATATTCGAGAGCAAAAAGGGCATTTTCAACGTATCCGTCGTTACTTAGGCTGGGTGCTGATGCTGACGTTTATCGCCATACCGTGGATCCCATATGATGGTCGCCAAGTTGTATTACTCGATGTAGCGAGCCAAAAATTTACCCTGTTTGGATTAACGCTGTTACCACAAGATTTTATGATCTTAGCCATGCTATTTATGACTGGCGCATTTGCTTTGTTCTTCGTCACTAATTGGTTAGGGCGTGTTTGGTGTGGTTACACTTGCCCACAAACAATTTGGATGCTGATGTTTACTTGGGTCGAGCATAAAGTCGAAGGTAACCGAAACCAGCGTATTAAACTTGATAAAGCTGATTGGTCAGTAAGTAAATGGCAAAAGAAAATCACTAAGCATGCAGCTTGGCTGGTGATCTCTTTGCTTACATCTATGTCATTTATGGCTTATTTCATCCCTGCTAAGTCTCTTTACATGAGTTTATTTACCCTAGAAATGTCTGGGATCGTCAGCTTTTGGGTATTCCTGTTCGCTTTTTGTACCTATGGTAATGCGGGCTTTCTTCGCGAAAAAATGTGTACGGTCGCATGCCCTTATTCACGTTTTCAATCAGTGATGTTTGATAAAGACACGTTAGTGGTTACCTACGATCAAGCGCGAGGGGAGTCTCGTGGCGCACGTAAACGTAAAGCCGATCCTAAAGAGTTAGGTTTAGGTGACTGCGTAGACTGTAACTTATGTGTGGAAGTATGTCCGGCCGGTATCGATATTCGTAATGGCTTACAGTATGAATGCATTAACTGTGGCTTATGTATTGATGCGTGTGATAGCACTATGGAAAAATTCAATTATCAAAAAGGCCTGATCAAGTACGCCTCTGAAAAACAAATGGAAGGCAAAACGACCAACCCATTTAGACTAAAACTGCTTGGCTATGGTGGTTTAACGGCGTTGTTTGTTGTTGGTATGGTTGTATGGATGGCAATGCGTACACCTATTGAAGCCTCTGTCATTCGTGATCGTAATGCCCTGTATCGTGTTAATTTTGAAGGCTTAGTAGAAAACCCATATACCTTATCAATTATCAACAAAACACAGCATAGTTTGAGCTATTCAATCGGTATCAGTGGTATTGAAGAAGCAAGCTTACAGGTGCCCGAAAATATTACAGTTGAGGCGGGTCAGATGAAGCGTGTGCCTGTGACTGTGGTTGCTGATGGCTATGAATTGAAATCAAAGGTAACGCCTATCAGTTTTCACATTCAAGCATTAGAAGATGCTGATATCGCAATTACCAAAGAAACTAAGTTTTACCGAGATTGACCCTGACCTAAAAGTGAAAATGGCTTGTAGTTAACAAGCCATCTTTGCAAATTCGAGCTGCTTTTGCACATAAGCTTTAGCGCTGTCTAAATCATCAAATAAACAGTCCATTATTTGAATCGGAGATTGCGCTTGCGCAATGATGCGTTTCATTTGGTTAAGCACAATGGATGAGCTAAACATATAAGCGGTTGCTACACAGTTTGTGCCTTGCAGGGCACGAAATAATTGAGTAAAACCACGTTCTGCATCAGGGGTGGTAGCAAGTAATTGGGTAGAATGACTAATATATGCCCACGGCTTTCCAGCTAAAGCAGTAATATGCTTTTTTAAATCGACTGCAAAGTCATTGACTAAACGTGCGTTAATATTACCAGAAAATTGTCCAATAATAATTGGACCATCAGTGATGATACTGACACTGCCATAGTGATTCTTAAATTCCAATTTGCTTCCCTTTTGAATTAAAAAAGAGCGCGAATTTTATACAATTGTATATATGTGTCTAGTTATTTAGTATGTAAAAAAGAAAAAACATATTTTTTTCTTTATTTGGATTTGGGTGAGGTTTTTATTTGTGTAATTGCATTCAGAGCGAATAAATAAGTCGCTCTGAATTTAAAATATAGCTAACTATTTGTTAACAATATAGTTCAAAGCACCAGTAATTGAGGCTACTTGTGCATCAATACAGATTTTATCATTTGCTTGTGGGCTGTCAGGGTAAACCTCTGTTGTTGTGACATATTCTGCATCGGTTAAGCCCATACATAACCCCAGCTTTTTGGCTTGGTAATTAATAACACCAAATTGAGTTTGTGGTACACCAATCAACTGGTTATTCTCATCACTTGGTGCGATGTGGGTTACTTTCTCAACTGATTTTATAATCGCTGTTTGAAATGCATCATGCGGACGTTCGCTATCAGCAACAAGATAAAAGCCGTCTGGAATGTTCCAGTTATCGTGAGTCGTTGCATCACGTGCTGCCAGAGCAGGGCGAAATTCACTATTGTCAGTATCAGTTGTTTCATGAAGGTCAATATGCACATAGGGTGCAATAGCGTTGTCGGCTAAAAATTGCATGATTGCGGCAGACTCTTCAGCTGGACTATCTGCATAGAATGAGCGATTTGGATCCGTGGCATTTGGGTTCCAGCGGTTAATTGTTTCATAACCCCAAGGGCTGATACACGGTGCCACTAAGATATTAAATTCTGCAAAATAGTCTTTGGCCTTGTCTTTAGCAAACGCTAGTGCACCATGCACACCGCTTGTTTCGTAACCATGTACACCACCTGTTACTAAAACAGTTGGTTTGTCTGCTTGCCATTGTTTGCTTTTTAAAATGTAAAGAGGATACTTATCGCTGTCATAGCTCAGTGCACCATACTGCTCAATTTCAAAGAGTGTAGACAGAGCATCAAGTTGTGAGACAACATCTTCACGGTAACTGCGTTTTACTGATTGTAATTCAAGCCACGCTTTTTTGTCGGCGTCGGTCCATGGCTTACCAGGCGTTCCGATTGGGTAACTCATAAAAATACCTTGTTGTGTTGAGGTGCAAAATGCCAAGCTTATCGAAGCTTAGCATTACCTGCAACTAGATAAGGTCAGTGCTTATATTGGCATGTTCGTATAGCTGGGCATGTTGCTTTTTATGAGTCTCGAAAAGGTATTGACGAAGAGCAATTTCACCCTCGTGTACCGTAATAATTTTTGCTGCAATACCATTGCTGGTAACGCGAACAGGTTTAGCAGACAGAACAATACGCTCTTTTTTTGGCAGCTCAAATGCTAATAACAGCTCTTTTGAAAAGTCTGGCTTATTTTGTTTTGGTTTTAACAAAACTCCCGTACTTGATAGTGACAGAATAATGTAGTGGTCAGTTTGCAGGTTTAGATGAGGTGCTCGCCAACTCCGCTCAATGCCTTTCGTATCTATAACCTCAGGAGCACTGAGTAGAGGAATAACCTGGCCATTTTCATCATTAACAAACTCCAGCGGGAACCATAATTGATAAACACCCACTTCAGCAAGTAAGGTCAATTTAGCGTTCTTTAATAATCCGTTGAGTTTATCGGGTAAGTTTAGTTTTACAGACATTTTGGTGTTTGTGACTTCATCACTACCATCATCTGCATTTTCAAAGAGTTGGTTAAAAAATGAGAGTTCTTGTTCTGTTAAATGCGCCATCCTTAGCTCCTTTTACAATACGACTGGCCAATAATATCACAGATTGTATGAATTATGAGCATTTATTGTGCCAGATGTTTTTCGATTTTCTTTTATTACTTATTTGACATACACTGATGGGAAAAAGTTTACAAGGATTTTATTTTGTCGAGCCTGACTGGTGTTAATAAGAGTTTAGTTATATTTGCGGCTTTAGTGATTGTTTTAGCAGGTATAAAAGCTGCAAGTGTGATTGTTATTCCTTTTGTTTTGGCTGCCTTTATTGCCATTATATGTAATCCCCTTATACGTTTTTTTGCCGGGTATAAAATTCCCAAGGGCGTTGCAGTGGTGTTAGTAATGCTCATTATTGTTGGCGTTGGGATTAGCCTTGCCGGTTTAGTTGGGCAATCGATGACCGATTTCTCTGAAAAACTACCCGAGTATAAAACACAACTAAAAGAAGAGTTTGTTTGGGTGGTTAATGTTGCTGCAAGTTATAATATTTTGATTGATAAAGAGCAGATTATTTCTTTATTCGATCCGGGCAAAATGATCGATGTTGCAACGAATATGCTAACGGGATTAGGGGGAGTGATGGCCAACCTGTTCCTAATTATATTAACCGTGGTGTTTATGCTGTTTGAAGGGCCGATGCTGAATAAAAAAATTCATTTAGCACTCGATGACCCAGAAATGAAAATGCAACAAATTGATCGCTTTTTAGGGTCAATAAACTCTTATCTCGCAATAAAGACCATGGTTAGCTTGGCTACAGGTCTTTTAGCTGGGTTTATGCTTTGGGCACTGGACGTTGATTATTTTGTATTGTGGGGTGTTGTTGCTTTTATGCTTAACTACATTCCTAATATTGGTTCTATCATTGCAGCGGTACCTCCTGTATTACTTGCTTTGATAACGCAAGGGCCGCTAGTTGCAGGGATCATTGCAGGTGGCTATTTAGTGATTAATACAGTGATGGGTAATATCGTCGAGCCAAAGTTCATGGGCAAAGGCTTAGGTTTATCAACGCTGGTGGTTTTTTTATCGTTAATTTTTTGGGGCTGGTTGATGGGAACAGTAGGTATGTTGCTGTCAGTTCCACTAACCATGATAGTAAAAATTGCTTTAGAAACCAGCCAAGAAGGGCGGTGGCTTGCAACTTTACTTGGTAACGGTGAAGAGTTAACAATTGACCAATAGCAATTTGCTAGATTAAGCAAAATTTAAATAATAAGGCGCTAACGCGCCTTTTATTTAAGAGGTTGTTTTAGAATATTTAAGTGATTACCAAGGATATTTATTTCACAAAGCTTATAGGTAATGGCTGCCTTGGTTGCATTTGGCATTTCATTTAAGTATCGCCAACGACAGCTGTCTTCTAGATAGCGTTCTTGATTCACTAAGCTTCTTTTAAAGATAGGCAGTAATTGACTATTTCCCGTGTCTTCTTTGATTTTTTCAATATCCATAGTGAGTTTATTTACCCACATTTTTTGATCGCGTTGCAAATCGCTAATCACTTGGTCAAGACATTGAATATAACGCTTAGTTTCTTCGGTATTGTTGCTTGTTAACTGGCAATCATGTGGTGCTTGTGAAGCCTGTGATGCCAGTGTTACAAGAGCAGCGCACAAAGTGAGTGTTATAGTGAATTGTTTATTTTTTATCATGATAATTAAACTCTAATATAAACTCAGCACCACCCAGTTTTTCTGCATCTCGGATAGTCAATGTGCCATTATATGAGTTTACTAAATCTGATACGATGGCCATACCAACACCATGCCCACTCTCATATGTATCGAGTCGGGTGCCGCGGGTTAGTAGCGATTCACGTTTTTGCTCTGGGACACCTGGTCCATCATCACAAATGCTGAGAGTTAATTGCTTATTTTGCTTAACCTTTATATCGACCTGCGAACGGCAAGCTTTACAAGCATTATCGATTAAATTACCAAGCAGTTCCATTAAATCTGTTTTATCACCTAAAAAATAATCTTTTTCACTGACCTCAGAAGTGAAAATAATATCTTTATCGCGATACACTTTACTCATTGCACTTAAAATTGACTCGATAACCGGCTTAATATGGGTTTGCTTTTTCCATGTATCAGAGGCACCCGTAGCGGCACGTTTTAATTGATGTTCGATCATCACATTAATACGATCCAATTGCTCTTGTGCATCAGCATCATTGGCCAATGGGCTTGACTTAAGCACTGCCAATGGCGTTTTTAATGCATGAGCAAGATCGCTTAATGATGCGCGGTAACGCTCTTTTTGGCGCTGCTGCGATTCAAGCAATAAGTTTAAATCGGCTTTAATAGTTTGCAACTCAACCGGGTAAAGACCTTTTATTTGCTGGTTATCGCCCGATTCAATGGCTTTAATTTCTTTATCGAGACGCTGCAGTGGTCTTGCACTCCACACAAAACCAATTGCCATCAGTGCAGCAATGGCCACACCCATCACATACATCCAATTAACCAGTGTTTGTTTAAAGCCATCCATCAGCCTAAGTAGAGCATCATTACGTTTTAATAAGATAAAACGGGCATGCTCCGATTGGTCAATGTTTTCTAAAATAACGGTAAGTGTTAATTGCCAATATACGGTATTGTTGTATTCAACACGGCGAAAGTCAGCAGAGCCTGCTGGAGCTTCAAAGTTATCAGGAATAAAGTTGATATTGGTGGCTGATTCAGAATACCAAACAGGTAAGTCGCCGCGATAAATCATCGCATAGGTATCTGAGTTTAATCTATTTAGCTCTGGAGTTAAGATGGTACTTGGCATAACAATGCCGCGTTCGGTGAAATCGACTTCAGAAATTAATGAATATAAGTGAGCTTCAAGGGTTTTTTCGGTCGCTTCGACCAAAGAGGCGTAGTAAGCCTTACCAATTGAGAAAAACAAAATTGGTAGGGCTACTAATAAAACAAAGACAAGGATAAATCCTTGCCTTACTTTAAGCGGTATTTGCGATGCTACCACTGACTTTTAAGCCTATAACCACGGCCGCGTAATGTTTCAACTGGGTTAAGGGTGCCATCAGGGTCAAGCTTTTTACGTAAACGCAATACGAATACTTCGATTACGTTCGAATCAAGGTCGAAGTCTTGATCGTAAATGTGCTCTGTTAGCTCAGATTTAGAAATTACCTTTTGAGGGTTAACCATTAGGTATTCTAACACTTTGTATTCGTATGCAGTTAAGCTAAGTTCTTTATCGTTAACCCACACTTGCTGTGAGCGAGTATGAATTTTGATAGGACCAGCTGTCATCTCTGGGTTTGCTTTACCTGCGCTTCTACGGATAAGGGCATTACAGCGGGCAATTAGCTCTTCAACATGAAATGGTTTTGTAAGGTAATCATCAGCACCTGCATCGAGGCCTTCTACTTTGTCTTGCCAACGGTCACGCGCCGTTAAAATCAAAATAGGGATGGTAATGCCTTGAGCGCGAGCTTTGGTAATTAATTCGATACCGTCTACTTTTGGAAGGCCTAAATCTACCACCGCCATATCAAGCGGGTACTCAGTAATGTGGAATAAACCAGCTTCACCATCGTGACAAAGGTCAACGCTATAACGCTCTTTTTCTAGAGCATTACGAAGGTTATCTGCTAAGTGTAAATCATCTTCAATAACTAAAATTCGCATTCTTAATCCTTTTTCACTTCGCCAGTCTTTTTGTTCACATGGACGTCAACCACATGGCCGTTCGTTTTTAAAATTCTTACGGTAAATACTTTGTCTTGCTCTGTGATTTTTAGGGTTCGGCCATCTTCAGACTTTTTGGCAATCATCACAGCTTGCTTTTTAGTCACCTCAGGTGCTTGGTTTTTATTGGCATCAGCATGAAAGCTTGATAATGCAAATAAAAGACTAAAACTGAAGGCTAATAATATGCGCATGACGGGGAACTCCTAAACCAGACCCATTTAGTTTAATTAACCAATTAACTAAAATTCAAGTAATTACGTTAAATTCTGTAATTTGATAGCCAGATCTTAGTTAATAAGCCGTGAACAAACACTGAATTATTGATTCAGTTGAGTTCAGGCTTTAACCAAACACCTTTTTAAATGGTTTTACTACTGAGTTGTCATAAACGCCTACAGCAATATAAGGGTCGTTTGCTGCCCATTCGCGTGCTGCTTCTAATGAATCAAATTGCGCGACCACCAATGAGCCTGTAAAACCAGCCTCAGCTGGGTCTTCGCTATCAATTGCAGGAAGAGGGCCTGCTGTGAATAAACGATTTTGATCGTCTAACTCTTGAAGGCGAGCTAAGTGAGCTGGGCGTGCAGATTTGCGGGCTTCTAAACTATTTTCAACATCAGTTGAATAAATCATATACAGCATAGTGAGTTCTCAATGTTATTTTTAGAAAATAGTAGCATATTGTTAGCAATAGACGAGAGATTATTGTGTCATACATGTGTGTTCACTCGCTAAATAATCTTTACAGCTTTGCTTATAGCTTTCACTTATAAAGCTTGAAATACGCGGTGTAACACTGGTAGAGTCGCTGGGTTGAGAAAATAATAATAAGGTTTTTAAATGAGCGAAAAACGCGAGCACTTTAGCTCCCGCCTCGGTTTTATTTTAGCGGCAGCCGGTTCTGCTGTAGGTATCGGAAACTTAGTAGGTTTTCCTGTTTCAGCTACAAAAAACGGTGGTGGTGCTTTTCTTTTAGTTTATGCACTGTTTGTGATTTTTATCTGTTTGCCTGTGATGATGGCCGAAATGGCGATGGGCCGAAAAGCACAGAAAGATCCGCTTGGTTCATACAAAATCTTAGCGGGTAATGATCCAAAATGGAACTTTGCTGGCTTTTTAGCGGTATTAACGCCGTTTATGATTGCCGTTTTTTACATGGTGATCACCGTATGGATTTTCGGTTATTTATCGCAAACTGCATTCGGTAATCTAGATGCCTTGGCACAGCCTGATAATTTTGGCACTTTTATCAATAGCTACACAGTGTTTGGCTATATGGCCGTTGTTGCAATCATTGTTAACTTGATTCTGGTTGGTGGTGTAAAAGAAGGTATCGAGAAAGCGGCTAAGTTTATGATGCCAGCTTTATTTGTACTACTCACTGCGCTGGTTGTTTACGTATTAACACTGGATAATGCCATGGCAGGTGTGAAGTACTACATCGTTCCTGATTTCAGTAAAATGGATGCGAGCGTTTTAAATGGTGCATTAGCTCAAGCGTTTTTCTCATTGTCACTGGGTATGGGTATTTTAATGACCTATGCATCTTATATCTCTAAGAAAGACGATATAGTTGGCAGTGCTAAAATGGTTGCTGTAACAGACTCTCTTGTTGCCTTTATTGCGGGTCTTATGGTGCTACCGGCTATTTTTAGTTTTAACCCGAATACAGATCCAAGTACGTTATCTGACTCATCAGTGTCGATGATTTTTGTATACCTACCGAAAATTTTATTAGCGCTTCAAGCTGATATTGGTTACGTGGGTGCATCAATTGTAGCGTTTGTATTCTTCTTATTAGTCTTTTTTGCTGCAATTACATCGCTTGTATCGATTGTTGAGGTACCGACAGCTTCATTAAGTGATCGCAAAGGCATTAGCCGTAAAAAAGCGTTAGCTATTTTAACTCTATCAACCGGTGTTTTAACTGTGCTGTGTACGATGTCGTTTGGTATGGTTGAATCATTAACAAATTTTGTTAGTTACGGCGGGGCAGATAAGAGCTTATTCGATATTGTTTATGATGTGTTTTACGACACGATTTTACCGCTTAATGGTTTAATGGTGTGTTTATTCGTTATGTATCGTTGGAAAAAAGCGAACCTTTCTGAAGAGTTAAGCCAAGGCTCTGAAGGCTATATCGGTAGTTTTACAGAGAAGTATGTGAACTTTTCGCTATCAACGTTTATTCCGGCAATTTTATTACTTATCTTTGTAAATACGGTCGCAACAAAGTTTTTTGCATTTAGTATTTTCGGATTTTAAAAGCCAGCTCAATACTTAGCCGCGCACTTGCGCGGCTTTTTTATAGCCCTAGAATGCTCCGGCATCAAGCACATCACCCAAGCCAAGCGTAAACATCCATAACCCCCATAAGCTGTGCTCTATAACACACACGAAGGTAGAACGGCTTTGCGCATAGGTGTAAGAAAACAGCAGCCCACCTAGAAATGCTAGCAGTACTGCGAGTACATTCGCATAGACAATGTGAGCCAACGCAAACACCGATGCACTGACGATGATACGCACGGTTTTACTTGGCATAATCCGTTTATAGCGGTGAAAAAAGTAAGTTCTAAAAATAAGCTCTTGCGGCATCACCGATAAAATGGGGTAGAGCAATAGCAACATTAGCCAATCGTTAAATGAATTTCTTGGCAGTGAAAACCAGTTTTCTTGATTCATGATGCCGTAAAACATCCCTGAGAATAGCGCCCCTAAAAAGAAAAAACTAAATAAGCGACGTTTTACCGCACTAAATTGCCCAAGGCTAGTTAAACGAAAACGCTTAAAGTGGGGGTCTGATAACAGCAACATGCCGCAAACAGCCATTAAAATAATAAGGGCAGGAATAAGCCAGTTCGCGAGATAGGCACGCAGAAAAAAGCCTAATAGCGGTAAAGAAACAAATATGAGGGTAAATTCAAACCAGCGGTATTGGTTAGCGTTCAATGTCGTCTCAGCGTGTTTTTTATTTACGCTAACAAGCTAAGACGACAGATTTATGACATTAAGATTGCTTAGGATCTTTCTTTTCGTCATCTTCAGGTAAGTATTTGAAAAGGGCAATGATCGTTGCTAACACGCAAACAAAGGTAATACCCATTAAACCAAACACTTTAAAGTTAACCCAAAAATCGAGCGAGAAGTTATAGGCAATATAGATATTTAGCGCAGAGATACCTGCGGTCACTGCAACCCAAAACAGGTTAAGTTTATTCCATAGTGCTTCTGGTACATCAATTTCTTGTTTACTCTCAGAGGCATTTTCTAAAACTGAGCTAAGTGCTTTTTTCACAAGATTTTTGCCAAGCACATAGCGGCTTACTAACAAAGTGACACTGAAAATGGCATAAACAATGGTGGCTTTCCATTTTACAAACTGCTCGTCGTGGAATACTAAGGTCAGCGTACCTAATACCACCGCTATAGCAAAAAACACCCAGTGACGGGTTGGTACTTTGCCATCTTTAAAATAACAATAAGCAACTTGAATTAAGGTGGTTAGCATCAGCAAGGCTGTTGCCCAATAAATATCAACTAACTTGAAAACCGCAAAAAACAAAATCAGCGGGATGTATTCAATAATCGCATGCATAGGTTTATAAATGCTCTAATTTAAAATGATACTGGGTTGTATCAAGTTATTGCGCAAGATACAAGGTTGACTTAGTAGCCCTGAAAGCTTAGCCTCCCGAGCCAATCTGGCCTAAACCTGCGTTTAGGTTGTTTTACCTTATCTTTTTCCGCTTAACCTCAGATGATTAAGCGGCGTATTTTGGAGCATTTTTATGAATAAAGCCGCACTAGTATCTCAAATGGCTGCCCACAGCGAATTAACTAAAAAAGACACACAAGCAGCTTTAACGAGCATGTTAAATGCTATCGAAAAGTCTCTTTCTGAGGGTGACCAAGTGCAAATTAATGGCTTTGGTACGTTTGCCTTGAGTTATTACCCTGCACGAAAAGGGCGCAACCCGCAAACTGGTGAAGAAATTGAAATTGCAGGCGCCAACAAACCTGTTTTTAAACCTGCAAAAGCCCTAAAAGACGCCTTATAAGCAGGATTTGCAAAGGTCTTGTAGCTTTTACAGGGTGTGTCGCTTTGAATTTTTAATAAATGCAATATTTTCAGTTGGTTATGTTTGGCATGGTGTCTGCTGTATTAGTGTGAGTTTTCACAAATAAGGAGATAGCATGTCAAATCTAAATAGCCAACTAAACGGTAAGAAAGTAGCGATATTAGCAACAAATGGTTTTGAGCAGAGTGAGCTGCTATCACCGCGCAGTGCGTTGCTTGAAGCAGGAGCTGAAGTCGAAGTTGTTTCGCTTGAAAGAGATGACATTACTGGTTGGGATGAAAATCAATGGGGAAAACGTGTAAGCGTTGACCGCATAGTCAGTGAGACAGATTCAAGTGAATATGATGCTCTATTATTACCGGGCGGTTTATTTAATCCAGATACTTTACGCCAAAACAGTGAAGCTAAAGCCTTTGTTGATGGTTTTTTTAGTGCAGGCAAAAACAAACCTATTGCCGCGATTTGCCACGGCCCATGGTTACTAGCCGAAATTAACAAACTACGTGACCGCAAAGTAACGTCATACCCAAGTATTAAAACGGATTTAATCAATGCAGGAGCTAATTGGGTTGATCAAGAGGTGTGTGTTGATGATGGCATAGTCACAAGCCGAAGCCCAGCCGACTTAGAGGCTTTTAATCGTAAGTTTATCGAAGAGATAGATACCAACTCGCACTAATATGCACTCATTTTGAGGGATTAAACCTTACGTTAACTGCGTTAAAAATTTTTTATTTAGAGCAACTAAACTACAAAATTTTTGCCTTGTTACCGAACAGGTTTTCTTGCCTCAAAAAGCCCGCTTAATTAAGCGAATTGGTATTGACGGCATCCACCGCCACCATTAATAATTAATGAGTAGATACATAAAAGGGCCTTTAAGGCCCTTTTTTAAGTAATAAAACAGCTTACTTAGTAGCGGCTTTCATACTGGCTACAAACTCTTTTAAACCAGTTAGCATTGCTGCTTGGTCATCAAGGTTCGCCTCGATGATTTTAACAACCGCAGAGCCTGAAATCGCACCAGCAGCCCCTGAATCGAGTGCTGATTTAACATCTTCCGGTGTTGATACGCCAAAGCCTAATAATGCCGGTGCAGCATGGTAATCTTTTAACTTTTTAACTAATGAATCTGCTGGCATTTGTGCTTTGGTTTCTGTACCCGTTACACCTGCGCGTGAAAGAAGGTACGTATAACCACGACCATATGAAGCACATTCTCGAAGAGTGTCATCATCTGCATTCGGTGTTGCAATAAAAATTGGATCAATACCATTTTTCATTGCTGTTTGGCGAAATAGCTTTGACTCATGCAGCGGTACGTCAGCCACTAAAATTGAATCAACGCCTGCTTCTTTAGCATCTTGATAGAACTTTTCAAGGCCACGCTTAAACACAAGGTTTGAATACAATAACAGGCCAATTGGAATATCGGCATTGTACTGGCGCACTTGTTTGATGATATCAAAGCAATCTTGGGTATTAATGTTTTCATCAAGCGCGCGAATGTTGGCAGCTTGGATCACCGGGCCATCTGCAATCGGATCTGAAAACGGAATACCAAGCTCAAGGGCATCAGCACCGCCATCAATTAAGCTTTTAATGATTTCTACACTGAGTGCTTTATTAGGATCACCAATAGTAACAAACGGTACAAAGGCACCTTGATTCGTTTCATTTAATGTGGCGAACATTTGTCCGTAACGGTTGGTCTGGCTCATAGCGCGCCTCCTTCTGATAAAACACTGTGTACGTGAGCCAAATCTTTATCGCCTCGGCCACTTAGGTTTACTACTAAAATAGTGTCTTCGGTTTGTTGTTCGGCATATTTAAGGGCGTATGCAAGGGCATGGCTTGATTCAAGCGCTGGAATAATCCCTTCGTTTTTAGCCAGTAGTTGGAACGCTTCAAGCGCTTCAGTATCGCTAATACCAACGTACTCTGCACGGCCAGTTTCATGTAAATGAGCATGTTGTGGGCCTACAGCTGGGTAATCAAGACCTGCTGATACAGAATAAGACTCTTCAATTTGGCCATCGTCATTTTGCATAATATAAGTATAGGTACCGTGTAAAATGCCTTTTGTGCCTTTACATAGCGTAGCACCGTGTTGATGGGTATCTAAGCCTTTACCAGCGGGTTCTACACCAATTAGTTTTACGCTTGGCTCATCAATAAAGTCTGTGAACATACCAATGGCGTTAGAACCACCACCTACACAAGCCAGCACCGCATCCGGTAAGCGACCTTCAGCTTTAAGCACTTGTTGTTTTGCTTCTTCACCAATCATTTTTTGGAACTCACGCACCATGGTTGGGAATGGGTGAGGGCCTGCTGCAGTGCCTAGTAAATAGTGAGCATCTTTATAATTTGCTGACCAGTCACGCAATGCTTCGTTTACTGCGTCTTTTAAAGTACCAGAGCCTGCTGTGACAGGAATAACCTCTGCACCCATTAGTTTCATACGAAATACGTTTGGTTGCTGACGTTCAACGTCTTTTGCACCCATGTAAACACGGCATTTTAAACCAAGTAGGGCACACGCAAGGGCCGTTGCAACACCGTGTTGGCCGGCACCTGTTTCTGCAATCACTTCTTTTTTACCCATACGCTTGGTGAGCAATGCCTGACCAAGTACTTGGTTGGTTTTGTGCGCACCACCATGGAGTAAATCTTCACGCTTTAAATACAGTTTTACCTTAGGATTTTTAACTAAGTTACGTGTCAGAGTTAATGGCGTAGGACGACCTGCGTATTCATTTAATAGTTTTTCAAACTCAGCCTGAAAAGCTGGATCGTTTTGTGATTTATTAAACTCTGCTTCTAGTTGCTTGAGTGCTGGCACAAGCAGTTGTGGTACAAACATACCACCGAATTCACCGAAATAAGCTGGATTTTGCATTCTAACCTCAATAATTTCTGATATGCGAAAACGCATTTTGTAATTTTGTTTGGCACTTTTTGCCCGCTGACGTTTCAACGCCAGAATTTAGGTCAAGGCCATTAGCACCGCGATAAAGCGCTGCATGAATATTCTCTGGATTCAAACCACCGGCTAACATAAAAGGTACTGTTGCTGTCTCTAGTACAGACCAATCAAATGCTTCGCCTGTGCCGCCTTTGTGGTTTTTGCTGTAAGTATCGTATAAATGGCGGTCAACCCCTTCAAGCGGTTTAGGTAATTCGCCTTTAACAGCTTGAGCTTTCCAAATTTCACAGCCAAGCGGTAATTGCTTTCTGAGACTTTGAATATACTCGCTATTCTCGTCACCATGTAATTGCACTGCAGCTAGTTTCAAGCTTTGAGCATAATCGACCACTTGTTCAAGAGGCGCATTGACAAACACACCTACATACGCGAGTGGGGCACTTTGCGTAACTTGCTTGGCACAGTCGATATCAACATAACGTGGCGATTTAGGATAAAAAATTAAGCCACCATACACAGCACCACTGGCATAGGCTGCCATCGCATCTTGTGAACGAGTTAAACCGCACACTTTGTTTTCACCTAAAATGACTTTACGACATGCGGCTTCTAAGTCACGCTCAGCCATTAGTGAGCTGCCAATTAAAAAGCCATCGCACAGTGGCGCAAGGCGTTTTACATCTTTATGGGTATAAATGCCCGACTCTGAAATAACCACTTTGTCATTTGGGATAAGCTGACGTAAGCGCTCTGTTGTTGCAAGATCAGTACTTAAATCACGAAGGTCGCGGTTATTAATACCAATTAGGCTGGCATTAAGTGCAAGTGCTCGGCTTACTTCTTGCTCATTACTGACTTCTGTTAGTACCGACATGTTTAAAGAGTCAGCCACTTTGTGAAGCGCTAAATATTGCTCGTCATCAAGGACTGAGAGCATTAATAAAATGGCATCACCACCAGATAAGCGTGCTAAGTAAACTTGGTACTCATCAATAAAGAAGTCTTTACAAATAAGCGGCTGTTCCACTTGGCTGCGCACGTATTCAAGGTACTGATAGCTACCTTGGAAATATTTTTCGTCAGTTAATACGCTCATACACGTTGCGTATTTTTTATAAACCGATGTAATTTCGTCTAAATTGAATGGTTCGCGAATAAGCCCTTTTGACGGTGAGGCCTTTTTACACTCTAAAATAAACTGCGTACCGGTTGCTGCTAATGCGCCTTCAAAGTCTCGCTTGGTTGGCACAACCTCGCTAATGAATGACTCAAGCGGGCGCTGTGCTTTTCTTTGTTCTAATTCAATACGTTTGTCGGCAACAATTTTGTCTAACACGTTAGCCATGACTTACCTCAATAATTGCGTTCAATGTGTTCATCGCTTTGCCAGATGCTAATAATTCACTTACCTGATCTGCGGCTGCTTTTAAATCACTTGCTTTATCGGTTAAATAAAGAAGGGCGGCAACGTTGGCTATAATGGCAGCGTTATGCGCCATTTCACCTTGACCTTGTAAAATCGCTAAGCTTGCTTTTGCGTTATATTCTGGGCCTTGGCCTGCAAGTTGTTCAAGTGAATAGTTTGCAAGACCAAAATCGCTCGCTGTTAGCGTGTATTCGCTCAGTTCACCGTTATTAAGCTCAACCACTTTGGTTGTCCCGTGCAAGGCAATTTCGTCAGTGCCTGCACCGTGAACCACCATGGCGCGTTTTGTGCCAAGGGTTTTTAAGGTTTCGGCCATTGGTAAACACAGCGAAGGGTCATAAACACCAAGCAATTGCACCTCAGGGGCTGCAGGGTTTGCCAGCGGCCCTAAAATATTAAAAATTGTGCGGCTTTTAAGGGCTGTTCGCACGCCCATCGCATGGCGTACACCACTGTGATAATGCGGTGCAAATAAAAATGCAAACCCCGTATTTTCTAAACAATAGACCGCTTGCTCAGGGCTCATATCTATATTGATACCCAAGGCTTTTAGTAAATCCGCTGAGCCAGAATTACTCGATACACTGCGATTACCATGCTTGACTATGTTGATGCCCGCAGCGGCGGCTACAATAGCAGCAGTAGTACTAATATTAATAGTGTTTGAGCCATCGCCACCGGTACCACAGCTATCTGCAAGCAAGGTTTTGCTGGTTTTAAATGGCACTGCATTGGCGCGCATTGATGCTGCCGCACCGGCGATTTCATCACTTGTTTCGCCTTTTAGTTTTAGGGCGATAAGTGCAGCAGTTAATTCAATATCATTAAGCTGGCCATTCATGATGGCATCAAACAATGCAGTTGCTTGCGAAAACGATAAATCTTGCTTTGCTAATAATTGGTTTAACTGGGTTTGAGTTGTTGCTTCCATGTTATTCCTCTACTGCACGCGTGCGGTTAAAAATTCAATGCTTTGCTGTAATAGCAATGCGCCATTTGGCGTTAAAATTGACTCAGGATGAAACTGATAGCCAAGGGCATTATCTTGTTGATGGTAAATTGCCATTGGAATATTTTCATAACAAGCAATTACTTCAACATCATCAGGGACTTTAGTTGCCATTAATGAATGATAACGAGCAACCGGCATTTTATCGCCCATACCTGCGAATACTGGGTGCTCAGTCAACGTAATAATTGATGACTTGCCATGCACAGTTTCGCCTGCATGACCAATAACCCCGCCGTAGCTTTGTGTTAGAGCTTGCTGTCCTAAACAGATACCCAGCATAGGGAAGCGGCCTTTACATAGTTCAATGAGTTCCATTAAACAACCCGCATCAGATGGCGCGCCAGGGCCGGGTGAAAGCACTAATAACACGGGTACTGTCTCTTGGCACATTTTCTCAAAGATGCTTTGTGCACTGATGTTATTACGGTATACCACTAACTGGCACCCTAACATAGAAAGTTCATCGACTAAGTTATAACTAAATGAATCAAAGTTATCTAAAAAGTAGATTTTATAGGCTGATGTTGTCGTCATTATTGTGCCTCGTAAGTCGATTGAATCGCAGTGATCACAGCTTGTGCTTTAGCGCGGGTTTCATTGGCTTCTGATTGTGGATCTGAATCAAACACCACACCTGCACCTGCTTGCACGTAGGCTGTACCGTCTTTAACAAAGGCAGATCGAATAACAATACAGCTATCCATAGCGCCATCGCCCGTTAAATAACCCACTGCACCTCCATAGCTGCCACGGCGTTTTTGTTCGGTTTGACGAACTAATTCAGCGGCGCGAACCTTTGGCGCGCCCACTAAGGTGCCCATGTTCATACAGGCTTGGTAGGCATGCAGCGCATCGAGTTCAGGCTTTAAAGTGCCAACAACGCGTGAAACTAAGTGCATCACTTGTGAGTAACGGTCTACTTTTAATAATTCTTTCGCGTGACGTGTGCCTGGTACGCTAATACGGGCAACATCATTTCGCGCTAAATCAACTAGCATAAGGTGCTCAGCACGCTCTTTTTGGTCGTTGCGAAGTTCAAGCTCAATGCGGCTGTCTAGGTCTGGATTAATTTGCCCGTTAGCAAACTTGCCACGAGGGCGAGTGCCGGCAATAGGGTATACCTCAACTTGTTTACTCTCTGGGCAATATTTGAGGGCTGACTCGGGCGATGCGCCAAATAACACAAATTCTTCATCGCGCATATAAAACATATATGGGCTTGGGTTTTGTAGTTTTAATTGGCTGTAAGCATGAAGTGAGTCTGGGCAGGCGAGAGAAAAAGTACGTGACGGAACAACTTGGAAAATATCGCCATCAACGATGTTCTTTTTCAACTTGATGACATGTTCGCAGTATTGCTCGTCGCTTACATCCACAGAGATTGGGTTTGAGCCTGCTTGCTTTTGCCCTTGGTAGCTTTGTGCATTGTCGCAAACAGCATTTAAACGCTCTAACTGTTGACCAACCTCAAAGCAATTAGCATGGACTTGTGGGCCGTTAAACACATTGCCAATTAGCTCAGTTGTTTTTGCTTGGTGGTCAATGACAACTAACGTTTCGGCTAGATAGAAAACATAATCAGGGCAACTATTTTCGCCGTCAGGCACATCAGAAAGAGTTTCGAAATTAGCAACCATATCGTAGGCAAACACACCACCTAAAAACACAGAAAACGGATTGTCTGTGGTGCTTTTAATACTATTTATGCAGCTGCGTAGTGCACTAAATGCGTTATCTGCAACTAGTTTACTGGCTTCATCAATATCGCTGGCAATCTCGTTGTAGGTTAAGGTTAATGTGTCTTCTACAAGCTCTGCAGAACAATTTTGCACATGGCTTTGTAAATAAGGCAGTAATTGTTTGCCGTTATTTGACTGTGCTGTGAGTGTGACCTGTTTGCCTTGGCAAACAATACGTAGCGCTGAGTCAACCAAAATTAGACTTTTTACACTGTCTTTAGAATCAATTTCAGCAGACTCTAACAGCAGTGAGTTAGGCTTATCGAGTAAACTGTATAACGCAAGTGGGCTACTTATGTAATCGCGCACTTGAGTGATACTGGTTACTTCACCCGGTGTCGTTGTTATATGACTAAAAATCAAACCTCATTCTCCCTCATTCCCAAAAACTCTTTAAAAAACAAAACCCCGCAAAGCGATGCTTGGCGGGGTTCGTATAAAGATGCCTATAAATTAGATAGACCCTTACCGTCCCGCTAAGCCAGGCGCCACCACCAATGATGTGTAAGAGTTGCTATGTAATTCATTATAAAACCTTAAAATTTAGATATAAAAAAACCCGCTACATGAGCGGGTTTAGAAATCGTTAGACACGACAATTCGTCACCCGCTTGTTACGAGTGCCACCACCAAATTGTGATTTGAATTGTTTTGTTCATTGTTGTTTCTTATTTAACGTGTCTGAAAGTGCATACAGTAAAGCGTACCTGAGCCGATACTGTCAAGCATTAATTTACATATTAATACGTGTTGTGTATTTACCTATCGTAATTGCCCATTTATGTGACTAGTACACACAGCTATATGTCTAACATAAAAAGATAATCACGCCCTCGCAGTAAATTTTTGTTATACTCACATCATTGATTCAAGAACTTACGTAAAGCAGTCTTTCCCTTTGATAAAATACGATTTACATAGCCACACCACATACTCTGATGGTCAGCTATCAGTCGAGCAATTGTTACACCGCGCGGTTGAGAAAAACATAGATGTGTTTGCAATTACCGATCACGACACGTTAAGTGCCATAAAACCAGCTCGCCAAGTCATAGCTGATGATAATTTACCGCTTAAATTAATTGCTGGTGTTGAAGTATCAACAAAATGGGAAAGCTTCGAAATTCATATTGTTGGTTTAAATGTTGATGATGAAAATGACTCACTGTTGTCATTATTACAAGCGCAACAAGCCAAACGTGAAGAGCGAGCAACCGAGATAGGTCGCCGCCTTGCTAAAAATGGTTTTGAAGGCATTTACGACCAAGCAAAAACATTTGCTGAAAACGCACAAATCACACGCGCGCATTTTGCCCGTGCACTGATTGAGCGTGGTGTAGCTAAAAACTTCCCAGGCGTATTTAAAAAATACTTAGGGCGAGGAAAAACAGGCTATGTGCCAAGTAGTTGGTGCGATATGCAAACAGCAATTGCTGCTATTCATCAAGCTGGTGGAGTTGCTGTACTTGCACATCCTGGGCGTTATCAAATGTCGAATAAGTGGCTGCGTAAGTTAATTATTGAGTTTAAAGACGCGGGTGGCGATGCTATGGAAGTGGCACAACCACAGCAAGCGCCGAGTGAGCGCCAGTTTTTAGGTGAATTGAGTCGTGAATACGGGTTACTTGCATCGCAAGGCTCAGATTTTCATTTTCCGACAAGTTGGTTAGAGCTGGGTAAAAATTTATACTTACCAAAAGATTGCCAAGGGGTTTGGCAAGCATGGGAAGGGCAATAGGAGCGTATAATGAGTCAGTTTTTTCATATTCATCCAGATAATCCGCAACCACGTTTGATCAGCCAAGCGGTTGATATAATTAAACAAGGTGGTGTGATTGTTTATCCAACCGATTCAGGCTACGCAATTGGTTGTAGTATTGGTAATAAGCAAGCAAAAGAGCGCATTGAGCGTATCCGTGGTGTTGAAAAACATCATAACTTTACTTTGGTATGTCGCGACTTATCGGAGCTATCAACCTATGCTCGCGTTGATAATCAGTTATTCAGATTAATTAAAAATAACACTCCAGGGCCTTATACTTTTATCTTCAAAGGCACTAAAGAAGTACCAAAGCGTTTATTGAACGAGAAGAAAAAAACCATTGGTATCCGTGTTATAGAACATCCGATCACTTGTGCTTTATTGGCTGAGTTAGGTGAGCCTTTAATGTCGTGTTCTTTAATTTTACCGGGTGAGCAATTTACAGAAGCTGATCCTGATGAAATTCGCGATCGCATTGAAAAGCAAGTTGATTTAATAATTCATGGTGGTTATCTTCCTGAACAAGCAACCACAGTGATTGATTTGTCGGATGATGATATCGAAATTTTACGTGTGGGTTGTGGTGATACTAAACCATTTGAACTGTAGAGATTTCATTGACTAGCCAAGAGCTTGATGCCCAAGATAACTTACAAGAGCCAGTACAGCAAAAGCTGCCACTGGCTTTTTTGCATGGCAAAGCGGTGGTCGACAAACCTGAAGACTTATATATTCCTCCCGATGCGTTGGAGATCATTTTAGAGACCTTTGAAGGCCCTCTTGATTTACTTCTGTATTTAATCAAAAAACACAAACTAGATGTGCTAGAGCTCTCTATTTTTAGCATTACTGAGCAATACGTTAGTTATGTTGAAATGATGAGTGAGTTTCAGCTTGAACTGGCTGGTGAATACCTTGTCATGGCAGCTTTATTAGCACAAATTAAATCAAGATTATTGCTACCAAAACATGAAGAGCTTGAAGAGGAAGAAGACCCACGAGCTGAGCTTGTAAGACGTTTACAGGAATACGAACAATTTAAAAAAGCTGCCGAAAACCTTGACGAAATTCCTCGCGAAGGCCGCGATATCTTTGTAGCCGAAGCAATGGTGCCAGAATTTGGTGAGCGTGAGTTACTGTTACCTGACGTTGACATGAAAGACTTGTTAGTGGCACTAAGCGACGTTATGGCCCGAGCTAAAACATTTGAGCACCATCATATTACCGCAGAGGCTTTATCGACCCGTGAACGTATGAGCTTAATCTTAGATAAGCTCTCAGAAGCCCAATCACAATTACCTTTTCATACTCTTTTTACTATTGAAGAGGGCAGAAGCGGTGTTGTAGTTAGCTTTATCGCCATGTTAGAACTGGTGAAAGAAAATTTGATCAGCTGCTTTCAGGTAGATGCCAATAGCCAGATTTATGTTGGTTTGGTGGAAGAAAGCGAATAGCTGGAAGCTAAAATTTTTCTGTTTAAAGCTTTAAGTGGTTAGATTTAAGTTTCAAAATCTGTGACTTCTTCATGGCAAGTAGGTCATCACCAGTCAAGATAAAGATAATCACTAAAGTGTGCTTTGTATTCTAATAAAACACTTAACTTACAAAGTGTTAAACAATTGCGCCTAGACTCAGTAGCTGATAAGTTAGTTTTCCCATTTTGGGTAAGCCTACTATTAAGGAAAATATAATGAAAAAGTTAGGAATGCTACTGTTATCTCTCGCTGCATTTGGTGTCTCAGCTGCAGAAAGTTTGCAATTAGACCTTAACCTTTATTTGAATAATCAACTTGTAAAAACGCACGTTGTTAAAACTGAAGAAGACAAAACTCAAACAGTGACCGCAGATGATATTCTTAAATTTGATGTAACCCCTACATTGAACGAGCAAACTGTGACACTAACGTCAGCACTCTATAAATTTGAAAATGGCTCTTATAATAAATTTCAAGAACCTAAGTTAATGGTAAACCTTAACGAACCTGCAACGATTGAGGTTGGGACTGAGGGTCTTGAAGTGTACAGGATTGAAATAACAGCAAGTAAAATATAAAACTTAATTTTCTTAAGCTACTCAAAGTTAATAGTTATATGACCTTTGCCTTTTAACTTTCCTCTTTACCCTGAAATGTGCATATACGCACAGAAGCTGTTCGTTTTACGCTATTTTCATTATATAAATCCTAAGCTAAGCTGTACTTAGTTTCGTAATTCTCATAGGAAATGAGTATGTTAAAGAATTCAAAGTCAAGTTATGGCTGGGTCGCCATCTTAGTGCACTGGTTAATGGCTCTAGGGGTGTTTGGTTTGTTTGGCTTAGGCGTGTATATGGTTGAGTTAACCTATTATGACGCATGGTACAAAGGCTCTTTGGATTTACATAAAAGCGTGGGTATTACCTTAGCGGCATTATTGTTGTTTCGTTTTGGTTGGCGCTTGTTAGGTACTCAACCTGAGCCTGTTGCTGGTAGCTCAAAGGCAATGAATCATGTTGCTCACTCAGTACATAAACTGATTTATTTAGCTCTAATCGTTATCGTGACATCGGGCTATTTAATCTCTACGGCTGATGGCCGTGCAATTGAAGTATTTAATTTATTTGCTGTACCGGCATTACCCGAGTCGGTCGCGAACCAAGAAGATATTGCAGGTAAAATTCACTTTTATGCCGCGTATGGGCTAATAGCTGTGGTTGTTTTACATGCTTTAGGGGCACTAAAACATCATTTTATCGATAAAGATAAAACCTTAATTAGAATGATCAAACCATTGAAGGATGATTAACATGAAAAAATTACTATTAGGTACAGCACTAAGTGCTGCACTTTTCTCAACAGCTAACGCAAATGCAGCTGACTACGTTATTGATACAGATGGTGCGCACGCATTTGTTACTTTTAAAATTAAGCACTTAGGTTACAGCTGGTTACATGGTCGCTTTAACACCTTCTCAGGTGATTTTAGCTATGACGATAAAGCTCCTAATGCTTCTAAAATCAATGTAACGATTGATACTAAAAGCATCGACTCAAATCATGCCGAGCGTGATAAGCACTTACGTGGTAAAGACTTCTTAAATGTTGATAAATACCCAACTGCAACATTTAAAAGTACATCAATTAAATTTGATGAAGACGGTGATGAAGCGGATGTTACAGGTGAATTTACCTTAAATGGTGTTACTAAAACCATTACTTTTGAAATTGATAAAATTGGTGAAGGTAAAGATCCTTGGGGTGGTTACCGCGTTGGTTTTGAAGGCGAAACAAGCCTAAAACTAGCTGACTATGGTATCGACTACAACCTTGGCCCAGCATCAACACATGTTGATATTGGTTTATTTATTGAAGGTATTCGTAAGTAACAACAGTTTAAATCAGTGCCGTTTAATGGGCGGCACTTTCATTTCTTTTAATTAATCTCTTTTCCAAAATAGGCTGCAAATTATCGGGTAGCCACCTTATCATCACATCGTGAAAAGACTGAGTATGGGCTATTTTTTCAAGCGTAATATCTAACTGTTTTATGTGCTCACTACCTTGTTCGTTATTCGTACAGCCAATATAACCAAGGCTTAAATCGGGCGCCTCTGACAGTGTCAATTGTGTGAGCTCATCTTCAAATCCCATTGAACGAGCTAAATAGTAGTGCTCGCTGGGGTAGCCAAGCAGTATATCAATTCGTTTCTTATTAAGCATGTATGTCAAACTTGCTAAAGTGTCGCGACCGGGTCTTGAGATAATATTGGCATCATGGCTGGTGTTTATAACGTTATCTATGTCTTTACCAAATGAGCGACTCATAGACACTCCAAGAGCAAGGTGCTTATCTGCAAGTAATGTTTTTAATGAAACAGGCTTTGCTGTGTTCAGTTCTAGAGTGTTCACTAACTCTTTTCTAATTGCTATAGAAGGGGATAACCCAACTGTTGATGTATGTTTAGAAAAAACAATATGCTGACGGCGATGCTCACTTTGGTACAAAGATAGCATACAGTAATTATTATATGGATTTGATAGCTCATGCACTGCGCGACTTGCAGGAAAGAGGGAGCGCTTAAAAGTGTAATCAGGCATCGCTTGTTCAAGCAGTTTGATTACGCTCTCATCTCGCCCTGTACCTTCATACTTGTCATTCATGATGTAGTAGGGAGCAAAATCAACCATGATCCACTCAATGACTTTTGGTTGTTCAGTTGCCTGTGAAACAGCACTGCAAAAAAATAACAAAAGCAACCAGAAACGACGCATTGTTACTACCTATAATTAAGTATTGTTAAATCTAAGTTTAGCAGGGATTTAGGTTTGTGATAGTAGGTATGTAGACTATAACGCCAGCATTGTAGCTGGCGTTAATTGGTTGGTTTTAGTTGGCTTTTAACCACTTAACAAATTGACGGGCATCACTCGCCTTTTGGAAAATGGCATTTTTCAAGCCCTGCGTGTCACTAAAGATTACACGCTGTTTGTTAACCGAAATTGATTGCACTGGATGTGCGATTTGGATCAAAGATCCATTGTATTTATATGACATAATAAAACTCACTCTTTCTTTTTGTCTGTGTCTGTAGAGCTTTAAAAGGCATTAAAAAATACAGACCGACATTTGTTGTCTTGCATACAGTGTTGACTAAGTTTGTGACAGTTTAGTGATGATTTATAAATTCATCTAAATGTCATTTAGCAACTCGGGTTGCAAGTGTTTATACGAATATGCGGGAATTACTGGATCAAGGTAAGGGGTTAACCGCGAGGTTTTTTTAAAACCAGAGAAATAGATTACGTTAAGATTTTTCATAGTGCAAGGTTTATTTTTTAAACACAGCAATTAATTTCTGGATATTTTTTCGAAACAAGTGTAGTGTGAATTGGCACAAAAACAACAATAAATAGGTATGACCATGAATTACCTGTTAGTAACGGATATTTTTGGGAAAACTGCGCATTTAACCCAGCTTGCTCAGCAGCTTCGTGGCAAAACGTGCCTATGTGATCCATATTCGGGTCAAATTCAACTTCCTATTAATGAACAGTTTCAATATCAACACTTTTTGACTCATTGTGGCCATGACGGTTATCTCGAAAAAGTGTATCTGAAAATGTCATCCCTGCGTGAGCCTACAACAATTATCGCGTTTAGTGCTGGAGCAACAGCCGTTTGGCGTGCTCAAGCAGAGTTGAAAAATACAGCGATAAAACGGGTTATTGCTTTTTACCCATCACAAGTGAGAAATCACCTTGAGCTTGAAGCGTCTATTCCATTTAGGTTTATTTTTCCTAAAAAAGAAACGCATTTTGAGCTTGCTCCGGTGGTGTCTGCTTTAAAAGCCAAAGCAGGTGTTCAATGTGATATTACACAATATGAGCATGGGTTTATGAACCCTTTATCAGATAACTTTAATCAACGCGCTTTTCAGTATTTTACAAAACAACTTTTGCTCAGCCATGATTGCGAACAACTCGTGACTAATGCATAAAGACTAGTCTATAGTTATTACTAAACAATATTGTAAGTAATAACTATGACGGACCATTCAAATTACAGCCACTTTTTATCGAACCCTGTTGCTAAACCTCCCTGTCGCATGACGAATGCGCAAATGTATGGTTTTTTTGTCTCAGCATGTGAGCAAAAGATGCAGGCTTATGTTGATACTACATTGAATTTACTGGCTACAGATTCAGTCTCTTTTAATGTATTAGGTAGCAGTTGCTTGCTCACCTTCACTGACATAGAAAAAATCTCCTCTTTGACACCTCCCTTTTCAGAGCATGGGTGGATGCAAGAAACGGATATCATTATTTGGCTTCCCGTAGCAAAAATGGTCAAGGGAGATATTAATCACCTCTATTGGTATCCGGCGTTTATCAGCGTAAATAACATTTATGCTTTAATTAATGGCAGAGAGGCGTGGGGTTACAATAAATATTTATGTGAATATCAAATGCCATCTGCGTTAGATGACGCTGGTCGGTTTGCTCTATCCCTTGAATGCTTTGATGTGTTTAAACCTGATTCTAAATTAGCAATGCATGAGTTGCTAATTATTGAGCAAACGGACGCGAGCATCTCTGAAAATTTGCTCGACAACGTTTCACGATTTTCAAAACGCGTTACTGATTTATTTGATCCTCAAATTAAAGGTATTGATTTAGCACTGCTAAAACAATTGTTAGAGGGTTTCATTCATCCCCAGATGGATCAAATTTTGTTTAAGCAATTTCCCGATGGAGAGGGGGATAAAGCAGTTTATCAGAGCGTGGTTCATTCACCGTCTGTAATCAAAAAAGTCCATCAGTTAACACTTTTACACAATGATTTTAAGCTTAATGTTAAATCTCTGGCGAGTTTTCCGCTTAATGACATGTTCGGCATAGCACTTGGCAAACAATCTGTTCACTTACCGTTTTACGTCAATATGGATTTTGACCAACTTGGCGCAACTCAAGTTTTACCAGAGTAAAGGATAACCATGCAAAAAGAAAAAATTACTATTGTCGGTGGCGGTGTAGCAGCAATGACCGCTGCAGTTTATCTGACAGAGCAGTCAGACTGGCAGCAACATCGTGAAATAACCGTGTATCAACAGGGCTGGCGCTTAGGAGGCAAGGGCGCAAGTGGTCGTAATAGCCATTTTGGTCAGCGTATTGAAGAGCATGGTTTACATGTGTGGTTTGGTGCTTATGTAAATAGTTTTCGTACCCTTGAAGGAGTATATAACTCACTCAACCGACCTGCTAGTTGTTCGCTGGCAACCTGGCAGCAGGCATTCAAACCGCATAGTTTTATTGCTTTGCAAGAATTCATTGATAACGAATGGCAAACTTGGCCTATTGATTTTCCAACTGTTGCTGGAAATCCTGCTGATGGCAGCCTTGATATTTCGGTGTGGGATTTTATCACCATGACATTAGCATGGCTCAAAAAATGGACAGAAGGCATTGAGCTAGTGTGTCAGCAGCACCAAACTAAAACAAAATTGGTGACCAAAAAATCACGAGATCAGTCTTTACTTAAGTATATGTACCAAGAGATCAAAACGGATATTGATACCCAGCTTAGTGGGGCAAGGCAATTTATCGATGATATTGAGGCGGGAGCGGCAGAAGTAGTATCAAGTCCTCGCTCATTACTGACGCACTTATTGCAGTTTACTTCGCAGCAAACAACCCACACAAGTAAACAAGCTGATCGCCTCGTTATTTGGTATATCGTTCGCAAGATAAAGCGTTGGTTCAAAGAGCAGATAATTGACTTACTGGATGAAAACGCAGAACTAAGACGACTTTATATCTGCGCTGACTTAGCCATTGCTATGCTCACAGGGCTGATAAAAGATAAAGTCTACCGAGATGGCTTTGGTGTCATTAATTGCTACGATTTTCGTCAGTGGCTTGAAAAAAATGGAGCTAACAAAACTTACAGTGTGAATTCAGCACCGGTACGCGGTTTTTATGATTTAGTGTTTGCTTATCCAAATGGTGATTTTAATAAGCCGAATGTTGAAGCCGGTGTGGCTGCGCTTGCTATGTTACGTATTGGCCTTTGCTATAAAGGCGGTGTAATGTGGAAAATGCAAGCGGGTATGGGCGATGTTATTTTCGCGCCAATTTATGAATTATTAAAACAGCGTGGCGTTAAGTTTAAGTTCTTCCATCAGTTAACTAACTTATCTGCTGGGCAAACTGACCAAGGTGAGCCGCTGGTAAGTGAAATAGAGCTTTGTCAGCAAGTGAGCCTAAAAAATGAAGACTATGCGCCGTTAATTGATGTTAAACAATTACCTTGTTGGCCAAGTGAGCCAATTTACTCACAAATTAATTCTGAACAAGCACACCTTCTGCAAGAGTATCAAATAAACCTTGAGTCTTTTTGGAGTAACTGGCCAGAAGTTTACCAAGAGCATTTTAATACAGCACTGCCATCTATCACTCTTCGTCATGGTATCGACTTTGATACGCTTATTTTAGGTGTGTCGGTTGCTTCACTTGAGCATGTAGCCCCTGAATTACTCGCTGTTGATTATGCGCTCTCTCTACAAGCAACAAAAGTTCAAAGTGTGGCTACGCAAGCTTGCCAAGTCTGGTTGAATAAAACTAACCAGCAACTGGGTTTTAAAGACACAGTTCCAAGCAATGAGGGGCCTATATTAAGTGGCTTTGTTGAGCCGTTTGATACCTGGGCTGCGATGGGTAATTTAGTCGATAAAGAAGATTGGCCAAGCGACAGTGGCCCAAAAAATATTGCTTATTTTTGTAGTGCATTTAGTTGTGATAGTTACCCTCCTGCAACTGCACATCAGTTTCCAGAGCAAATGAAGGCAGAAGTCAAACGCAACATGCATAATTTGTTTAGTTCAGATATGCAGGCACTTTGGCCTGATGCGTATGTTGATAACAAATTTGATTGGCAGGTTTTTTATAGTGATCCTCACAGTATTTTACCAGTATCAGAACAGCAGTACTGGCGCGTTAATATAGACCCCAGTGAGCGCTATGTGTTATCTGTGGTTGATTCGAGTAAATACCGCCTTGCAACTGATGGTAGTCAGTTTATCAATTTACGGATCACTGGCGATTGGATAAAAACCGGAGTTAATGCGGGCTGTGTTGAAACTGCTGTAATGGCTGGTATGCAAACGGCACGTTCTATTTGCGGTCTACCCAAAACGATTAGCGGTGAACATGCGTTTGAAAAAGAATGATCATGCTGATGGCAATTATGGTGTTGATTACAAATAACTAGTCTTTGTTATTTGTATGCGACTTTAATCTTTGTTTTGGTCTATACTAAGCTGGAAATTACAAGAATTTAACAGGTTTCCCTCTTTTAAGGTCAAAATGCGAATGAAGCGTCCTTTTCTTATTGATCCAAAGCTGAAGACACTATCTTGTTCAAGCTTGGTACTCTGTGTCATTGCAAGCGCTGTTGCGCAGGCTGCAGAGACTAGAAAAGACATGGAAGTCATTAGTGTATACGCACAAAAGCGTCCTCAAGCAATTGAAGACGTTAGCGTGGCGGTGAGCCAAGTGAAAGGACAATTACTCAAGAATCAACATATTAAAGATTCAACTGAGATTGGTTTATTCTCACCTAATGTAAAAATAACGCAAAACGCCGCAGAGGGGACACCTCCCGCAGTAAGTATTCGTGGGGTGGGTCTTCTTGACTACAACACCGCAAATACGTCACCTGTTGCCATGTATCTTGATGGTGTGGCTGTTGGCTCCGCCAATAACCAAATTGTGAATTTGTATGATATTGAGCAACTCGAAATTTTACGCGGCCCACAAGGGACTTTATTTGGTCGTAATTCAACGGGTGGTGCTATCCTTATTCGCTCAAACCGGCCTGAGCTTGATAGCTATGGATTATTGAGCTTAGGAGTAGCCAATAACAATGGCACGAGCCTCGATGGCGTGTGGAATCAGCAATTAACTGACTCTAGTGCATTACGTGTTGCTGTTAACTATCAAGACTACCAATACTCAACAAAAAATACCTTTGCAGACTCGCCAACGGCAGGCATGGAGCAAAAAAATGCCCGTGTATCTTTTTCGTCTGAATGGGATGAGGTTGATCTTTACCTGCAAGCGCATATTGAAGATTGGGACGGTATTGTCCAGCCTGTAGGGAGTATTGGTGTTGTAGCGAACCCTTTAACCGGAGAACTTTGTTCACCAGCAGATGCGGGGTCAACACGCTGTTTTGATAACTTTGGCTTTAATGATGGTAGTGATGACTTTTTTGAGGTAAGCGTAAATAATGACTCACCTCATAAATCTGATGGCTATGGCTTTATCGCTGAAGTAAATTGGCATGTAAACGAGCAAACTACATTTACTTCATTGTCGAGCTTTAATGATCTACAAAGAAGCCATGCCTTTAATTGCGATGGTTCACCAGCTCGCTTATGCGAAGGGGTACTTGGGTTAGATACCCAAATGTTTAGCCAAGAATTTAGATTGTTAAATGAATTTGCAGATTACACGCTAACGAGTGGTGTTTATTTCGCGGATGAAACCATTGAGCAAGATAATTTAAATGATATTTTACGCGATTTTCGCGGCATTTTACCAACAAACTTAACTGCTACCTTTATCTACGATAATGAAATCAAGATGCAGAATTTGGCCGTGTTTAGCCAAATTGAAGTGCCTGTCGCAGAACAGTGGATGATTACAGCAGGTCTTAGATATGACTATGAATCACTAGAGTATGACTCAATCGCCACATTAAATACCGTGGTTGATGTGAACGATTTAAGTGGTGTGCTGGTGCCATTTTATCGCGTTACTGATGAGCAATCAGATAACGGTTTTACAGGGCAAATTGCGGTTAATTACCGTTATTCTGATGCAAGCAATGTTTATTATCGATTTGCAAATGGCAGTAAAAGTGGCGGCTACAATGGCGGATTCTTATCATCTGAAGAACAAGCAACTTTAGCGAATTACGGTAAAGAGCGCTTGAATGCCCATGAAATTGGCTTAAAGTCGTACTGGCCTAAGCAACAATTAAGAATGAACTGGGCGGCGTTTTATTATGATTACAACGACCAACAAGTGTTTATGAACCAAGCGTCAGAAACACCGCAAATGCCGCCTGTGCAATTACTTGAAAATGTTGCTGATTCAATAATCTATGGTCTTGAAACTGAAATTAACTATCAAGCAACTAAGCAATTAGCCATGTTACTTGCAGTGGGTTATATCCCCCATGCAGAATTTGACGACTATGTTGACCCACTTGGTAATAGCATTACCGATAATCAACTGCCTTTTACCTCTAAATGGAATGTCTCAGCAGGTTTAAAATACGACACTAGCTTAGCGTCGTATCCGTTATCAGCGAACATCATATACGACTATCAGTCTGAGTTTTATTTTGATCAAAACATGAATCCCTATGCCCGCCAAGAAGGCTTTAGTATTGTTAATGCGCATCTAAAATACGATGTTGATAATTGGTCATTTACTTTGTGGGGCAAAAATTTATTTGATACTGAATACAGTCAGTTAAAGTTCGATTTAAGCTCGTTCCTAGGCATGCTTGAAGACTTTAAAGGAGAAGGGAGACGATATGGTTTTGACGTTTCTTTTCAATTTTAATTACCAGCAGGCTTGTTGTAGTGAAGGAGTCTAGTGAATGCGGTTAAAGCTGTGTATTTGTGGTCTGCTTTTTCTATTATTATGTTCTTCGGTCTTTGCACAAGAGACATTTGTATACACGAATGTCTCAGCGGAGCAAAACCTGCATGATGTTGGGCAAGTTTTAAGCGCAAACGATAATATGTTTCCGTCGTCAGTGGCTGATATCTCTAAATGGCGCGCAAATAAAAAGCCACAATCTCGTATTAGCTCAGTCGGAGGCAGTTATTGGCTAATCGTTGAAATAGAAAATCAAAGTGAATTTGAAGATTTAGTACTTTATCCCTACAACACTCTTGTATCAAAAATAGAAAGTCGAATCTACGACATGACTGATCCAAACTCACCGGTTCAGCAGTTTGTTACAGGCGGTGTAAAACCAAATCAATTTGCCTTTCACTATGGTAACCGCTTATCTCTTGAAAAAGATAAACACTATACGCTAATCACTTATTTTGAAAGTGATTACTTTTATACCCCAGCAAAACTGGTACTAACACCTTATCAAGATTATTTTGAAACCATTACTCTTGAAAATATGATCATGATGCTCTGTTTTGGAGTGGGGATTGCGTTAGGACTTTATAACTTATTAATTTATTTAGTCTCACGTGATGTTACTCACCTTTACTATGCGTTATTTACGGCATCTTGGGTGTTTGCATGGAGTCATTTTTTTCATATATCAGACCAGTTGTTTGGCTACTACAACCCGCATCTTCATTGGCTAGGTTTTGCCTTAACACCATTAACCAATATTTTGTTTTACAATAATTTACTCAAATTAAAAGAAACGTTCCCTAAGCTCGCTCAATTATCCTTAACGGTAGGGGTTATTGCGACTTTAGGCATCCCTTTTTGTGTTTTATGGCCAAGCTTTGGTTTTTATTGGGCGACATTAGTAACCGGTGTTGCTTTGTGTTTAGGCTTGTACATTGGTATTCGTTGTATGCTGATTGGCTTTAAGCCGGCACGTTATTTTGTGCTTGCCTATATTGCCATGATGCTACCGAACATGGTCGGGAATTTAACTAATTTAGGCTTGTTGCCAGCCACCTCAATTAATTTGTATTTATTGGGTTTGATAGGCACGGCAATGGACGCTATGTTGCTAGCATTTGCTGTTGCTGACAAGTTTAGGTTATTACATGATGACAACGTAGAGCTAAACAAAAACTTAGAAGAAAAAGTACAACTAAGAACCTTAGAGCTTGAAGAGTTGGCTGATGAATTACGAGATGCCAATGAAGCCAAAAGTCGCTTTTTGGCAAATATCAGCCACGAAATTCGTACCCCAATGACCTCAATAATTGGCTATGCAGATGGCATTATGCTTGGTGATATCAAGCCTCATGAGCGTAATCATGGTATTGGCGTTATTTTACAAAATAGCCGCCATGTTCTTGGGTTAATAAACGATATACTCGATATGTCAAAAATTGAGGCAAACAAGCTAGAGATTGATTTAGTCGAAACAGATTTGTTTGCCACCATTGCCAATATTGAGTCGTTGATCGGTAAGCAAATACGCGATAAAGGCTTAAAATTCAGTGTGGATTATCAGTTTCCACTACCAGATTATATTATTACTGATCCAAGTCGTTTACGACAAATCCTGTTAAATTTAACTACCAATGCACTTAAATTCACACAAGTCGGCCGAATAACACTTACGGTTAGTTGTGAAAATGACGTGCTTTCGATCAGTGTAAAAGACACAGGTATTGGCATGACAGATAAAGAGCAGCAAGCTTTATTTAGTGCTTTTTATCAGGCTGATTCAAGTATTTCTCGCCAGTATGGCGGTACCGGGCTTGGTTTAAATATTTCAAAAAGTCTTGCTAAGAAGCTTGATGGGGATATCTTTGTTAAAAGCAATGTCGGTTCTGGCAGTGAGTTTATTTTTTCTATGTCCGTTTACACTACTGATAATACTCGCTGGCTTAATGATATGAGTGAAGTTAGGCTCGTTGAAACCTCACCATTTAGTAAACTCGATGCGCCAGAAAATCTAAAAGGGCGCGTGCTACTAGCTGAAGACCATCCAGATAACCGACGTTTAATTGCACGAATATTAGAGCGAATGGGCCTAACAGTGACTACAGTCGAAAATGGCAAAGACGCTGTGCAAGCGACCTTAGAAGACAGCTTTGATCTTATTTTACTTGATATTCAAATGCCGATTATGGACGGTCAAGAAGCATTAAAAATGATGCAGGCAACAGGTGTTACTGCACCTATCATTGCCCTGACTGCCAATACTATGAAACATGAAGTCACCCGTTATATGAAACAAGGCTTTAATGATTTAATAGCCAAACCAATTGACAGAAATGGCTTTAGCCACAAAATTGCCAGCTATTTAGATTGTGATGAATTGGCAGACATCAAGTTGCCCGAAAAAGAATTTCAGGCCCTCAAAGATGACTATATTAAAGGCCTTGAAAGCCAGTATGTAGAAATGCGTGAACAGTATAAAAACATGGATATCGATGGTTTAAGTAGAAATGTTCATATGTTAAAAGGCGCAGCCAATATGTTCGAATGTGAAAAGCTTTATGTTAAGGCCGTTGCTGTAGATACTGCGCTGAAAAACGACACCGTCACGATTGATACACAACTTATCGCCTCGTTGTTTTGCGCGATGGAAGATGAGATAGCCAATGTCATTCACTAATAATTGATACATCAATTAGTTGAATGCTCGTTATTTCGCTATGAGCACAGACAAATTAGCTATTTCTTGATACTAATAATGTTAAAACATATTGCTTGGAAAGTTTGATGCAGTATCAACACATTTCGGTGCCAGCAAAGGGCGCACAAATTACTATCGATAGTAAAGGGCGATGGCATATTCCTGACAATCCGGTTATTGCTTATATTGAAGGCGATGGTGTTGGCCAAGATATTTCTCCTGTAATGCGTGATATTGTTGATGCTGCGGTGAGTCATGCTTATCAAGGTGATAAACAAATACATTGGATGGAAGTGTTCAATGGCGAAAAAGCTGCCGCGCTTTACGATGGTGATTGGTTCCCGCAAGAAACCTTACATGCTGTCAGGCAATATAAAATTGCTATCAAAGGGCCGTTAACTACTCCTCTTGGTGGTGGTTTTCGTTCTTTAAATGTGGCTCTTCGTCATGAGATGGATTTATTCGTAAACATGCGGCCCATTCGCAGTTATCCACACTTACCATCACCTTTAAAAGAACCTGAAAAAACCAATATCACTGTAATACGCGACAGCTCTGAAGACGTTTACTCGGGCATTGAGTGGCAAGCTGGCAGTATTGATAACGAGCGTATGCTTGATTTTTTGTGTCAAGAAATGGGTGTTACCCGACTTCGTTTTGATAACCAATGCGGCATTGGCATTAAAAATAGCTCGAAAGAGGCGGCAGAACGCTTGATGCGTTACGCTCTCAACTTTGCCCTTAAAGAGCACAGTGAATCCCTTACTGTGGTGCACAAAGGCAATGTACTCAAATTTACCGATGGCGCGTTTAAACGCTGGGCATTTGCACTTGCTGAGCAAGAGTTTAACGCTGTAGCGCATGAAAATGGTCGTTGGTTAGTGATCAAACGAGACGATCAAGATGATTTAATCATCAAAGAAGTGATTGCCGATAACATGCTACAACAAGCGCTGCTCACCCCAGAGCAATTCGATGTGGTGGTGACAACAAATCAAAACGGTGATTACTTGGCTGATATGCTTACAGCGCAGGTGGGTGGCGTGGGTATTATGCCTGCAGCAAATTTAAATAATGAAGTGGCTTTTTTTGAACCGACTCATGGTACATTTAATCGCATCGCCGGTGAAGACAGCGCAAATCCAACAAGCAGTATTTTAAGTGCGGTCATGATGCTACGTTTTATGGGCTGGCATCAAGCTGCGGATAACATTGAAAAAGCGCTTGAACAGACGCTTAGCGCAAATGAAATGACGTTTGATTTAGCTAACCTAGTAGCCGGTGCGACGATGCTTAGTTGCAGTGATTTTGCAAAAAGCATCATCGCTCGAATAAGTAACTCAAATAATTAACCATATTAAGCGGCATTGGCATTTTTAACAGCGTAGACACATGGTTTACCTGTTAATTGTGCTGCACGTTGGTAAATGTGCTCTGCACCTGGTTCGTTACTTGTCATGCCTGTTAATGTGTCCATTAACGCTACCACTAAAATTGCCGGTACTTGGCAACAGTATTCATCGAGCACTGCGGTTGTAGTTTGCGCATCTACATGACAATGCGGGTGAGTGCGAACTGTGCTATATGCTTTTAACAGTGTGTCTGCTTGTAAAACATCATCATCTTGATGTTTGGTTTTACGGCATTGGCAGCCAAACTCATCAACCATCGTTGCCAGTGTTTGGTAAATTTCTTCGCAAGCTAAATCGCTTTTTTTACAAAGCTGCTGCTCGATGAATGAGTGTAATTGACCATTAATGTAAAGGCCGTCCTGTTGAGTGAATTGCGCTGAAGTTTCCATAATCATTTTCTCTTTGTTTATTTGCTTAACTTCACTCTAGCCCTTCACTCATTATTTATGAAATTGTTGTTTTCAATAACTGATATTGATTTTATCAATATTATGTTGTTTTTAGCGATCAGCCACCGTACCGGCAAAGGCAAGTAGCTCTCTGCGCAGCCACTGGTGCGGGTTTGCGTGATGTAACAAAGGGCTCCATAACATTTTCACTTCAATAGGAACTATTTGAAATGGCACTGGACTTATCACCAAATCAGTGTGTTTTGCTAATAACATGGCTTGGCGGCGAGGGAGTGTGGCGATAAGTTTTGGTGATTGGCACAGCAAGCTTGCCACCATGTAATGGCGGGTGAACACACGAATATTGCGGGTTTGTTCTAATTGCCATAATGCCTCATCGACCCAGCCGAGTTTTTGGCTGCCTGATTTATTCGTCACGGCCGCTTCTACGCCCCAACCAGCCCGATTCACCCAAATGTGTTCTTGAGCAAGGTAGCCTTCGAGGTTTTGCTGTTGTAAATAAGGGTTGTCTGGGTGTGTTAAGCAGCAGTAATTGTCGCGCCACACACTGGCTTGATGGAATGAGCGGGGCAGGCCGTTAAAGCGGTTAATAGCAAGGTCGATGGTGCCTTTTTCCATATCCTGAAGATTAACATCGCTTGGGCTCAAAATATCAAAATTAAGCCCCGGATTTTTTGCTAGCTGCTGGGTAATAAACGGCGCAATAAGCGTTGATTCTAAGTAGTCGTTTGCCATGATCCGAAACGTAATATTTGCGGTGCTCGGGTCGAATATTTCACTTGGCTGAGTAATTTCTTCGGCCATTTTTAACAGTGATTCTATTTCAGGTTTAAGGCTGAGCGCTTTTGCGGTTGGCGTCATTGTGCCAGCGGCTCGCACTAATAATGGATCATCAAATAAATCACGCAAACGCTTAAGGGCGTTACTCATTGCTGGCTGAGTCAAAGCCAGCTTATTGGCGGCTTTAGACACACTTTGTTCATCAATGAGGACATTTAAATACACCAATAGGTTGAGGTCGACGTGCCTAATATTCATTTGATCAATCTTATTTATTATCTTTATTAATTACCTAAATTAAAGCGTGCTTGCTATTGTGTGTAAACAAGGCGACTAAAATAATCAGCATAAGCGATAAAAATAATGCCACAGCAGAGTTCACATTTGGCTGTTAAATCACACAGCGAACAGTTAAATCAGGTCGTAGCGACTAAGCTTGCCCGTGCGGTGTATGCTGGCTTTGAGGCTATGTTTGCAGAGTTTTTAAATATTACCCTCGGTGCGCAAAGTCGCTTTGAACAGCGCCAGTGGCATCAAGTTCAAGGGGCTATGAAATCGCGATTGCAGGTTTACGAGGGGCAAGTCAAAAAGGTAAGCCAAGCGGTAAAAATTATTGCTTATAGTGAAGTGGACGACCCAGCGCTTTGGCTATTAGCCAAACAAATATACGCAGAGATGGTGCAAAGCCACGAAAATCAGCCCATTGCTCATACGTTTTTTAATTCAACCTTCGGTGCAATCTGGGACTCTCGAAAAATCCGCAATGTGCACTTGTTTGTACTAAAAGCGCGCTATCAATTGGGGCCAAGGCCCTTTGATTCATTGGTTAGCCGTATTTCCCTGCAAAATGGCTTTGAAACTGCGATCAGCAGCTTGATCAAACGTCATGTGTTTCGCTCACAATACGCTAACTTTGCTGATGATGTTGCCATGTTACAGCGCACCTTGATTGCCGGAGCAAAACAGCAATGCCCACAAGTTTATGAGCTGCTTGCTCTTAATGATGGCTATATTGAATACGCTAATTCATTGTTTTTTAGAAATAAAGCCTGTTACATCATAGGTCGCTGTATTGCTAAAAATGGCGATAACATGCCATTTGCGATTGCGCTATTAAACAGTGAAAAAGGTCTGCACATTGATGCTGTGGTGATGGGAGCTGATCAATTAAGCTTGTTGTTTGGCTTTGCGCGTACATATTTTATGGTCGATACTGACCAACCCGCCCGATACGTTGATTACCTCAGTGTTTTAATGCCTCATAAGCAACGCTTTGAGTTGTTTAATGCCATAGGCTTTATCAAACACGCGAAAACCGAGTTCTATCGCTACAAAGTTGATACCACCCGTAATAGTCCTGTTGACGATAAATACACACTTGCGCCGGGTACGCCAGGCATGGTGATGCTGGTATTTACCACCCCAGGCTCAGATTATGTGTACAAGGTAATAAAAGATAAATTTAGCGCACCAAAAACGGCCACCAAGCAACAAGTAATGGCCAAGTACGACTTTGTTAAACAAGCCGACCGAGTAGGCCGGCTAGTTGATACCCATGAATTTCGTTATTTAGCGTTTGATTTAAGCCGATTTAGTGAAGAGCTTATAGAAACAATGCAGCAGCAAATTGCTGATAGCCTAGTGATTTCGGGAAATGCACTTATTTTGCGCCATGTGTATGTAGAGCGCAAAATGACACCGCTTAATTTGTACATCAACGACTGTGATGAGCGAAAACTGCAGCAAGTTATGGTTGATTACGGTAAGGCAATAAAAGAGCTCGCGGGGGCTAATATCTTTCCCGGTGATATGCTGATGAAAAACTTTGGTGTAACCCGTTGGGGAAGAGTGGTGTTCTATGACTACGATGAAATTTGCCCTTTGACAGAGTGTCAATTTAGAGAGCTGCCAAAAACAGAGGATTCATTGGATGAACTCAGTAGCGAAAGCTACTTCGATATTGCCGAAAACGACGTATTTCCGAGCCAGTTTAAAATCTTTTTTAGCGCCAATAAGCGGGCCTTTGAGCACTTTAATGCAGCCCATCAAGATATATTTACAGCTACTATGTGGCAGCAACTCCAAGCGGCTATAAACGATGGGCAATTGCTTGATGTATATCCTTATAAACAGTCTTGGCGTTTTTCTTCGATGAGAGCTCAAATGAAAAAATCTCATCCTACAACTGTTTAATAGGAACATAGTGTTAGCGTATGCTATTGAAAAATTGCTAAGGAACGCACTATGAAAAACACACTGTTATTATCGAGTTTATTTATTTCGTCTATGGTAAGCGCCAATCCGTTATTAGGTAGCTGGCAATTTGTTGAAGGCAAATATGCAACCAATGACGGCTATGTGACGGCAAAAGCGCCAGAAATTACCTCTGTTAAACTGATTACACCCAGTCATTTTAGCTATATCACCCAAAAGCAAGGCAACTTTCATTATGCTGGTGGCGGCAAATATGTTTTGCAAGACCAGCAATTTATCGAAACTTTTTCCTATGGTAATGTACCTTCATTACTTGGCAAGACCATGGCATTTGATTACAAAATAGAAGGTGATTTGTGGCACCACACCTTGTATGAAAATGGCAAATTAGTCGAAGCTGAGGTCTGGCAACGAATTAAATAGAAGGTGATATGCGTTATATTAAGCACGAAGACTCACAGTTACATTTTGCGCAAACAGATAAACCAACTCTAAAAGATAACGAAGTTCTTATTGCTGTAGCGGCGATCGGCGTTAATCGCGCAGATTGTTTACAGCGACAGGGCAAATATCCAGCACCCAAAGGTGACAGTGAAATATTAGGTTTAGAATGCGCCGGAACCATTGTTGAGCAAGGTAGTGCAGTATCGGGTGACCTGCTTAATAAGCGCGTTTTTGCCTTGTGTGCGGGTGGTGCTTATAGTGAATATGTTGCCGTTGATGCTGCGCAAGTGATGCCTTTACCAGATGCAATGAGCATGGCACAGGGCGCAGCTATCAGCGAAGTATACTTAACGGCTTTTTCTGCTTTGTTTCAATTTGGTCAGCTTAAAGCGGGGCAAACGGCACTGATTCATGCGGGAGCCAGTGGTGTAGGTGGTGCGGCAATTCAAATGGCAAAGCGCGCAGGCGCTCAAGTAGTGATTACCGCGGGCAGCGATGAAAAGTGCGAGCATGCCAAGCAGCTTGGCGCAGACCATACTATCAATTATAAAACCACCGACTTTGTAGAATATTTTAAAGCCAATAATTTACAGGCCAATACCATTGTTGATCCTGTATCAGGAAGCTATTTAAATAAAAATGCTGCTGTTGCAGCCATGGATTGCCAAATTGTGATGTTAGCATTTTTAGATGCACGGTTTGCTGAGGTTGACTTTGCAAGGCTGCTTAGTAAGCGGGTTTCATTTCATGCATCAACGTTACGTAACCGTTCAATTGAATTTAAGCGCGATTTAAAAGAGCAGTTTATATCGCGCTTTTATGATGATTTGGCTAAAGGGTTGTTCGATTGCAATATCTATAAAACCTTAAATTGGCAAGAGGCAAATGAGGCGCACCGCATTTTAGATAACAACGAAAATTCGGGAAAAGTGGTTCTGTTAGTTGAATAACAGCAATTTGCCCATATTATTGGTTTTATTAGTAGTTAAAAGTAAAGGTTAGTATGAACCCAATTATTGCAATGCTCAAAGAGCACAATGTTAGTGATGAAAAAGTGCGTGAGCTGTTCCAAGCGTTTATGGAAAACCCAATGATGGCAATGGGTTTGGTTCAACAGTTAGGTATTCCACCAGAGAAGCTTCAACAATTGATGGCATTAGTGATGACTCAGCCACATCTTATTAAAGAAGCGGCTGAATCAGTTGGCATCAGTGATGATGAAGTTGAACAAGCCAAAGCGCAGTTCAAAAATCAGCAGTCATAAAATTGAATGATTCGAATTGAAAAAAGGTTAGCTATTAGGCTAACCTTTTTTGTTGATATTATTGATACGAAAACACGTCGTCCAGTTTTTTATCAAATAACTGTGCAATCTTAAAAGCCACCTCAAGAGAGGGGGAATATTTACCTTTTTCAATCGCTACTATGGTTTGTCTTGAAACCCCAACAGCCTCTGCCAATGCTTGCTGAGTCATTTCATTGTGATGAAATCGAAGTTCACGAATGGTATTACTGAGCTGTTTTGTCATTTAGCTGTCTCTTCGATATAAATACGCTTTGCTAGCAATAGTAATAATTTCACTCACTAAAAAACCAATAATAAGAAAGTGCATAATATTATATAGATCAGAGACCTCAGGTAACAGCATACGTCCAGATGCACGCTCAATTTGCGTTGTTAAAAATACACACATTAAGATAATTGCGGAGCAAAACCAATGACCAAGTTTGGTGCTTTTTAGCTCAATAAGCTTATCGCGCTCATCATCTCCTAAGTCTGCTTCTTTGTGTTTAATACCCGCAAGCACAGATTGCATAATGATCTCTAAGATCACCGCTACTACAACAACCTTATACAAATAAGACACCATGGTATCTTGGTTAAGCTCACCTGCAGCTTGAAGTGAATTAATCCCTAAAAGGTAATAGCTTAAAAGGCCAATGGTTACCACCAAGGTGCCCCAAATTGTCATTTCTTTGTAGCTCATCGTTATTATCCAATGTAAAAAATATTTGACTTGGTGTTAAGTAAACTACTCATTACTTGTGGTGTCAAATAATTTTGACATCATGTATGGTATTTTTATCATTGACGTATTTCGTTACATTTAGTTAAGAACTAATTCTTACCACAGTGGCTCTTATGAAAACAAACAACAAATAAGGAACGAATATGAACTGGCTTTTGAAAGTATGGAAAAATAACCGCTCGTTGATTTTATTTATCTGCTTGATGAGTGTTTTTAGAAGTGCGGTGGCTGATTGGTATGAAGTGCCAACAGGTTCAATGAACCCGACCATCGTTGAAGGGGATCGAATTTTAACAGATAAAATGGCTTATGATCTGCGTGTGCCATTTAGTCATATTTCGCTAATGCGCACAGATGAGCCAAAAGCCGGTGATATCATTGTATTTGACTCTAAAGCTGCAAATAATCGCTTAATAAAGCGTGTCGTTGGCGTGCCGGGAGATACAGTGACATTAGTAGATAATAAATTGATCATTAACGGCAAAGCGCTTGATTACGAACTAGATAATGATGAGCAACAGCAGCAGACACTTATTGAAAACCTTGCCGGTGTTCAGCACGCTATTCAAATATCAAAAACGGCTTCGGTGATGCAGCATTTTGCCCCTGTCGTTATCCCCAAGGACATGTATTTAGCGATGGGTGATAACCGCGATAATAGTGCAGACTCGCGAGTAATTGGCTTAGTGCCTCGCAGTGAGTTATTAGGTAAAGCTAAAAGAGTGCTTGTATCACTCGATTATGATGATTATTACTTACCTCGAAAAGAGCGGGTTTTGCATGATTTATACTTAGCACCTTAGCTAAACAAAAAAACCGTTGTGCCTTAAACACAACGGTTCATTTATAAGCTAGTAATTGTGTAATTACATTACACGCATACCAGGCTCTGAGCCTTCATCTGGGTTAAGAATATAAATTTCTTTACCGCCAGGGCCAGCTGCTAATACCATGCCTTCAGACATACCAAAACGCATCTTACGAGGCTTAAGGTTCGCTACCATAACCGTTAGCTTGCCTTCGATGTCTTCAGGAGCATACGCAGATTTAATACCTGCAAATACTTGGCGCGTTTCGCCACCTAAATCTAAAGTTAGTTTTAATAACTTATCTGCGCCTTCAACATGTTCTGCTTTAGCAATTTTCGCTACACGTAAATCAACTTTAGCAAAGTCGTCAAATTCGATTTCAGGGCTGATTGGCTCTTTAGCTAGTGGGCTGTTTGGATCAATCTTGTCTTTTTCAGCAACTAGGCTTTCTTTTGATTCTTCAATCATTTTGTTTACTTTATCCATTTCAACACGTTGCATTAACGGTTTGAATTTATTGATTGCGTGACCAACAAGCGCTGTTTGCGCGCCTTGCCATGTTAAACCGTCGTTTAAGAAGGCTTCAACGTTTGCTGCCATACCCGGCAGAACAGGTTTTAAGTAAGTGATAAGTACACGGAACATATTCAAACCAAGTGAGCAAACATCGTGTGCTTCTTGTTGTTTTGTTTCGTCTTTAATTAACACCCACGGCGCTTTAGCATCAATGAATTGGTTTGCTTTATCAGCAAGGGCCATGATTTCACGAATTGCACGGCTGTAATCACGGTTTTCATAGTGATTTGCGATGCTTGCAGAAGCTGCTTGGAACTCACCTAATAGCGCTTCGTCCATTACGGTGTCGCTAAGCTTACCGTCAAACTTCTTCGTGATGAAACTTGCACAGCGACTTGCGATATTAACCACTTTACCTACTAAGTCTGAGTTTACACGCAGTGCAAAGTCTTCAAGGTTTAAATCAAGGTCAGTGATGCCGTTGTTTAGTTTTGCTGCGTAGTAATAACGAAGATACTCAGGATCTAGGTTATCAAGATAAGTACGTGCTTTTACAAAGGTGCCTTTTGATTTAGACATCTTCGCGCCATTTACAGTCACAAAACCGTGTGCAAAAACGTTAGTAGGTTTTCTGAATTTTGCACCATCTAACATTGCCGGCCAGAATAGGCTGTGGAAATAGATAATGTCTTTACCAATGAAGTGGTAAAGCTCTGCATCTGAGTCTTCGCGCCAGAATGCATCAAAATCAATCCCTTTTTTGTCGCACAGGTTTTTAAAGCTCGCCATGTAGCCAATTGGCGCATCTAACCATACATAGAAATATTTACCCGGTGCGCCAGGGATTTCAAAACCGAAGTAAGGTGCATCACGGCTGATATCCCACTGCTGTAAGCCATCAGCAAACCATTCATCAAGCTTATTCGCCATTTCTTGTTGAATCGTACCTGAGTGTAACCACTCTTTAAGCATGTCTTCAAAAGCAGGAAGGTCGAAGAAGTAATGCTCCGAATCTTTTAAGATTGGCTCAGCGCCAGACATTACAGAGCGTGGGTTGATAAGTTCAGTTGGGCTGTATGTAGCACCACAAGAATCACAGCTGTCGCCATTTTGATCTTCAGACTTACACGTTGGGCAAGTGCCTGTTACAAAGCGATCAGGTAAGAAGATACCTTTCTCTGGGTCGAAAAGTTGAGAAATAGTATGCTTTTTAATGTGACCTGCTTCATTTAAACGGTTGTAGATTAACTCGCTAAAGTGACGGTTTTCTTCACTGTGCGTGCTGTGATAGTTATCAAACTCAATGTTGAAATCAGCAAAGTCACGTTGACGTTCAACACTGACATTTTTAACCATCTCTTCTGGCGTGATCCCTTGCTTTTGCGCATTAAGCATAATTGGTGTGCCGTGAGCATCATCCGCGCAAACGTAGTAGGTTTCATGACCTTGTTGTTTTTGGAAACGCGCCCAAATATCAGTTTGGATATATTCTAGTAAATGACCTAAGTGAGTCGGGCCATTGGCATAAGGTAATGCGCTAGTAATCAGGATCTTTCGCTGTGCCATAATCATTCCGAATTGAGATTAGTTCGATGCAAACATGCACGAATATCATTATTTAATCCATTGCCAGTTGTTTATATACAAGCTAAAGCAATGATATTATCTAATTGTCTGGTTTTAATGCCTTGAATGTTACATAATTCCGCAGCACTTTTCATCAAAGAAACGCTAATTTATTGCTATGTTTGGACTGTCAAAACTATTCTCAAGTAAATCGGCTGAAAAAGCGCCTATCATTGCTGCCTTAGCCGCCTATCGTAGTAGCGCATTTGCTATTGGCATTGAGCAAGACTGGCTCGAAGAGCTAAATCAAAACAGCGATAAAAGCTGGCAAGTCAAATTAAGCCTACCTTTTGCTGGCTGTGGCGAAATCAACGAAATTGAAAAGTTTGTCAGTGATAAACTATCTGTGCCTGTGTCAATTACTGCTCAGGTCAGGTTACCGAACGTATATAGTTTTAAGCAAATAAAACATATTGTACTCGTTGCGTCAGGCAAAGGTGGAGTAGGAAAATCAACGACGGCAGTGAATCTTGCTTCGGCTTTACAGCAAGAGGGGGCACAGGTTGGTATTTTAGATGCCGATATTTATGGTCCGTCTATTCCTCTGCTATTGGGTCTACAAGGGGCTGAGCCTAAAACAGAGGATAATAAAAACTTACTTCCTTTTGAGGCACATAACCTCAAAGCGCAGTCGATCGGCTTTTTAGTACCAAGTGATGATGCAACCGTTTGGCGTGGTCCTATGGCATCAGGAGCACTTAATCAATTAATGAACGAAACTGCTTGGGGAGAGCTTGATTATCTAATCGTTGATATGCCACCTGGCACGGGTGATATTCAATTGACCATGAGCCAAAAAGTACCTGCTAGTGGTGCGGTTATCATTACCACTCCTCAAGATTTAGCCTTAGCCGATGCGCAAAAGGGCATTGCTATGTTCAATAAAGTGAACGTCCCCGTGCTTGGCTTAATTGAAAACATGAGTTACTTCTTATGTGGTCATTGTGGGCAACCAAACCATGTTTTTGGCAAAGATGGCGCTGTAACATTGGCTCATCGCCATGGTGTGCCTGTGCTGGCTAATATCCCATTGGCAATTGAAATTCGTGAGAGCTCAGAGCAAGGTGATCTGATAGCGCAGGATAGTGCGGCTGAAATAAGTTGTACTTATAAAACGGCAGCTCGGGTCCTTGCTAGTAGTTTATATTATCAGCAAGCCCAGACCAGCAAAGTAGATATTGTTATTACAGAAGACTAATTATTGAAATTTAGTCATTAATTAGTGTGTATTTTGCATTAGTTTGTAATGAAATAATATTGTTTTATTTGGCATCCTCCTTTATTTACGCATTACTGAAGCATGATTGATAAATTTAGGAATAAACTCGGTTTATTTGTTAATAATTTATTGACGTTTTAGTAACCTTGTCATACTCTATGTAAGCGCTTACATTTTTGTTCTTTTTTATTTGATCTCAATTGTAAGCGCTTACAAATTGGCTGAAACTAATATTTGCTATTAATATCAGCTGTAAACTAACAAACACAGAATGTTAGGGTTCAATGCAATGAACAAAATAAAAACACACTTAACGCAACTCGCTATGGCACTATCTGTGGCGACGTTAGCAGGCTGCGGTGGCTCTGCCACAGACACAAAAATCGATACCATTGACCCAAGTGAGCCCGTTTCAGATTGGGTTGTGGTATGGGAAGACAACTTTGATGGCGATTCCATTGATGAGGGCAAATGGAATTTTGAAATAGATTGCGCTGGCGGTGGTAACAATGAAAAGCAATGTTATACCGACAGTGAAGAAAATGCATTCGTAGCTGATGGTATTCTAAATATCGTTGCATTACCTGCAGAAGAGGGTGCTGCAAAACCTTATACCTCTGCGCGCATTAACACACGTTACAAAGCTGATTTTAAATATGGACGCTTCGAAGTCCGTGCCAAACTTCCAAGTGGTCAAGGCTCATGGCCTGCATTTTGGATGATGCCAACAGATGAAGTGTATGGTGGTTGGCCACGCTCTGGTGAAATTGATATCGTTGAGTCGGTTAACTTGAAAGTCCCAACAGATGACGGTGTTGAGTCAAATATCTACGGTACGCTTCACTATGGTAAAGAGTGGCCAAATAATGATCAAAGCGGTAAGGCTTATACATTTGATCAAGGCACTAACCCAGCGGATGATTTTCATACCTATGCAATTGAATGGCAAGAAGGTGAAATTCGTTGGTATGTAGACGATTATTTATATGCTACTCAACGTAAATCTGAAGTTTTTTATGATTCTTTGGGACAAGCGCGGGGCCTTACACATAAGGGATGGTACACAGAGTACTTTGATCAAACAACCGGTGAGTTAACAACTTTCTGGGATGCATCTCCTTATGATCAAGAGTTTTATTTAATCTTAAACTTTGCTGTAGGCGGTGACTGGCCAGAAAACGTTAATGCAACGGGCATTGACGCAAGTGCATTTGAAAATGGTCAAACTTTTGAAGTTGACTATGTTCGTGTTTACGAATGTGCACAAGACCCGGATACAGGCAAAGGCTGTGAAACAGTTCGCCCTGGTTACGATAATTTAGAAGATGCACTAGTACAAGGTAAAGCTCCTGCACCTACACCACCTAGTGATGGTACAGTAACGCCGCTTACTATTTTTGATAGCAGCTTTAACCCTAACTGGCCTGCATGGGATTGTTGTGGTGGTTCAACTCCTGCACTTGTTGAAGATGCTGAGCGTGGTAATGTTGTTGAATTTGTTGTGGGTGCATCGCCAACGGTAAATGGTTTCATTAGCCGTGATGCATTTATTACCGATGAAAACGGCCAAGCCACTCCTTATGACGCAAGCGCTATGCTAGAAGACGGTTATGTGCGTTTTGATATGCAAGTGACTTCATTACCTTCTACTCCTGATGCACCTTGGCTTTTCAAAATTGAAAGTGATGAAGGCAAGACAGCCGTTGAGCTAAACCTAAGTGCTAGCACTGAAGGTGTTAGCCCTGTAGCTGGTGAGTGGCAAACATATACCTTCCCATTACAAACATTAGCTGACGCAGGCTTAAATGTATCTTTGATTGATGTTGTAATGATTTTCCCAGCATGGGGTCAAGGTGAAGGCGCTGTTTACCGTGTTGATAATGTCGAAATCACTAACGGTGGTTCAACAACATTACCTTCACTAACACTGTTCACTGATGAGACTAACCTAGACTGGCCTCTGTGGGATTGCTGTGCGGGCTCAACACCTATTGAAGTGGTTGATGATGAAGAGCATGGTGTAACTGCTGAGTTTTCTATTGGTGCAACGCCAACAGTAATGGGCTTTATTAACCGCACCTCATCAGGTGGTAGTGGTACTCAATTTGATGCAACTTCACTTGTTGATGACGGTATGTTGCAATTTGAGATGAAAATAACATCGCTACCATCAACTCCTGATGCACCATGGATGTTAAAGGTAGAGTCTAATGAAGGGGCAACAGCGGTTGAAGTTAACCTTAATACGAGTACTGAAGGTGTTGATCCGGTTGCGGGTGAGTGGCAAACCTACACATTCCCTGTAAGCACACTACTACAAGCTGGTTTAGATGTGAGTGCTATCGATGTCATCATGATTTTCCCTGCTTGGGGTCAAGGTGAGGGTGCTGTGTACCGTATAGATAATGCACGTATTTATGCACCGCAGCCGCAATCAGATCTCACTTTATTTGCAGATAGCGTAGCAGACCAATGGAGCATTTGGGATTGTTGTGCTGGGAGTACACCAACTGTAGAAACAGACGACGAAGCACACGGCTCAGTTGCTGAGTTTCAAATTGGTGCTCAACCAACTGTAATGGGTTTCTTAGCAGCAGATGGCGTGAGTTTTGATGCATCACACATGTTATCTCAAGGTGTAGTTCGTTTTGAAATGAAAATCGTTTCAAACGCAAGTAACCAAGATGCGCAGTGGTTATTTAAAATAGAATCAAACGATGCAGGGCAAGCTGTGGAGCTTCCACTAAGCGCAAGCCAAGAAGGTGTCGAGCCAGTGGTTGGTGAATGGCAAACATACACATATACACTTGCCGATTTACTAAGTGCAGGCCTTGATATTAGTGCAATCGACGTTGTTATGGTGTTCCCTTCATGGGGCATGGGTGAAGGTGCGGTTTACCGTATCGATAATGCAGTCATTGCGAATCCTTAATTAACACTGGCAACAATGGTGGGTGCCAAACTGGCACCTACATACCATGGCAACAAATTGCAAAAGCAGGTAAATCATGAAAAGCACAAAATTTATTAAAACGCCTCTTGCAGCTTCAGTGGCGATGATCTTAACCGCAGGGTTTGGCACTATGCCGATGGCTTACGCGCAAGATGAGCAAGCTGACAAAGAAATAGAAATTATTGAAGTAAAAGGTATTCGTGGCAGTTTGATCCGCGCCATGGATATGAAACGCGATGCTACAGGTGTAGTTGATGCGATTTCGGCAGAAGAAATGGGTAAATTCCCAGATACTAACTTAGCCGAGTCACTGCAACGTATTACCGGTGTATCTGTTAGTCGTTCAAACGGCGAAGGCAGCGAAATCACAGTGCGTGGTTTTGGCCCTGAGTTTAACCTCGTAATGCTTAACGGCCGTCAAATGCCGGGTACTGGTTATACACGTTCTTACGCCCTTGAAAATATCGCCGCTGACGGTGTAAGTGCACTTGAAGTTGCAAAATCTGGTCAAGCAGATGTACCAAGTGGTGGTCTTGGGGCAACAGTAAACATTATTACGACTCGCCCTTTAAATAGCCCAGGTGAAAAATTTAGTTCGTCTATTAAGGGTATTCACGACTCCTCAAATGAAGAAGGGGATGATGTAACTCCTGAATTCTCAGCGATGTACAGTAATACATATGTTGATAATTCAGTTGGCTTTGCCGTTTCATTCTCACATCAAGAGCGTGATTTCCAACAACAAAGCGCAAACATTCAAGGCTGGCAAGCGAATGTAGATTTACCAACATTAGATGAAGGTGACTACATTGACCCACGCCCAGTAGATAGTGAAGGCAACCGTGTTGGTAACCATTTCTTTCCAAAAGATATGAACTACAGCATTGCTGATGTTGAACGTGAGCGTACTAACGGCCAAGTGACTTTACAATATGCACCAGTTGAAAACTTCACTGCAACGGTTGATTACACGACAAGCCGTGCAATTACAGGTGTTGAAACAACAGGTTGGGGTATCTGGAACGACTTTAGTACAAACATTAATAGCTATGAGCTAGATGAAAATGGTACTGCACTTTATGCCGATATTAGTGGTAACGATGGTTCATTTACTGCAAGCCGTGGCACTACAGAAGTAAAAGCACGCTCAATTGGTTTAAATTTAGAGTGGCAAATCAACGATGCGTGGGAAGTTGAGTTCGATTATCACGATTCGAAAAATGAAACAGACAATGGTGCAGATGACGGTTTAGGTTCTGACGGCCAGATCATTCTTGGTTCTGACCAACTCCGTAGCAAGGTGTATGACTATCGTACTGGTGAAATCCCGCATGCATATGTTAATTGGAATAATGGCACAACGGTACTTGATCCAAGTGAAATTGATTCGAACTTCAGCCAGTTTATTTATTCGCCGGGTGAGTCTAATGTAGAGCAAGCGCAGCTTCATGCTACGTGGTTAAATGACAGCTTTGAAATTCCACTTGTTAAAGTGAAATTTGGTGCTGCCAATACCAAGCAAACTATGGGTGGTTTTACTGCATGGAGTGGCTTACGTGGTGGTCCTGGCTTTAACCCATCATTCACAGAGATCTTCCCAGACGGTATGTTCACTTATAATGATACTGGTGACATGCTAGATCAGTTCGCTGGTGGTGGTAGTGCCCTTGAACCAAATTACTATTACACCTATAGCTTTGAAGAGGCGTTAGCTCGTCAGCTTGCTTTTTTAAACGAAGATTTATTGGGCGATAATCAATACTCAATTGACCCATTTTTTGATGGTATCGACAGTGAAAGCTATGTAGAAGAAAAAACGCAAAGCTTCTACGTCAATACACTTTGGGAGTTTGAGTTATCTGACTACTTTGTTCAAATTAACGCAGGCTTACGCTATGAAGAGACCGATGTCACCAGTACTGTTCGTCAGAAAATAGAAAAACAGGTTAACTGGGTAAGTGAGTCAGAGTGGATCATGCAGTACGAAACAGGCGGTACAGATAACTTTTACCAAGAAGAAGGTAATTATGATATCTGGTTACCTAATATCGACGTAAAAGTTGAGATCACAGATGAACTTGTTGGACGCGTTTCGTGGGGTAAAACCATGGCTCGTGCACCGCTTGGTAACCTTGCTGGTGGTCGAAGCTTAACTGGTAGTCCAAAACCAGGTTCGCGTACCGGTGGTCAAGGTAATACTAACTTGTTGCCGTTTGAGTCAACGAATTTAGACTTATCGCTTGAGTATTACTATGGCGAAGGCAGCTACGCATCAGTTGGCTACTTCAAAAAAGACGTTGATAACTTTATTCAAACGCAAATTACTGAAACAACGATAGAAGGTCTACATGACATTCTAAATGGTCCTCGTTACCAAGAAGCCATTGCTTCTTTGGAAGCACGAAATGATGAAGTAACTAGTAAGACAATATTTAATGAAATGCTAGCACTTGGTTATGGTAATGCGGATGGTGCTATTGAACCAACTAGTGCAGACCCACTAATGGTATGGAATATTTCTCAGCCACAAAATACTGATAGTAAATCGGTAGATGGCTTTGAAGTTGCTGTACAGCACTTGTTTGGTGAAAGTGGTTTCGGTTTAGGTGTTAACGCTACATTTGTAGATGGTGATGTTGAATTTGATGTTAATAGTTTAACACAGCAAGCGCCTTTATCAGGTTTGAGTGATTCTGCTAACTTCCAAGCATTCTACGATAAAGACGGCTTGTCAGTTAAAGTTACTTACGCTTGGCGTGATTCGTACTTGATTGGTGTTGGTCAAGCGCAAGGCTCATCTGATGCACCGCCACAATTTGGCGATACGTTTGGTCAATGGGACTTAAGCGTTAACTACGACATTAATGAAAACATGACAGTTTTCTTTGAAGGTATAAACCTTAACAACGAAACTGAACGTGGATACGGCCGTTATGAAGAGCAGTTCTTATTTGCTCGTCAATACGGACCTCGTTACACAATCGGTGCACGTTATAGCTTTTAATCTCATATGAACCCTAATGAGAACCAAAGCCGCTCAATGAGCGGCTTTTTATTTTAGTAAATATAAAAAGGATACACTGCGCTTAAAAAAGTTTATTGCGACTGAAAAAGTAAGCTGAAAAATAGCAGAAAATAGCAATGCCGGGGTTAATTAATAAATTGGGCATAAACACAATGTCGGTTTCACCATAACAATAAAGATAAAAGACCATGGTGAGTAATGAAGGTAGCGGGAAAAAGAAAGTTTCGTTTGCGACTAGGCCAACCACCGACCAGCTTGTTAGTAACAATGAGCCAATGAAGACGAGAAAGCCGTGCCAAATTTCTTGTTTTTTAGCGTAGTGTTTGGCGATTAAAATAGCAACAACACATGCCGGCAATGTTATTACGGATAAAATAACGTAATCCATAACAACTTATCCTCACTCTCCCTATAATTCGGCAATTAGAACAAAACTCATGACTTCAGATAAATCAGAAACAGCTGATGTTGTTACCTGAGAAGACTTATTTAATCGAGATTTATTAGCGCAACACGCTGCTGATTTGTGTAATATATGTCACACTATGTCCATTCCATTTTGCTTAACTGCTACACAATAAACTCTTTGTGTTTTTAAGTTTAAGCTTAGCGTGTTTTTTCAGCTTAAAATCATATGTTTAAGTTGTTTTAGGTAGAATAATAAATGAGATTATCAGATACCCATATTCAGCAGTATATTGACCAAGGCCGTATAGTTATTGAGCCTACACCGAGTAAAGAAATGATTTCAGGTGTGACGGTGGACTTGCGTTTGGGCAATAAATTTCGAGTTTTCCAAGATCATACCGCAGCTTATGTTGACTTAAGTGGTCCAAAAGATCAGCTAAACAAGGCGATGGAATCCATTATGAGTGATGAAATTGTGCTTGCTGAAGAAGAAGCTTTTTTCCTTCATCCAGGTGAATTAGCTTTGGCAATTACCTATGAAAAAGTAACTTTACCTGCTGATATTGTAGGTTGGTTAGATGGTCGTTCATCGTTAGCACGACTTGGCTTGATGGTACATGTAACTGCACATCGTATTGATCCCGGTTGGTCAGGAAATATTGTTTTGGAGTTTTATAACTCAGGTAAATTGCCATTAGCGCTACGACCAATGATGAAGATTGGCGCTATGAGTTTTGAAACCATGACAAGTCCTGCTGAGAATCCTTACAACACACGTAAAGATGCAAAATATAAGGATCAAAACTCAGCTGTTGCAAGTCGAATAAGTGATGATAATAAGTAAAATATTGTGTGGCTTTTAGTGCCACACGCCCATACGCCTAAACTTTTTACCTAATTAAAGTATGCATAATTGGCAATTTAAGCGTATTCACCCCATACTTTTAGCTGGTGTTTAAAGCACGGAGCTAAAATGCATTTTATTGGCAAGCACATCCATCGGGTTGTTAGAACGCTGCTCATAACAATGTGTTGTGTTTTTTTACACAGCTTTAGTACCTTTGCTGCCAATGAGAGTCCATCGATTTGGCTGCTTGACTCTGCCGAGCCTCTTGCCAAATTAAGTCAATCGCTGGAACAGTCACTTCAAAATGCAGAACAGCTTAATGCTCTCGAAAGCAGTTCAATCCGCCTTGCCCCGCAAACATCCCACTGGTTAGTAATCGATTTATTGCAACTACCCGACAATAAAAATTACGTTGTTTATCTAGGTGAGCCAAATTTAACCTGGGCAAAGTTTTATCTGTTAGATGAAAATTCTCAGGCTACCAATAATCAGCGGCTCGCCTCACTTGAAAGTTTATCGAATGTGCGACCACATTGGTTAATAGAGCATAGTCAAGGTCATCGCTGGGCACTGGTTAACTTTGAGCACGATAGGGCGCTGACTATAGAAGTTGGGGTAGTTGCTGCAAAAACCTTTGAAATAAACTTACATCAAATCATTTTAAGCTATGGCGCTATTTTAGGTGTGCTGATTATATGCATGTTTGTGTGCGCTATTTATTTTGTGGTATCGCAGCAACCAAAATACCTGCTGCTGAATGCTTACTTCGTACTGGTTAGTATCGGATTTTTGATTGATAACGGGCTAATAAGCTATTTCGTTAATGGCATAGATTGGGAAGCAAAATGGCCTGTTAATGAGTTTGCATTATATTTTGCGAGCTATTTCTTATATCACTTTCTGGCAATCCATACCTATAAACCCCGCTTTAAAAAGGCATGGCAAGTAATGATGGCCTGTTTACTCAGCGCGGCCGTGTTGTCATCACTATTGCCTCAGTTTAATCATCAATGGTTATTTATAGTTTCATGTATTGGATTTTTAAGTTTTGCAGCTGCTGTATTTTTTAGTGTAATGCAGCGAAAAAATAGCCGCACCTATCTACGTGTATTTATGTTAATGACGATTGTGACTCAGGTGCTTAGTTTATTCATTTGGAATGGCTTTGGTATTGGTTACCATGGTGTTCATAACACCATTTTGCTTATCACATCACTGGCGATATGTTCCGTGCTGTTACTTAAAGATCGTCAGCAAATAGCGGCATTTAATTATTCGATGCTGCATGATGCGGAGACTAAACTGCCTAATAAGCAATTTTTGCTCGCACAAATGATGAAAAAAGTATCGCAGAAACAACACTTTTCCGTCTTATTATTTAAACCACATGTTCTTTCAAATGCACGTTCTACGTTTGGTTTTGAGCAAGCAAATATTTGTATCAATGAAAGATTAAGTATCTTAAATACTCAGCTACAGACCATGAATGCATTAAAGCTTGAAATTCAAGCCAGTAGAAGCGCATGGCTTGCTCATGTTGATGACAGTACGTTTGGTTGCTTAGTGATAGGTGAATTAGAACTCAGTCATATAGAGCAGTTTGCATGTTTGATCCATGGGGTATTTGAAGAAGGGCTCACCCATGAAGATATTAATTTAGTCGATAGTGTTGATATTGGTGTTGCCTATTATCCGATGCACGGCAATACCGCGAAGCAAATTTTACAATGTGCCATACAAGCAATGTCTGAAAAACGTTTACAAGGTGAGCGTTGGCGAATGTTCAACTCTGAGAGTGCGCGGCTTTCTGAACAAAGGCTATCGATTGCCGCAGGACTTAAAATGGCGATAGATGAAAATCAGTTAAGCTTACACTTTCAACCACAGGTTTGTTTGAAAACAGGCAAAGTAGTGGGCTGTGAAGCTCTATTACGCTGGCATCATCCAGTATTTGGTGCAGTGAGCCCTGATGTGTTTATTCCAATTGCAGAGTCTGCGGGGGTGATCAATCAGCTCACTGAATGGGTGGTCGAAAATGGAATTCAGTGGCAAGCGAAGTTTTGCACACTGATACCCGATCACGTTATTTCCATTAATATTTCGGCTAAAGATCTATTAAATAAAGACTTACCTGTGCTGTTAATCACTATTTTAAATGAACAAAATGTGCGTGCCGAGTCGGTTATGCTGGAGCTGACTGAGTCAGCTACATTAGAGGAGAGTAAAAAGATTAAAGCCACACTCGATGACTATCGTTTAATTGGCTTAAAACTCGCGATTGATGATTTTGGAACAGGCTATTCTTCACTTGCTTATTTAAGTCAACTTGGCTTTGATGAAGTGAAAATAGATAAACAATTTGTGTTAAATCTGCCGTTTTCAGTAAATGATCAGAGTATCTGTCGGGCAACTTGCGACATTGCTGCCACACTAGGCGCGCAGGTGGTTGCAGAAGGAATTGAAGATCAGCAAAGCCTAACTATGCTGCAAAGTTATGGCTGCCAGTTTGGACAAGGGTATTATTTTTCAAAGCCGCTTTGTGCTGATGATTATTTAGCTTGGATTAGTGAGGTGCAGAAAGTTGAACTTAGTTTTGATGCAACAGCGAACCTAGTTGATTAAAGTAATTTAGCAGTGCTGCAAAGCAGCGCATCGCATGCTGCTCATCTGGATAGATTAAGCCACTTGTTGATAAACCACTTACTAAAAAGCTATTTTTTATATCAGGGTGCATGGCAATGCACTTTTCAAAACAGCGAGCTGCGAGTTCCTCAGGCATGCTCATATATAGCTGTTTTACTTGCTGATCAAAAGCAATAGATTGTTTTACATACTCATTTGGGTTTGCACCTGAGTTATCTAAAAAAACCTGATGATAAAAATCATTTAAGCGCTGATTAAGTGGGTGACTTAAATCTGGTGACTGTTCGAGCCATAAGGCAGAACAAAACTGCATGCTTTTTCTATTCGCAAATAAATGTTGGCAGATATGATGATCAAAGGCATGAAACCATTCGTGTGCAAGTGCGCCACCCCCGGCATTTTTAGCCAGTGCTAACGTTTGGCTATGGGCATTATAATGTGCTTGTACGCCTTTTTGGCCGCCATGACCAAAAGCGAAATTAAGCTTACCCCGCAGACCAATAGCTGTTGGCGGTAAGCTTAATATTTGAGCAAGATCGGCTAGGGCATCATAAATTAAATTAGCCGCGAGTAGACGCTCTTGTTTGGTCACCCAGCTACCCACTAACATAGTACGAAACCCAAACGTGTCACGAATGTCATTGAAATCAACTTGATCATCAAAGCGGTAGTCGGGGCCTTGGCGATTAAAACCTGCACTCAATCGTTTAGAAACACGCATTAAAGATATCGAGCCCTTACATCTTCTGGCATGTGCTTAGTTTGCTTGTCAACTAATGCTGCGAGTAATTTATACAATGGCGTAACGTCAAGCCGTTCAATTAAGTGAAGACTATGGGCTACAGCCTCCAATGTTGACAAGCTATCTTCACGGGGAGCTTTTCGTATTAAATACTGATTTTGAGGTAGTTGCTTAAAACTAACGGTCTTAAACTGTTGTAAACTAGGGGTAAGTTGGCGCATTTTAAATGCTTTTTTCCAGGTGCCATCTATAACAATCAAATGTGTTAGTGTTTGTTTAAATATATTCACTTCTGAGCTTTGCTCATCAAGACACCATGCGTCATGGCTTGGGTATAAAACAGCAGTGCTAGATTTTGGCAAAGTTTGCAGCGAAACAAAGTCTTGCTCAGATTCTCCAGCAATAATTTGGCAATTGGCTAAGCCTAAATTCAATAAATGCGCCGTGTTTTTAGTAATTTTTTCCTCACTTGGGTGGCGTAATATAATGATTTTTAGTCTATTATTGATTATGTTTATAGAATCACATAAGCAAGTTTTAGTAGAAAAGCCACAGTGGGAGCATAATTCTCTAGCCATATAAACTCGGAATACGGTAAAAGTATCCATAGTATACATGAGCTTAACCTACAAAGCAGGTTTGCTTTTTGACTAAGAACAGCTAAAGTTGCGGTTCTAGTTTTATGTTTTTGATTGAGGGATAAAAATGACGACAATCACCATAGACGAAAGTGCACTTGAAGGAATGGAATCGCTTTTAGGTGATCAGTTTGCAGATACCTTGAGCTTTTGTTGTAGTGAGTTTCAGCGACTAGGTTCAGAGGTGTTAGCTAACATAGGCACCGATACAGAAGCTGCAGCACGCCATGCACATAGCTTAAAGTCAAATGCGGCGCAATTTGGCGCGCAAAGTCTGTCAGAAGTTGCTCAAGCGATTGAACATGCTTTAAACGAAAGTGATTTCGCAACGGCTGAGCAAAAAGCTGGCTATTTAGATGAGCAAGTTATAGGTTCAGTTGAAAAATTACAGGCTTGGTTTACTGGCCGTTAAAAACTTGAATTTATTTCAGTTGTAACTTCAAAAATCCACTAGCATGGTGGCCCTTTACTGGGGTAGTCTAAAGGCTCATTAGTAGAGGTAACCATGTCACAAATAAAAAAGAGTCACAAACTAGACGGTGTCTGTTATGACATCCGTGGGCCTGTGCTTGCACAAGCTCGAAAAATGGAAGATGAAGGCCAAAAAGTATTAAAGTTAAATATCGGTAATCCTGCCGCCTTTGGCTTTGATATGCCTGAAGATATGCATAAAGATATCATCCGTAATTTATATTCAGCCCAAGGCTACTGTGACTCTAAAGGCCTCTACTCAGCCCGTGTGGCTGTCTATCAACACTATCAGCAGCGTGGCTTACACAATCTTGATGTCGATAATATTTATATTGGCAATGGGGTAAGTGAATTAATTCAAATGACCACACAAGCATTACTCGATAATGATGATGAGGTCTTGATCCCTGCACCTGATTATCCATTATGGACTGCATCAGTTAAGTTGGCGGGCGGTAACCCAGTGCATTACTTATGTGATGAAGAGCAGGATTGGTTTCCTGATATTGCTGATATAAAAAGTAAAATCACATCGAAAACAAAAGCTTTGGTACTTATTAACCCAAATAACCCAACAGGTGCAGTTTACAGTGATGACTTGCTTATGGAGCTTATAACCATTGCTCGCGAACATAAGTTGCTGTTATTGAGCGATGAAATTTACGAGAAGATTTTATACGATGGTGCAACTCACAGCTCAATTGGGGCCTTATGCGATGACGTGCCAATTATCACCTTTAATGGTTTAGCTAAAACATACCGCGCAGCAGGTTTGCGAATGGGGTGGATGGTGTTAAGCGGCCGCACTAGCATGATGGACGATTTAAGCCGTGGCTTGGATATGCTGGCATCAATGCGTTTATGTGCCAATGTACCGGCACAATATGCTATTCAGCAAGCCTTAGGTGGTGTGCAATCAATTGACAATTTGATTAACCCTGGTGGTCGCTTGTATGTGCAACGCGACATAGCTTGGCGTGGATTGAATGCTATTGACGGCATTAGCTGTAAAAAGCCTAAAGGGGCACTCTACGCATTTGCGAAAGTAGATACGGCGCACTTTAATATTAAAGACGATGAACGCATGATTTTAGATTTACTCAAAGCCGAGAAAATCTTACTTGTGCATGGTCGTGCTTTTAATTGGCCAGATCCTGATCATTTCAGATTGGTGTTTTTACCAAACAAAGATGATTTAACAGAAGCGATGAGTAAGATGCAGCGATTCTTCGCTGATTATCGACAAAGCTAAAAAAAGCGAGCCGAGGTGAAGTGACCCCATAAAGTTGGACTCTTTGCTAAGCGGTTGCCAAGGCCTGATTTCGATACTGTATCGGACTCAGGCCTTTTAGTTTCAGCTTAATACGCTCATTGTTGTAATAGTGGATATA
>NZ_JBMMUE010000021.1:0-76542 GCF_049257215.1 Pseudoalteromonas thalassia
TTTTGCTGAACTAAGTTTAAACTCTTGAGAAAAAGAGCGACGTTGTTTTGTCATAGAACACCTCTGTTTGAGTGGTAATAATACCACCTAAATTAGTGTCCGGTTTCATTGAAGCACAACACTCAAAGCACGGATCATTTAAAATCACCTTAATACCTTTCTTTTTACACTCATCCGATAACTTTTTTGGAATAGGAAGATCATTATCCATAAATACACAAATTTTCTTAAAAGCTCCTTGCTTATATTCTGCTAGAGCAGAGTTAAGCACATTATCTGGTCCTTTACCTCCAGCGCTTTTAATTTGAATTTTTGAATTGCCTCTAAAAATTGACTTTAGATGATTTAAAAATGCTTTTTCAGTTTGCCCTTCACCCACGACCAAATAAACTGTTTTTAATTTTTTCTTAGCCATAAAAAAACCTAATATATATCGGGCACACCACCCAGAGCACCGGATAGATATTTAGCATTTATATTATCCCTTTCTTTTAGACCCTGAATGTGGTCAGCTCGATATGCTTCTGAAACTGAATCGTCCTTTTCAACGAAGTAAACATGCTGTTTCCTTAAAGTTTTTAACAGCTCTGTATTATGAGTCGTAAAGATTAACTGAGCATTTTTTTTATTATTTTCACTAGCAAATAACTCTATAATCTCATTTGTAAGCATTGGGTGTAGATCATTGTCAAATTCATCAAGTATTGCTAGCGTACCACAATTAATAGATTGAATAATATGGCAAAGCAATGTATAGGCAGATTTAGTGCCTCGTGATTCCTGATAAATTGGTAGAAAATAAGATTCACCTTCATACTCATGTTTAAAGTATGGGATATTCCTTTCTTCTTCTTCATTATTACTATTAATTATTGTTTTATTTCTAATTTCAATATCTTTGATTCCAATGTCAAATTTACAAATTAAGTTTTTAACCTCATTAAAAACTTCTGGTTGCTTTATAAATATTTTTGTTGTCTCGTCATGAAGAATATTAAAATCAGCTTTATCTGTCTCAGTTATATTTGAAATGCAAAGAAAAAAGTGGGGATAAATAAAATCTACAAGACTCAAATTTTCAAGAACCTCATTATCTGAGCCATTATCATTTTCATTTTCGAATAACTCAAAGTTTAAACGAGCAAGATATGACATATAAGAACAGTTAGGTGGAGTATCCTTAAGTCGACTAACATTATTACTCATAAACGAAGAAGAAAAAACATCGTATTTGTTCTTAACTTTATCAAACTCACGTTTAAATACTCTCGAGTATAAGCGAGAAGTTTTTAGCTTCAGCTCTTCAAGTAGTACTCTATCCCTTGTAAGAGTTAAGTTATATTTAAAATCTAAATATCGGTCTGATTCACTCTCGGAAATCGGTGAATCAATTTGAAAATCGATCTCAATATTTGTAGGTTTATTTTTAGCAGCGAAATGAGGTTGAAATGGAATTTTTTCTGACTTTGACAAGTCATGAAAAGATTGAGCAATGAACCATGAAATAAATGATAATGGTTTTAAAAGTGATGACTTGCCAGAGCCATTTGCACCAAATACTGCAGCTACTCTAGCATACTTGTGATTATTACTATCCTTGCAGTCAAAATAACTATCACTAAACTTTTCAGGTACTTTAAAATCAAGTACTGTCTCATTTAAATAAGATTGATAGTTACTAAATTTCAATTTTTTTATCACACTAACCCCTTTTGGGACAAAAATCCGTCCAACGTTTGACTAGTATCATACAAAAATCACCAAAAGTCTATGTACATTGTATTTCGACAAATACTCATAAATTAATGAATGCATATTGCTATGCTTTTGAAGCGCTGTTCTCAAATCGTACTGAGGGTATCAGAGCCCCATGCAGTGCGAACAAGTTAATTAAACCCCGAGTTTACTTTATCGGGGTCAAATCAGACGGCTGACGACTCCCCCGCTCCTTACCTCGATTTTCCTACCAATAATCGCACATTGCTCTAATGTTAATAACAATTTAATGCTGAACCAGCTAGGCTAGTAACATCGTGTTTAAATATTATGGAGTTACCATGAAAAGGTCTTTGTTTAACAATTTAATCATTGCCTCAATTAGCTTATCTAGCTTGCAAGCTTGTGCTCAGCCAGAGCAAAAAATTCCACTGGATGCCAGTGCGAATAACTACAAACTAGAATTAGTAAGCGAAGGGATTCAAATTCCTTGGGGTATGGCTTGGCTTAACGAGCGTGACTTACTCGTTACCGACAGACGTGGTGAGCTTAGGTTAATTCGTGATGGCAAACTCGTTGAGCAAGCAGTTAAAGGCACACCTAAAGTACATGATGAAGGTCAAGGGGGCTTATTAGATATAGAACTTGATCCGAACTTTGCCGACAATGGCTGGATTTACTTTTCGTACTCGGGCTATGAAGGTGATGGTGAGGGTTACAATACCTCAATTATGCGCGCTCGCTTTAAAGATATGACTCTTATCGATCAGCAATTATTGTTTGATGGCGAGCCAAATATTAAAACAACGAAACACTATGGTTCGCGTATTGAGTTCGACAAAGAAGGTTACTTGTATTTCTCTATTGGTGACCGTGGCAAAAGAGACGTTCACCCACAAAGCCTAGACTACGATGCAGGCAAAATTCACCGTATCAATAGCGATGGTTCTATCCCTAAGTCAAACCCGTTTTATAACCATAAAACAACTCACAAAAGCATCTATTCGTATGGACACCGTAACCCACAAGGTATGGCGATGCATCCTGAAACGGGAGTTATATGGAGCCATGAACACGGCCCTCGTGGCGGTGATGAAATCAACATAGTTAAAGCAGGCGCGAATTATGGTTGGCCTGAGATCACCTATGGGATCAACTACATTGGTACAAAAATTACCGACGAAACCAGCCGCGAAGGAATGGAACAACCTGATTGGTATTGGGTGCCATCAATCGCCCCTTCTGGGATGGAGTTTATCACCAGCGATAAATACCCACAGTGGCAAGGTCAAATTGCCGTAGGCTCGATGAAGTTTGGCCACCTTGTGTTAGTGAAGCTAGATGGTGACAAAGTAACAGGCCACAGCAAAGTATTTGAAGGTGTAGGTCGTGTTCGTAGCCTTGCCACCCACCCTAATGGTGATCTATACCTTGGTGTTGATGGTGTCGGTGTTTATAAAGTTGTACCTAAATCGTAGGTTGGGTAGAGCGAAGCGAAACCCAACAACTTAGCGAGTTACAAGGAGAAAGAGTAAAGGAGTACCGTAGGCGTGAAATTTATTTCGCGCGATGGTTTCTGTCCACACTCTTGTAGGTCGGACTTTGGTCCGTAACTGTTTAAGAATTAAATGTGTCGCCATAAATAACGACCTATGTTTCAAGCAATAAAAAACCACAGACTTCTCTGTGGTTTTTTGCTTATAACTTAAGGCTTTAAGCTATTACTTATAAAACAATAATACTCGTCACTAGGTAAGCGATGAAGGTTAACGCGCCGCCAAATAAGGCGTATGGCATTTGGGTTTTTACGTGAGTTAATAGATCACACCCTGATGCAATCGCCGATACCGCACTGGTATCTGAGATTGGCGAGCAGTGATCGCCAAACACGCCACCGCCTAAAATAGCAGCAATTACTAATGAAGGTGGTAAACCTAAAGCTTGAATGAGCGGTACACCAATTGGAATAAGAATCGCGAATGTGCCCCATGAGGTACCAGTGGTAAATGAAATTACCGCACCGGTTAAAAATAGCACTGGCACAACCAAGTAAATAGGTAAGAAATCACCCACAAGACCAGCTACAAACACACCCGTACCTAAGTCTTTTAAGCTTGCCCCTAAGGTAAGTGACAGCAATACAATTGCTACCAGTGGTAGCAACTCACCCATACCTTTAAAGCCAATATCAACAAGCTTATGATGAGTAAAGTCGCGAGAGCTAATCATTAAAAAGTAAGCCACAACGCAGGCTAAAATAGTTGCATACAGCACTGATTTAGAACCACTGCCACTGGCAATATCGCCACCGCCAGTCCAGAACATAAAGCCAACCATACTAGCTATTAAGGTAATAAGTGGCACAAGCATATAACGCGCTTTTGAGCCTTTTACTTCTTCAGCCAGCTCGGTTTCTTGTTGTTCAAAATTATCTTCAGCTTGCTTTAATGGCCCATGTACCTTATCAAAAGTAATGGTATAGAACACGATAAGTAAAGTGATAATGGCGTAAAAGTTATAACCTATACTGCCCCAAAGTACTGATACCGCAGACTCTTCCATTTCGTAGTTGCCAAGTAGACCAAGCACATATGCGCCCCAGCCATTTAACAAGATTAAGATACACACCGGTGCGCTGGTACTATCGATAATGTAAGCAAGGCGTGCTCGGCTCATTTTAAATTTATCGAATAAACCACGCGATAAAATACCCGAGGTTAATACACTTAAGTTAGATTCAATAAATACTGCAATACCTGAGAACATGGTTAAATAACCAACTTGGCGCTTACTTTTGGCAACCCCTTTGTTCATTAGTAAATTAACGGTAGCAGCGACACCGCCAGATTCACGAATGTAGGCAAGTAATGCACCTATTAAGATACTAAAAATAAGGATACGGCTATTACCAGGGGAACTGGCGACTTCAACAACACGCTCAATGGTATTAATGAAGGTGTAAAATAAGCTATTACCTTCACCATTGATAGCAAGCAAAAACTCAGACGACGCAACCGCGACCAATAACGCCATGATCACTTCTTTGCGCCAAAACACAATTAAGATAGCAATCAAGGGTGGTAAAATTGAATACCAAGACATAAAAACCCTTTTAAATTAAGAACAGCATTTTATTTTTATTATGCGAAAACTCGCTAAGCTTAATGGCTTTACCATTAAACTCAACTTAATTCGACTAGTGATTTAATATACTCTCATAAATCAGTGAGATAATAGAGCCATACTTACCCGTTTCGAAACGTTTACCGACAAACTCGTAATTTTCTTGCGAACCTTCAATAGGTGTATGACGCGCATTAGTTAATAGCACAATAGCAAGGTCGTACTCGGGGTCAATGACGGTCACTGTGCCAGTCCAACCAGTATGACCAAACGCACGCGGGCTGGCGTAAGGGCCAAAATGCCAAGTTCGCGCTTGATGCCCCGCTCGTCGCCACCCTAACCCATAGGTTTCATCACTTGCTTGAGAGTTTGTGAATTGCTCAAGTACTTGTGGCGTAAAAATTTGCTTATTATCATAACCACCGCCATTGAGTAATACCTGCATAAGCACTGATAAATCACCAGCAGTACTAAAAAGCCCTGCATGCCCCGCTACGCCACCTAAGGCATAAAAGGCTTTTTCATCATGTACTTCACCTTGCAGAACATCGGTTCGAACATTTTCAAATTCAATGCGTCCACCTCGGGTATTGCCATTAATCTCTGTGGCCGCAATTTGTGAGGTTAAAAAGCCTTTTTGCAATGGATTATAAACCGTATGTGTTAAACCAAGCGGTTGATAAATTTGGCTCTCAACATAAGTATCAAGCGCCATACCACTGATGCGTTCAACCAGTACACCTAACAACATATAATCGATATCAGAATATAAGTGTTTTACGTTGCGCCCAGCCACGAAGGGAACGCCAGTTAATAACAGGTTTTTAGTACGCAGACTGTTTTGTGAAAAAAAGCGCTCACCAAATTTATTGTCTTTACGATGAAAATCAACCACGGCAGGGTAACCAGCACTATGGGTAAGTAAGTCTTTTACTAAACGCTGCTCACGGCCGCTGCCCCTAAATTCTGGCAGGTAATAAAACAGCGGTTTTTCTACGTCGAGCTTTCCTTCGCTGGCAAGCTTCATTAGCGCAAAGTTAGTGGCAAACATTTTTGAGTTTGAGGCTATATCAAACAAGGTATCGTTTTGCATAGCTTGTGGGCTTTTGAGCTCACTGCCATCAGCGTGGTACTTTTTAGCTGCGCCATAATGGCTTAATTTAATCAGTTTGCCATCTTTAACAACGGCAAGTACCGCGCCCGGAAAGCCCTCTTTAATTTCTTGAGTAATTAATTCATCAACGGCACTAAAGCGCTTTTGACTGCTGTTTTTATCAAGCGTTGGATAAGGAAAGCGTAAGGTTAAGCTTGCCCCTTCAGGCAATACATTCTCAACTTTATAGGTGTTGATGCCATTGTGAGTACGTTTAGCCAAACTGTATTGATATATTTTTTCGGCAGTTAAAGGCGAAGCTATATTGATTTTTTCACCATTAATATAAATGTCGGCGCTGGTTGCGTCTTGGTTTTCAATGATGATCTCACCGCGACCTTTATAGGCGACAAAGGTGCCTCTGTCGTTAACAAGCGCGCGACTGCTTGGTTCAAGAGCAGGAATACGCGCTATCACTTGTGCATTAGCCAGTGTTTTTGGCTCTGGCTCGACCGCTTGCTGTTGCTGCTGATATTCTTTAAATAACCGCTCAAGCTTTTTAGGGAAGTATTTATCTAATAAAGCAAACAACACAGCGGCACTTCTGGCATCACTATTCCCACTTACATGCCAAGGCAAAAAGTGCATTTGAAAAGCACTTAAGGCATCTAAAGTTTGCGAATCAAGCTGTCCCGTAGCAATCACCTCATAGCCGTAGCTACGCAGTGCTTTTTGCATTAACTCAACAGAGGGTTTTGATGCACTAAATAATTGCCAATATTTATCAACAGTGTCGCTGTCGTACCACGCACCGATACCCGCTTTATAAAGTTGGTACCAAGGAAAACGCGGACCCGGGTCGTTCTTACGGCTTGGCGCAATATCTGAATGGCCGATAACTTGAGTTGGGCCAATATCTGGGTTTCGCGCCAAGATATCTTTGCTAAGCTCAATCAACAACTCAATTTGTTTAGCATCATAGTCTGGAAAAATACACAATTTGCTGGCATCGTTTTCCATTGCAGGCTGACTTTGCTCAGGAATATGACAGGTTGGTACATTAACAATTTCAATACCAATTGAATGATCATTTAAATCTTCTCGGCCTTGCCAAAAGCTGCGGCCGGCATGCCATGCTCTGTCTTTTTCATCAACCAGCTGAATAATTTCTAAATCGTCTTTTGGATAACTTGGATCGCCTGATTCTGGTAATAAATAATGTGAACTTAAGCCCCCTTCATCCACTAAGGCACGCATCGACTTTTCGTAATCAATGGCGGTGTAATGCATTACTAAAAACTTTACACGGTGACTGTAATTAGCTGATTGTGTGAAGGTATATTGATGACTGGCACAGCTTACTAAAAAAGCAGCACTACTGAGATAACACAGCTGTTTAAGAAATTTTTTTAAAGGGGTAAAACTCATAACAGATTCATACCTGATGATTTAAGCGTTGACGATTCTCAGCAATACAGTAGCAACACCCACTTAACATGTAAAATATTTTATTTACCAAATAAAGAATAAACAGCATACATTATCGCTAAGTCTCTAAAAATGCAGCTATCTCAACAAATAATCTTGTATCTATTATGGAATAAAACTATATTATTCCATCTAATTAAAGAAAAATATTCCAAACTTAGGTCAAGTAAAACAAAAAATAAGTCGTGGTATCAAAGCAATTACGTATCGCAACTTAAGGTGTGTAGTACATTACTATGCAATGTGACTTAAGTTAATTAAACAAAGTGAGCCCTATGTCTACTTTTGTAAAAATTAAAGCTTTACGCCAGTCTTTATCGAGCAGCGAAGCAAAGCTTGCTGATTTCACACTAAATTCGGCGAATGCTATTCGTAACTTATCATCCGTTGAGCTTGCGAAAGTGGTTGGAGTGAGCCAGTCAAGTGTGGTGAAGTTTTCACAAAAATTAGGTTACAAAGGCTTTCCTGCTTTTAAACTTGCGGTGATTGATGCGCTCAATGACGAAACAAGTGAACCAAAACTACATGGTAAAATCACCCTTAATGACTCACTTGAACAAATCGCAGAAAAATTATTAAGTAGTAAACTGGCTGTACTCACTGAAACAAAGAATCTCAACGAGGCCGTGGCAGTCGAAAAAGCAGTAGAGCTTTTAAAATCAGCAAAGCGCATACTGATCTGTGGTTTAGGTGGCTCAGCATTAGTTGCAAAAGACTTCTCTTATAAATTACAAAAACTCGGCATGCCTGCAATAGCGGAGCCAGATGGCCACGCGCAGCTTGCATACGTTGCTACCTTTTCAAAAGGTGACTTGGTGATTGCGATAAGTGAGTCAGGTATGACCCGCGAAATTGCTGAAGTAGTTAAACAAGCGAAAAAGAATGACAGCTCAGTGATCTCAGTCACAAAGTTTGGCAGTAGCCCTGTTGCTGACTCTGCCGATGTAAAACTTTACTCAGTGGCTGAAGGTGAGTCTGTGCGTTTATCGTCAATTCTTGCGCGAACAGCACAAGACTTTGTTATTGATATTCTGTTTATCGCTCTCACCCAGTCAAGTCGCCAAGGCCGTAAACTACTGGAACATTCTAATGAAGTTGTCGGTGAATTTAAGAATAACTAATTTCTTAATAAATAACATTTAAGAACAAAAAAGCAGCCTAGGCTGCTTTTTTTATGATTGAAGCAGACTTTTTCCTCTTACCATAAATCACATCTTTTACTCTTTATCTTTGGGATTAACCCACTGAGTATACAGTCATAATTTCTTACAAAAATAACTTTATGATAATTGAGCCACCGCTAAAGCGAGCGATTACTGAACTTTACCTAAAACAGGTTATATATTTTATTCCTAAAAAAAGGTACGTTAATAAAAAAATATTCTTGACCATAGTAAATAACACCTGTTTAATATGTGGGCAACATAATATTAAAGTTCATAAGTCTCAACTGGGTAAGCAGTCCAACAAAGCATATAAATATAAGGACGGGAAACAATGAAACAACATGCATCCACACTCGCAATTAGCTATATAGCCAAAGCGACAAGCAATGCACTTCGTGCAAAGAAAACAGCCTTTACCGGCGTTGTTATGGCCGCGGCTCTAGCCAGCGCACCAGCCTTTGCAAATCTAACCGGTGGTATTAAAGGTAAAGTATCATCACCAGCGACACAGCAGTCACTGGCTGGGATTACAGTAACTGCAAAGAGTAACGTGATGCCAAAACCTCGTACCGTTGTTACGCGTGAAGATGGTAGTTATGACTTACCGCAGTTAAAGCCCGGTACTTATGAACTGACTTTCACCGATAAAAACGGTGTAACGCAAACCATGACTGTCGACGTTTTACTTGAGCAAACATCAAGCTTAAACGTCACTATGGGTGGTGCTAACGAAAACGTTGAGGTTATCACAGTTACCGGCAGTAAGTTATTCCGCGAAGGTAAATCTGCACTCACTAACTCATTAGGTGAAGAAGCAATCAATAGCGTGCCAGTTGGTCAAGATTACCGTGACCTATTAAAACTTGTTCCGGGTGTTGAGCTATCTGAAAACGCAACCCTTGGTCCATCAGCAGGTGGTTCGGGTGTTGATAACTCTTACGGCTTTGACGGTGTTGATGTTTCACTCCCTATGTTTGGTAACTTAGCATCAGAGCCATCAACCCATGATGTTGCCTACGTTACTATGGATCGCGGTGGTGCAAAAGCCGTTGGCTTTAACCGTTCAGGTGGCTTCTCAATCAATACCGTATCAAAATCAGGTACTGACGAATTCCACGGTAATGTTGAATACAAAGTTCAACCTAAGAGCTTAGTGGCGACTCCAACAGGTCAAGAAAGCTATGAGCTTGATAAAAGCTGGTTAACAGCAAGTTTAGGCGGCCCGCTTATTGAAGATACCTTGTATTTTTATACTTCTTATTACCGCCCTGAAGAAACACGTACTAATAAAGATACAGCCTATGGTGAAGTAAAAGACTATAAAAATGTCCGAGATGAATACTTTGGTAAGTTAACTTGGGCACCAACAGACGATATTTTAATTAATATTTCACAGCGTACCTCAGAAAAAACCATCGAAGGTCGCTCTGTTGGCGCTTACGAAACTGACAGTGTTTCTGCGGGTGATGAAGCCGATCAAGATATCTTTACCTTAGATGGTTCGTGGCTTTTAGGTGATGCAACAACTCTTTCATTCCAATACAGTAAATTAGAGATAGAGTCTGGTACCACTCCGGATACAAAACTATCTGTAGTACCATCGTTAACGGGTCAACTTGACTTAAGTAATCTAACTGAAATGGGTTACTTCAGTGTACCAAGCTTATTAGATGCTGATGATAACTACACAGCAGAGCAAATTGCTGCATATAATGCAGGCGCTGCACCACTCATTGCACAATACGGTTATACCGAAGATGGGCAAATGCGAGGTGGCGGCGGTGTTGGTGCGTATTACCAATACGATAATATCGACTTTTACCGTGATAGCTTTGAGTTAAATCTAGAACATGAATTTAGCTGGGGCGATACTTACCATACATTACATTTAGGTGGTGAATGGAAAGAAAGTAAAGAAGTACTGTCTCGCCTTTCAAATGGTTGGGGTAGAATTTCTTATGTTGGCGGCCTCGATGAAAGCTTAGAAGAAGGCAGCTCTGCGCCGGTTATTTACCGTGCTCGCGTACAACAAATGAGCTTAGTAGCGGGTGGAGATGCGGTTTCTGCTATTAACTCAGAAATGGAAACGCTGAACTTCGAAATCAACGACACTATTGAAGTAGGTGATTGGACTTACAATGTGGGTGTGCTTGTGAGCCGCGATACTTGGTATGGTCAAGGTCTTAAATCAGCATCTGGTACCCTATCTGGTTATGAGTTAGCACCAGGCGAAAAATACGAAATGTATCAAACAGATTGGACAGATATGATCCAGCCTCGTTTAGGTGTGAATTGGAATTATGCAGATCAAGACTCTGTATTTGCTAACTTCTCAATGTATAACCCAGAAGCAAGCTCATTAGCGCGTGCAGCCTCTTGGGATCGTAATACCCGTGCCGAAATCGAAGTTGAATTTGATGAAGCGGGTAAAGTAATTTACGCAGAGCCGCGTCAAGGTTCATCTGGTAAAGTATTTGCTGATGATTTAACGCCTCGTCAAATCAAAGAGTTTACACTTGGTACCACTAAATATGTGGGTTCTGATTTAGTATTACGTGCTCATGTTCGTCACCGTAAGGCATCGCATTTCTGGGAAGATATGCCAAATAACGCGCGCTTAACTGACTACTCTGGCGTTGATGCTGAAGGCGTGCCACAACATATCGCTGATAAAGGCTTATACGTAGATAACCTTGATGCGATCCGTGATGAGATCGGCGGTTCATCATATGTTATTGCCGAAGTAGATGGTGGCGAAACGAAATATTGGGAAGCGAGCATCGAAGCTGAATACTTAGGTGAAAACAGCTACATCAATGCTTCTTATGTTTGGAGTCATTACTACGGTAACTTCGACCAAGATAACACTACCGCAACAACAGATGCTAATACCTTCATTGGTTCATCGAACTATGGTGATGGCCGCGGTCGTTACCCTTGGGATTACAAATACGGCACACTATCAGGTGATAAACCGCATAAAGTAAAAGTGTATGGTTACTACACTGTGCCATGGGATGCGAACATCGGTGCATACTTTGTATTCCAGTCGGGTAAACCTTGGGAAGCATGGGATGGTTCAATCTATGGCTACTCAAGTGGTACAGCACGTTATGGAGAACCTGCAGGTAGCCGTCGTAGCCCTAGCCATTGGCAGCTTGATTTAAACTACACCCAAGACTTTAAGTTCTCAGGTGACATGGAACTACAATTCCGTGCTGATATCTTCAACGTATTTGACCGTCAAACAGGTTATAACAATAACCCATATGTATCGTCAGAAACCTTTGGTGAGTATCGTAATTACTACAGCCCACGTCGTGTGCAGCTGTCGTTTAACTTCAAGTTCTAAGTTAATCAATCCTGTTGGGGGCCGCTATTGCGGCCCTTTTTTATGCCTCAAGAACAGACTTAAATTGTACAAAATGCTTTTGCTGCATCTATATTAACCGCTTCTTTCATAAAGTAGTCGAGCTGCACAGTGCGAATAATCGCTTGCGACTCGCTATTACTTGTAATTGCCTGCCACTGCCAACTTTTAAGCGACTCTCGCGACACATCGACAAACAGCCCTTCTGGGAAGCTCTCGACAAAACGGATATCAATCGTATTGCCCTGATTATCAATAGTTATAACAAAGCGCGCACAGCCCGTCTGTTTGGCAATTAAAGCAGCTTTGGGATAGATAGGCTTTGTTGCATGTTTTAGTGTCCACAGCTGCTCTGCTGCGTTTTTATTATCACGTAGATCAAGCGCATCGGTTGAGTTACTTGTTGAGGTGTTGGGGAGTTGTGAGCAGCCAGCTAGTAAAGCGAAAGCAGCAATGCTTAAACTGAAATAAGTCTTCATGGTATATCCTTATAAATCAAGCCCCGGAATATAACACAGCTTTTTATGGATATAAAAAAACGAGGCAAGCGCCTCGTTCTTATTTATCTAGTTACCTAGCTATTATTGATAAAGCAAATACGGAGCTCGCTTTCGTTTAAAAGTACTTAAGTCAGCTTGCCAGCTTTGCTTAATTTGCTGCTCAGTTTGACCTGCTTCAATGGCTAAACGCAATTTATCAGTACCCGCAAGCTTATCCATGAAGCCAGCGCGTTCAAAAAATTCTTGATTATTCGCAGTTAGCTTTTGATAGGCTGAAATAAATAAACTTAAATCTAGACCATGAATATCAGCATCTCGTAAATCTTGACCAAACACTTCAATCTCTTTGAATTTAGGGTTCATTGATGCGCCTTCAATTGCACGAGGGGTAAAACTAAACTCCCCTAGTTTTATTGGCGAATAGCCCACAACTTGAAACGGAAAATCCGTACCACGGCCAATGGTAATAGGCGTTGCCTCAAAGAAACAAAGTGATGGGTACAACTGAATCGATTGAGCATTAGGTAAGTTAGGGCTTGGTTTTACCGGTAACTCATAGCTCATTGTGCGCTCATAATTAGCAACGGGAACCACTGTTAAATTAAGTTTATCTGCATTGTTTATCCATCCCTCACCTTTAATCATTTGAGCCAGTTCAGCCACTGTCATACCATGTAAAACAGGAATTTCATGCATGCCAACAAACGAACGAAATTGTGGATCAAGGATAGGCCCATCAACATAAGCAATATTCGGGTTAGGTCTGTCTAATACGATAAATGACTTATCATTCTCAGCTGCCGCTTCCATCATGTAGTGCATTGAGCTGATGTACGTGTAAAAGCGCACACCAACATCTTGAATATCAAATATAATGACATCGAGATCGGCAAGTACTTCAGGAGTTGGCTTTTTATTGCTGCCATAAATAGAAACAACATCAATGCCTGTTTTTGCATCAACAGTACTTTTTACATGTGCGCCTGCATCATGATCGCCGCGAAAGCCATGCTCAGGTGCAAATATTTTACTTACCTTAACTCCTCTATCGAGCAATAAATCAACTAAATGCTGACCATTAATCTCTGAGGTTTGATTAACCACTAAACCAACGCGTTTACCTTTAAGGGCTGGTATATAAGCGTCGTAATTTGCAGCACCAACTTGCAATGGCAAGGTGTTTTCAGAGACTTGTTGTGGAGTCTCTTTACAGCCTAACAGTGATAAAAAACTGATAATCATAACAACTAAAAAGCGCATTATTCCTCCACCGCTTTACGTAAAAAACCATCAGCTTTGGATAGAAGCTCTTTAGCATCAACTGCCGATTTTCCTGTTAGTACAATTAAAATGGCTAGTTTGGCACTTTGCTCTGCTTGCTTTAACGCATCAACTGCTTGCTGCTGCGTACAATCAGTCGCTTGCATCACGATACGTATAGCGCGGGCATGCAACTTTTCATTGCTGGCATTCACATCGACCATTAAATTTTTATACACTTTGCCTGTACGTATCATGCTGGCAGTACTTAACATGTTTAATACAAGCTTTTGTGCTGTGCCCGATTTCATTCGGGTTGAACCTGTTACAGCTTCAGCTCCGACCACCGGACAAATGCCAATTTGTGGTAAACACATGACCGCTGAATTAGGATTACAAGTCACACCTACAGTTACACAACCTATTGATTTTGCATATTCAATTGCAGAGCACACATAAGGTGTGCGCCCACTGGCAGCTATGCCGACAACAACGTCGCGGCTCGTTAAGTTGGCATTTTTTAAATCTTCAATAGCTAAGGTCGTGCTATCTTCAGCGCCTTCAACAGCCTTTTTAAAGGCCGTATCACCTCCTGCGATAATTCCTTGCACTTGCTGATCATTCACACTGTAAGTAGGAGCACATTCAACCGCATCCAAAATACCTAAGCGACCGCTGGTGCCAGCACCAATGTAAATCAACCTACCGCCTTGCTGAAACGCTTCTACAATGTGATCTACCGCAGCACTTATTTGCGGAATAACAAGTTTTACTGCCGCAGCCACTTTATGATCTTCATTATTGATTTTAGTGAGGATCTCAGTAGTGCTGAGCAAGTCAATATCCAAAGTGTCAGGGTTTTGTCCTTCTGAGACAATGCCATTTAACTCTTCGAGTAATTCACGTTGTTGCTTAAATACGTGCTCAGGGCTCATTGGGTTGTCCTTCTTCAATAATGTCATAATAATGCTTTGCCGCTAAAATTGAGGCGCCAGTTAAAGAATCTCCCTTACAAGGAGATAGTTCATTTTGTAAGGCCTGTGGTAATAATGGTTGGCTCACCTTCGCAAGACCACCTATTAAAATTACCGGTAAAGGTGAGTTGCCTCTGCTTTTGCTAATTAACTCAACCACTGACTGTGTGTGTTCTGCCAAAACACTTTTTGCCACCTTACATTCATCTTGTAAGCTAAACACCAACGGACTAAATGCTGCGTAATCTGCGGGTTTAGCAAGTTTAAGCCAATCACTAATTGCTTGACGAGTACATCCAAGCTGCTCACTCAAGCGAATCGTTAAAGGGCTTTTTGGTAAATCAAAACTATCTATATCGTTTAATAAATGCTGTACAGCCATAAGGCCAATGCGGGCACCACCACCAAAGTCATCAACAGTGAACCCCCAACCCCCAACCAATTTAATTTGATTTTGAGCCGTTAATCGTGCCCCGACAGCTCCCGTGCCAAGAGCTACGACAACGCAAGGAGCACCTAAATTTGCCCCATACAGTGAAGTAGTCGCATCACTTGTAATCTCTAAGTAAGCAAATTCGATTTCATAAATAAGCTTGAGCATTACTTTAACTTGCTCAGCAAGGCTTACTGACGAACCACCAGCAAGCCCCATAACGGTAACTATATCGCTAGGCTTAACATTGCTTTGTTCGCACACCTCGCGCGTCACTTTAACAATGTTTTCAACTGCTAAATCAAGATCATTCGACAGTGATGCAGAGCCAGCCTGAGCGCGAAATTGCTTACCCGTTGCCAGCTCTTTAAGCTCAGCTACCACCTTAGTGCCACCGCCATCGATGGCTAAAATATATGATGGCGCCATTTATGCCGTTGCCTCATTGCTTGCTTTTCCTATACAGCACACTAATGTGGCAAGCAAGGTGCCAATACATAATTGCCACGTAAACCCTAAGTAAAAGCGCATAGATTCAGGCAGTAACCAATCAATCATGTAAGGTTGCATGAATAGGGTCACCATAAATCCTGTAATCAAGGCAGCTAATACTGACCCTTCACTGCCACGCTTGGTAAATAAAGTTGTAAAGTACACCCCTAATAAACCACTGTAGGAAAAGACCATTACGCTTAGAGCAAATTTTAATAATGGCATATCGCTATACTGCTGCCAGAAATAACAAAGGATAGCCATTAGCGCTAAAGCAAGACTTACCAGCGCCATACCCACACGACCTGCTTTAACAAAGTGCTGATCGCTCACTTGCTTATTGGCTTTCTCTAAATATGGGCGATATAAATCTTGCACGATGACTGAAGACATCGAGCTAAGCCCAGAGTTCAAAGTAGAAATAGCGGCTGCAATAATACCGACACTCACTAAGCCTTTCACTCCGGCTGGTACTTCGTTTAATACGTAGTACATAAAGATAGTGATTTTTTCACCGTTAAACTCTTGAACAACCGTTTGCCCAGCTTCGCTATTCATTAATGCTGGTTGCTGATAAACAATGTAAAGCAGTAAACCAATAAAGATAAAAATAGCCATAACCGGGATCACCATTACCACTGAAAGTAGTAAAGCTTTACTGCCCTCTTTCGGGCTTTTACAGGTTAACAAGCGTTGTGTCATATCTTGGTCAAGACCAAATGCGGCAATATTTAATAACACAAAACCAGTTAGAACAGAGGCCATGTTGAACACCCCTGACGGGCCAAAGTCTAAATCAAACTTAAACAGTGCCAGCTTTGAGTCTGCCCCTGGGCTTGGTTCATTTAAGGTTGCAATAATGGTTGAAAAATCGGCTGGAATAACGCTCAGCAAGCTCCAAATAACCGCAATAGCTGCACTCACATAGACAATGCTTTGCAATACATCAGAATAAATAACGCTGCGGATCCCGCCCAAAAAGGTATACAACAAACCTGCTAGTGCCAGCACTAGAGTGGCTACAACCACACTGTCTGCATCGATATTTCCGTATAAAATCATCGCAACAGCAATCGCTGCCATATATAAACGAGCACCACTTGCAAACACTCGGCCAAATAAGTACATCAAGCCGCTGCGTCGCTTTGCTTTAGGACCAATGCGTTTTTCTAATAACTCATAGACCGTATAAACTTTTTGCTGATAAAACTTTGGAATTAAGAATGCAGAAACAATAAACGCCGCAATAAAGGCACCAATATTGGTAGCAATATAAGAAAAGTCTCCTTGATAGCCTTGATCTGGCCCACCAATAAAAGTGGCAGCTGACTGCGAAGTAGCCAGTACAGATATCGCAACCATCCACGTTGGCATGCTATTTCCGCCTAGAAAAAAATCTTGGCTTGAGTTAGCACGTTTGCGATTAAACCACCAACCACTTAACAACAAAATTGCCGCGTAGCCTGCGAATACTAGCCAATCGAGTAAAGCGTAATTTGCACTCATTTATTATCCTAACCCAAACCTCAATGGAATATATTATTCCATTATTATGACAAAATTAAAATACTTTTATTTTATTATTTTTAGTTACCTAGGCTAGGTAATTGCCATTGACTTTGTTTTTGCTGATATTGCGCTTTGGTCAGGCTTACCAGTAATGGCTTTTTACGCTCATCAAGCCAGGCTAGTAATGTGTCCATATCGCTTTCAGTCATCGCTGTACAACCCGCAGTTGGTTTACTAGGTGCTCGCCACAAATGCATAAAGATACAGCTGCCCGCGCCATTAATATTGCTTGGGTTATGCTTAACAACAATGCCTTTTTTATAGAGATTATCTTGGCTATAAATATCTCGGCGCATCCACTCCGAAGAATCCTTAACCGCCTCTTCACCAACAACCGCCTTATCAACTAGTTGGTTATAAAAAGGTGAGCCTTTCACATCGATACAATAGTCGTTAGCAGTCATTGCTTGATAGTTAAGGTTTGTTTGTAGTGAATCTAAATAACCGAATGCAGTACCTAACTCAAAAATGCCCGCAGGCGCTTTACCATCACCCTCTTGTTTTTGCTGTCCAGGTTGTGGCGGATGTAGCCCTACCCCCCAAGCAAGCCCTGTGCGGCCAAGCACCACAGCATGTTGCTGGCCTTGTTGTTGCCAGCTGCCAGCATTTTTTTCAAAGCGATACAACGTGGCATCAATAGCATCACTGTCATTAGCGACCACCACCACGAGCTGCTGATGACTGTTATCAATGACTGGTTTAGGTGATTCTACGCTTGCACAAGCGGTTAAACTCATAGCTGCAATAAGACTGACTAGTTTTTTCATGCTGGCCATACTCCGTTTGTTATTAGTTCTAGACCGTTTATTGACTCAATGCCAAGACCGGGGGCATCCGATAAGTTAATTTGTGGACCGTTAAATACAACCCCACCTTGAACCGGGTCGTATTGACCAAGCGCTGGACCGTCGAGGTCTATTTTGCTTATTTGTTGCGCTTTGGCTGAAGCTAAATGCGCTGCACCTGCTACAGCAATACTGCCCTCTAACATACAGCCAATCATACACTCTGCTTGGTATTGTGCAGTGATATTAGCAATCTCAATTGCTCGACTTAAACCGCCCGTTTTCATTAATTTAATATTGATAATATCAACTGCGCCAAGCTCTAAAAGTTGTATTACTTGCTTAGGTGAAAAGGCGCTTTCATCGGCCATGATCGGGGTGTTCACTCGCTCAGTAATATATTTGAGACCTTGAATATCACTGCTTTTTACTGGCTGCTCAACCAACTCTAACACCACGCCTGCTTGCTCAAGTTGTTGCAGTGCAAACACTGTTTGTTTGGCATTCCAACCTTGGTTTACATCTAAACGTAACTGCGCCTTAGCGGCAAACCCTGCGTGAATTGCTTTTACACGTTCAATATCTTGATTAAGGTTATTGCCGATTTTTATTTTTAATACATCAAAACCTTGCTCAACCGCTCGCTGACAGTCACTAAGCATTTTATCTATGTTATCTACGCTGATGGTAATATCAGTCTTTAACTCTGACTTACCACCACCGAGTAATTTGTATAAAGGCGCTCTGTAGAGCTTGCCCCATAAGTCGTAAACCGCTAATTCTAAAGCCGCTTTTGCGCTGCTATTACCAATCACCGTTGATTGAATAATGTGAGTAAGTTGGTTGATGTTTTCGATTTCATGCCCTATCAGTTTAGGAGCAATAAACTGCTGAATCACCGCTATCATGCCTTGATGTGTATCACCTGTGATAACGGGAGTTGCAGCAGCCGAGCCATAACCGACTTGACCACATTCGGTATCTATTAAAACCACTAGGTCTTCAATAAAACTCACTTCTCTAAGCGCTGTTTTAAATGGCGTGACCAAAGGCACTTTAAGTTTCGCAAAACGAACTGCTTTAATTTTCATACAGGCCTCTATCGAATACGCTTAATGTTATAAACACGGTCTAGGTAACTTGTTTCTTGAGATAATCGCAGGGGTAACAAGGGGGTAACCGATACGCCATTAAGCGCACTACTATAAAAGCTGCCATCGCCTTTGTTATAGCCTAAGCCTTTCACATCATGAATAACATACGGCTCGCCTTGGTGCTCTCCTAAATACATCATCACGTGACCTGGAATATAAATAAGATCGCCAATCGCCATATTTTTAACCACCGGTAATTTTGCGTCTGCGGTCGTATTTTTATCAAAGCGATTATTTTGTCCGTACTCACTACTGCCTTGCTGGCCTGAATTACGTGGCATTAATAAGCCAAAACTTTTATAAATTTCGCCTACAAAGCCTGTACAGTCACGGCCATTGTAATCATGTCCCCAGCCATAACGTTCACCTAAAAACTTAAAACCTTGTTTTATTAGGTTTTGCTCGTTGTATTCTAAGTAACCTAAATTTACGTCGGCGGTTTTACTGATCATCGCCGGTTTTATAACAAGCTGGCCTTGCTCATTACGGGTGGGCAGCTGAACAACATGACTTGCATACGTGTTTTGACCATTGAGCAAATTAGGTACTTGTTCGTTATCAAGTAAAGGTAAACGCACACCCATATCTAGTTGGACTTCTGAGCTTGCAGTGTCGTTAGGCACATAGGCGGTATTTACCTTTGCGCCGGTTACAACCAAAAAGTTATCTTGCTCTCGATAAGCTTTAATTTCATCAGCGTCAGCAAAAGCGATATCTTCACTAGGAGCCCATGCTAAATAGTTGTAAGCACGAACTAAGAGCCATTTTTTATCTGCACTTTGATGCAATACAGCAACAGCTTCACCTGGGAACATGCCGCTTTCTTGAAAGCGATCTAAGTCTTGATCAAGACCACTATTTAATACTCGGTCCCAGGTTGGAAAAGTGCGCAGAGCAGTTCGCTTAACAACCATACCAAAACGAACCTTGTTACTACTGGCCACTTTATTAAGGTTTAGGTTAGCTTGATATTTGGCGAAGTCTTTGGCGGTTAACTGTCTACCATCAGTAAAAAAACGCGGGCTTTTAGGGATAGAGCTTGCAGAGTGAATCGCGCTTGTTAATTCCTCTTTACTCAATGTTGTTTGAAATGACAGTGGATCAACAATGTATTTATTTTCTTTAATCAGTTTTTCGTTAAAGGCTGTAATTTGCGCCTCTGTCATGATCATTTTTGCCGATGCACCTTTCGCTAACCAGTAATTGGGCGAAAGTTGCGACTGAGTAACCGCAATAACATCTGATTGCCAGCCCTCAGCATGAATAGGTGCACAAAAGGCTACACCTAAGCTAATTGATAACGCGATAATTGAACGACGCATAGCTGTTCCTTAATTCTTATTGAATGCGTGAATCTAATAATTTTGTAAACGCATGCTGCAACTTTTGCTGCATTTGCTTACCGACTTTTGGCAAATTGACTTCGTCAGCTCCGCCTATTGACTGCTGCACGCTGAAAGTAAATTCACGACCACCTTGATAATTTCCTAAACACACATGTGCAAGCATCACTGTTTCTGTGGTTGAGCGCGTTTCACTTGGACCCCAGCCTATTTTTTGCCAAACACGCCATTGTCCATTAGTTGCAGTGTCGAGCACCTCTTTTGCAGAGCGACTATCATTAGGGGCTATAACATTTGCCAATGCATTTGTAACAATGTGGCTTATACCCACCATCATACCGCCAACCTTAGCATGTTGATCGGTATGTCCTGTGCCGTTAAGTAGCACATCTACATCACTACTTTGTAAATTAGGCATTTGCGTAATTGGCTCACGTTGATGACTTACTAGTCGCTTTAACCATTCAGCTTGAGCAAGTGTGGTCATTGCTTTATTACCCGTTAAACCACAACTATCACAACGATACCGTAAATAACCGGGATCATCACTGCTTGCAGTGTAACGGTCTATCTTTGCAGCAAACTCTTTATTTATCGGGTTATGCCAATAGTCGTCTGATGGGGCAAACTGCTCTGAGCCATATGCACCGTTAAACAACAAACGTTGATCCTGCAGTTTCAGCCAGCCCTCATTAAAAAGCCCACGTAAGTATTCTCGCCCTGCCACATTAACAAAATAACTGGCAATAGCATTTGAATTACCATCGGCTTTACCAAATGCTTCGTAGCTATTAATACTGCTGATCAAATCAGCCAGTGCTGTATTTCCTGCAAACGCAGTTGCACCTAGCTCAGGGTGAGCTTGCCTCACTCTTGATAACGCGCCAGTAAATGCTTGAATTTTTGATGAGCTCCAAGGTTCATATAGCTCATTGTGACTACCATCACTTAAATAACGGTAAGCAAGTTGCCCACCCTTAACCTGATAATCTATCAATAACAACTTGCCTGGTTGCAGAGGATCTGCAAAGTACAGCCAGTCAGCAGCCACGCGAGATTGCCAATCTGCTTGTTGATAATTCACCTGCGATGCTGTTTTATAGTCTTTTGCATCATCATCATTATTTAAACTTAAACAACCAGTATTTGTTAAATCAGCAGGAAGAATTGCAGGGGCTAGCATGACCCTATCAAAGTACTCTTCATCAGACAAAACAACCTTACTTGCACTCGTTTGGCAACCCGCTAGCAATAAAAAACCACATGATAAAGCTAGCCGCTTTTGAAATGCAGCTTTAGTATTCATAAACTAAAATTCCCATTAGTTATTATTTTTGGAATATTTTATTAAATCTAACACAATTTGACCGTGAAGCAAGTTAACTGGGATTTATTGCTAAATATCAAGAAAATATGAAAGTAAAAAGGTACAAAGTAAAACGAGCAAACTTACCATGCACTTTTTGCTAGTGTCATTTGAAGCTACTTATACCGATACACTTAATTAAGTGGTCTATTGTTGTGAATTGCTATTAAACGCGGGATATAAAAAAATAATATGGCGGACGCGGGACGTATTTTGAAACAGTGAACCTTAGGCTGCGTGGTTCAAAGTTGCTCTAAGAGAAATGAACGCAATATAAAATTATTGCAGCAAGTTTATGGTGAGCATTCAAACTTCTACGCGAATTTCAGGCACAAAAAAACCGACTTTCGTCGGTTTGATTCACTTTAACTCTACTTGAGAGAAAGTGGCGGACGCGGGACGTATTTTGAAACAGTGAACCTCCGGCTGCGTGGTTCAAAGTCGTTCTAAGAGAAATGAACGCAATAAAACGTTGTGTTTATTCGCAACTGAAGTCTCTCCTAAAACCAATCCTATGCGAATTGCAGGCACAAAAAAACCGACTTTCGTCGGTTTATGTCACTTTCAAGAAGAAAGTGGCGGACGCGGGAGGATTCGAACCTCCGACCGCCTGGTTCGTAGCCAGGTACTCTATCCAGCTGAGCTACGCGTCCGCATTATGTTTTTGCATGTTTAAGTCGTGCATTGACTGTGTCTTAAAGACAAAAAAACCGACAGCTTGTCGGCTTATGTCACTTCCTAGAAGGAAGTGGCGGACGCGGGAGGATTCGAACCTCCGACCGCCTGGTTCGTAGCCAGGTACTCTATCCAGCTGAGCTACGCGTCCGCAAAGTTGCATTTTATAATCTTGCAATGATTTTTCAAATATGGCGGTTGCGGGACGTATCTTGAAAGAGAGAACCTCCGACCAAATTTGTATCTTTATACTCGATGTGAGTTTCAAATATGGCGGACGCGGGAGGATTCGAACCTCCGACCGCCTGGTTCGTAGCCAGGTACTCTATCCAGCTGAGCTACGCGTCCACACGCACATTTGAATATTGCTAATTTATTCTCTTAGCAAGAGTTAAAGTAAAAGTGGCGGTTGCGGGACGTCTCTTGAAAGAGTGAACCTCCGACCAAAATCTACCAACATCTACCAACATCTTATACTCGATGCAGAGTTAAAGTAAAAGTGGCGGACGCGGGAGGATTCGAACCTCCGACCGCCTGGTTCGTAGCCAGGTACTCTATCCAGCTGAGCTACGCGTCCACACATATTACTTTCAAGACATGCCATTTTAGGAAAAATGGTGGAGAAGGAGGGATTCGAACCCTCGATAGAGCTACAAACCCTATACTCCCTTAGCAGGGGAGCGCCTTCGGCCACTCGGCCACCTCTCCGTCTTGTGGGGCGTATAATAAAGATTTCAGAAAATAAGTCAAACACTTTTCAAGGAATTTCGAGTAGATGGTTAGAGATTGTGCACAACTGACTCAAACTCCCTAAAATCGCTTAAGCTTTAGGCGTTTTTTCTTTATCAGCCAATAAATCGAGACCAGTTAAAGGAATATGCTCATCAGTTAATTCTGCTAGGTATTGGTCTTGATATCCTAACTTTTGAAATTCAAAAATACATGCTCGGTAAAAGCTTTCACGTTGTTCATCACTTTTTGTTACATCTGTTGGTAACTGCGCTGGTTTTGTTGTCATTTTAATTAATTCCATTTAAGCAGTGAATGGATTTTATTTAGTACATTAACATTCTGACTAGAAAAATGACTTTATCAACCTTAGTTTGTATTAAAAACGAACAAAGCAATAATTACGTAGCAAACAAAAACAACAAATACACTATATATCAACAACTTAAATTAAAAATAAAAACGCTAGCGAAGAAAAAATCAGAAATTTCCTATAACAAAAACGCCGCTAAAAAGCGGCGTTTTCTAATCCTAAAAACTGATTAATCAGCTTGAGGACGCATATGCGGGAATAAAATCACGTCTTTAATTGTTGGTGAGTCAGTGAATAACATCACTAGACGGTCGATACCAATACCCTCACCTGCTGTTGGTGGTAAGCCGTACTCTAACGCGCGAATATAATCTTCATCGTAGTGCATTGCTTCATCATCACCTGCGTCTTTTTCTTCAACTTGACGAGAAAAACGCTCTGCTTGGTCTTGCGCATCATTAAGCTCAGAGAAACCATTCGCTAATTCACGGCCGCCTACGAAAAACTCGAAACGGTCAGTCACAAATGGGTTTTCGTCGTTACGACGTGCAAGTGGTGACACTTCCCATGGGTAAGCTGTGATGAAAGTAGGTTGAATTAGCTTATGCTCTGCAGTCTCTTCGAAGATTTCACATAAGAACTTACCAGGGCCCCATACACAGTTTTCTGGGATCTTAACGTGTACTTGCTTAGCGTACGCTTTAAGCTCTTCAAAATGATTTTCAGGGTCATTAAATACCGCAGCATCAAAGTCTGGGTTGTACTTAAGGATAGCCTCGCTCATTGTTAAACGAGCAAAAGGTTGACCAAAATCGTACTCTACTGAATCTACCACTTCACCGTTTTCATTTTTAGTTGTGTTTACAACAATTGGTGAACCTAGTACATCTGTAGCAACAGTACGTAACATGTCTTCAGTGATGTTCATCAGGTCAATATAATCAGCGTATGCTTGGTAGAATTCGATCATTGTGAATTCTGGGTTATGACGTGTTGATAAACCTTCGTTACGGAAGTTACGGTTGATTTCGAATACACGCTCAAAACCACCTACCACTAAACGTTTTAGGTAAAGCTCAGGTGCAATACGTAAGTACATATCGATATCAAGTGCATTGTGGTGTGTTACGAATGGACGAGCAGACGCACCACCAGGGATCACTTGTAGCATCGGTGTTTCAACTTCCATGAAGTCACGATCAGCTAAGAAACGACGGATACCTTCAACAACTTTTGAGCGAATACGGAAGGTTTCACGCGTCGCTTCATTGGTAATTAAATCAACATAACGTTGACGGTATTTAGTTTCTTGGTCAGATAAACCATGGAATTTTTCTGGTAACGGACGTAATGACTTAGTTAGTAACTCGTACTCTGTCATTTCTACGTATAGGTCACCTTTACCTGATTTATTTAGTGCACCTTTAACACCTATGATGTCACCGATATCAAGTTGACCGTATTTTGCTTTTAATTCTTTTTGTACGTCTTTTGACGCGTACGCTTGAATTTGGCCTTTCATATCTTGTAACGCAAGGAAAGGACCACGTTTTGCAAGAATACGACCCGCTACTGATACAACGTGCTGCTCAGCAACTAATTCGTCTTTCGATTTATCACCAAACTCAGCTTGCAAATCAGCCGTGTAATGTTCACGACGGAATTGGTTTGGATGACCGTTGGCTGGGCAATTTTCGCGGATTGCGTCTAATTTGCCACGACGCTCAGCGATTAACTTATTTTCGTCTTGGATTTGATCAGTCATTTTTTAGCTCTTTTTTAGCTCGGTGGTTATAGGCCAGATTTAAGGCTGGCTTCAATAAATTTATCTAAGTCGCCGTCAAGAACCGCTTGAGTATTACGGTTTTCAACGCCAGTACGTAAATCTTTAATGCGCGAGTCATCAAGTACGTATGAACGAATTTGACTACCCCAGCCAATATCAGATTTAGCATCTTCTTGGCTTTGCTTCTCGGCATTTTGCTTTTGAATTTCAAGTTCAAACAACTTCGCTTTTAACTGCTTCATTGCTTGGTCTTTATTCTTATGCTGTGAACGCTCATTTTGGCACTGTACAACAGTGTTGGTTGGTATATGCGTAATACGAACCGCCGACTCTGTTGTATTTACGTGCTGACCACCCGCACCAGATGCGCGGTAAACGTCAATACGTAAGTCAGCCGGATTAATATCAATTTCGATATTATCGTCGATTTCTGGGTAAACGAATGCCGATGCAAACGAGGTATGACGACGACCACTTGAGTCGAATGGGCTCTTACGTACTAAACGGTGAACACCGGTTTCTGTACGTAACCAACCGTATGCATATTCGCCAACAAAACGCACTGTTGCGCCTTTGATACCAGCCACATCACCATCAGTTGCTTCAACAAGTTCAACTTTAAAGCCTTTCGCTTCACCCCAACGTAAGTACATACGCAACAACATGTTACACCAGTCTTGCGCTTCAGTACCGCCAGAACCTGATTGTAAATCAAGGTACGCATCGTTTTGGTCATGGTCACCCGAGAACATACGACGGAATTCTAGCTTTTCAAGCTGTGCGTTTAAATCGGCTAATTCAGTTTCTGCTTCGGCAAAGGTTTCTTCGTCTTCTGCTTCAACAGCAAGCTCAACTAAGCCTTCAACATCTTCGGTACCGGCCACTAAATTATCAATGGTCTCAACGATAGCTTCGAGTGCCGACTTTTCACGGCCTAGGGCTTGAGCTCGCTCTGGCTCATTCCACACTGCTGAATCTTCAAGTTCTGCGTTAACTTCTTCTAACCGCTCTTTCTTAAGAGGGTAGTCAAAGATACCCCCGAAGCAGTTCAGTACGTTCGCGAATTTCCTTGATTTGATTAATCACAGGATTCACTTCAAACATGTACATTACTCCAAAATGGCTGATTTACCGCGCACCGCTTTCGACAATAATTACGGTAAATTATCTACAAATATTAAAAACGCCCGATTTTAACAAAAAACCGAGCGTTTTATTAGCCTTTTATGTCGATTATAACGATATTTTTATGTGGTTTTTTGTAGCTCTCGGATAATTAGTTGTAAGGAGAATTTGCCACGAAATTCATTTATATCGAGTTGGTATGCCGCTTTTACGTAACGTACTTCGGTGTCGGGCCAGGCACGCACGTCAACAGCAAATGCTATTGCGTCAACTAACCTTCCAGATTGATGTTTTAAAACTAGTTTTAAGTGTTTTTCACCAACAATACGCTGCTGCACCACTTCGAACACATGTTCAAACACTGGCTCAGGAAATTGTTGTCCCCAAGGCCCTGCATTTTTTAACAGGTTGGCAAACTCCATCGAGAAGCAATCATTTGGCAGTTCACCGTCGGTAAGTAAAATACTTTGCTTATGCTCTTCACTGAGTGTTTGTGCCACCATGTGTTCAAACACGGTTTTAAATTCAGTAAAACACTGCTCATTGATACTCAGTCCGGCCGCCATAGCATGACCACCAAATTTACTGATCAAATGCGGATAGAGTGTATTTATGCGCTCAAGTAAATCACGCATATGCAGCCCTTCAATGGAGCGGCAAGAGCCTTTAATTTCACCGTTATCGCCGGCTGCAAAAATAATCGTAGGACGGTGATACTTTTCTTTTAAGCGGCCAGCCAAAATGCCAATAACACCTTGGTGCCAATCAGCTTGATACAAGCAAATGGCATCAGGCACTGAATCTGTTTTAAAGGCTAAACGGTCAAGCACGGCTTGCGCTTCAGTTTGCATGCCCTGCTCTATTTCACGGCGCTCATGATTGAGGCTGTCGAGCTCGCTGGCAATGCGGCGGGCTTGATTTATATCGCTCGATAATAAACAGGCTATACCTAAACTCATATCATCTAAGCGCCCTGCTGCATTTAAGCGTGGTGCCAATGAAAAGCCAAAGTCACTGGCACTTAAGCGCGCTGCATTACGATTTGCCACTTCAATGAGAGCACTAATACCTGGACGTGTTTTACCGCTACGAATACGAGCTAAACCTTGATGTACTAAGGTACGGTTATTGGCATCAAGGGCGACCACATCGGCAACGGTACCAAGGGCAACAATATCAAGTAATTCGGCCAAATTCGGCATTGGCTGATGTTGAAAATACCCTTGATCACGTAAGTGACTACGTAAAGCGATAAGCAGATAAAAAGCCACCCCAACGCCTGCTATTGATTTCGATGGAAATTGGCAGTCATGACGATTCGGGTTCACAATGGCATCGGCATTAGGTAATGCCTCGCCCTGCAAGTGGTGATCAGTCACCAGCACCTTAATACCCGCATGCTTTACAATTGCAATGCCATCGATGCATGAAATACCGTTATCAACGGTAATCACAAGCTCAGGCTGCATGGCCACAATTTGCTCTGCAAGCGCAGGACTTAGGCCATACCCTAAACTGAATCTATCTGGCACTAAGTAATCAAGGTTTTTCAAACCAAACATGGCAAGACCTTGCATCAAGGTTGCTGTACTGGTTGCACCGTCAGCATCAAAATCTCCCACGATTAACACGCGGCTTTGTGCTTTTAATGCGTCTTGCAACAACAACACGGCTTTGTCGATGTCTTTAAACAACCGAAAGTCATGTAACGTTGCTGCACTGTTATCTAACTCTATTGCGTCTTGCACCTGTCTTGATGCGTAAATTTGTTTAATGACTGGATGTAAATGATTTGGCAGGTGTGAGTCATCAACGCGAGGACGAACTTGAATTATTTTTTCCATGTTGGAAAGTGTACTTCTTAACTTAAGGCGAATAAAAAAGGCCTACGACAAATAGGCCTTTTCGTTTAAAAATAGTTATGACGATGTTTTTGGTAAAGCATCAAGTGCTTGGCTGATTTGCGCAGCTGATTGATAACCTGGGATCATCGTACCATCTTCTAAAATAATTGCCGGTGTACCTGACATACCAAAGCTTTGACCAAGTTGGTAATGCTCTGCAATCGGGGCGTTACAACCTGGGACTGCAGCTACTTCTGCGCCCGCTTTAGCTTCTGTTAACGCTTCAGCTGGGTCTTTAGCACACCACACATTCATTAAGTCTTGATAACCTTTGCCCGCTAAACCGCCTCTTGGAAAAGCTAAATACTTAACAGTAATACCCGCCTCTAAAAAGTCGTCTAATTCGCGGTGTAATTTACGACAATACCCGCAAGTGATATCTGTAAATACTGTGATTGAATGCTTTTCGTTTTTCGCTTTGTAAACAATCATCGAGTCTTCGTACTCTGCAACGCCTTGTTTACGCACATCACTTAACGCATGCTCGGTTAGATTTACACGGTTGTTTAGGTCAATCAACGTACCTTGCATTAAGAATTGGCCATCAGGGCTTGCGTATAACACGCCTTTATCGGTAATTAGCTCTTTAAGACCAGCCACAGGGCTTGGGTTAACTTGCTTAACCTTTACACCTAACTCGGCAAATTTTGAAACAATTGGTGCGTCAGCGGCTTCTGTCGTCGATACGCCATTTGCAAAAACATTTAAGCTTGTGCCAAATAGTGCCGTGGCTAAAACTAACTTTTTCATAACTATCCTATATCCTGAACATTTTTTACATAGACCGGTACATCTTAAAAAAAGTTGCACTATGCACGAGGGTGATGCTGCTCGTGTACCGACTTTAATCTTTCATTCGCTACATGCGTATAAATTTGTGTTGTTGATAAGTCACTATGACCTAACATCATTTGCACAACACGAAGGTCTGCCCCATGATTCAAAAGGTGCGTCGCAAAAGCATGTCTGAGCGTATGCGGTGATAATGGTGACTCTATTGCTGCCAAAATAGCATAGTGTTTGATGCGATGCCAAAAAGTTTGTCGGGTCATGCCAATGCCCCGCTTAGACGGAAACACAAAGTCGGTAGCGTGTTTAATCATCTGCGAGCGCCCTACTTTTAAAAACTGTTCAAGCCAGTACATTGCTTCTTCACCCAAAGGGACTAATCGTTCTTTATTACCTTTACCTTTTACAAATACGACTGCTTGGCGCAGGTTTATTTGCTCCATTCTTAGCCCTACCAGCTCAGTAACACGCAGCCCGGTGGCATACAACAGTTCAAGCATGGCTTTATCGCGAAGCCCCATTGGATCTTCAATATTAGGAGCTGCAAGCAATGCTTCTACTTCGGCTTCAGAGAGAGTTTTTGGTAACGATTGCCCCGCCTTAGGTTGCGCAATATTAACCATTGGTGAGTCGGGGATTGCTTTTTCGCGCACAAAATACTGATAAAAACGCTTGAGCGCACTGATACTTCGAGCCGTGCTGCGCGACTTTAGTCCTAAATCGACACGGTATGCTAAATAAGCTTCTATATCTTCTGCTGTTACTGCAAGTAAGTCTGTGTCTTTAATAAATTGGCAAAACTTATCGAGGTCACTTCGATAAGCGGCAAGAGTATTCTCACTGACTCCTTGTTCTAAATACAAGGTATCTAAAAAAACCTCTAAATGCTCTGCATTTTGTTCCGTCATGACACCTGCTTGTGCTTGTGAAGTATTATCCGCCACGGTTACTCTCATCCTTATCAAGGTATCAATTAAATAGGCCTTACGGTAAAATATTACCAAACTACATGAAGGTAGATACTTCAAGCGGCTTGAGTAGCTATCATATCAGGCAAACACACGGTGATAAATACGATGCAGATTGGTTTATTTTATGGTTCGACTACCTGCTATACAGAAATAGCGGCAGAGAAAATTCGCGATATTATTGGGCAAGACGTTGTGAGCTTGCATAACATCAAAGATGAACCATTAAAAAATGCAGAACAATTCGATTTCGTTATCTTCGGCATTTCTACATGGGATTTTGGTGAGCTTCAAGAAGACTGGGAGTCTATCTGGGATGATATCAAAGATGTTAATCTAAATGGCAAAACAGTGGCTCTGTTTGGCATGGGTGATCAACAAGGTTATGGTCAATGGTTCCAAGATGCTCTTGGCATGCTGCACGATGAAATTTGTGATCAAAGCATCACCTTATTAGGAAAGTGGCCAAACGATGACAGTTACGAGTTTGAAGCATCAAAAGCGCTGACTGAAGATGGCAAACAATTTGTTGGCTTAGCCCTTGATGAAGACAGTCAATACGAACTCAGCGATGAGCGTATTGCCAACTGGGTTGAGCAAATAATGACTGAATACAGCGAAAGTTTGTAAAAGTCGCTTGTAAGGAAAAGCCAAGCAATGCTTGGCTTTTTTTATTCAACGCGTTGCCAATATTGATTACGATAGAAAAAAGCAATATAACCACGCACTTCAAGCACCTTACCTTGTTGTTGTGGTGTCAATTTTAAGGTGTAGGTTTTGCCATTATTAGGGTCAAGAATTTCACCATCTTGCCAACTTCCATCTCCGGCATCCTTTGCGCCTTCAATAATCTGCAACCCCAAAATAGGCTGATTTTTCTTATCACCTTTACATTTTTCACAACGTGCATCTTGCTTAGCTGGATTCAATATTTTTTCAACATTGCCAACCAGCACGCCGTTTTGTTCACTAATACGCACGAGTGATTTCGCTTCATTCGTTTCTTCATCAATTGTTTTCCAAAGCCCTACCGGACTGATTGCTGCAGCGCATAGTTGAGAAAATAACATCGCAGCGAGTACAAACGCTAAACGGAACATAGATCACCTACTTTATTAAGAATTTATTACTACAATTAATTTTTTTAGACGCATCATTTTGTTATGCTTGAGGTGGATGGATAACCAATTGAAAGGATACACAATGAAACAATTCACTTTAGTGACTGGTGATGTTATTCAATATGACAATCATCAAATTAACCCACTTCACGCCAAAGGCGAAATTACAGTAAATAGCCTTAACGAACAAGTATTTATACCACAAAGCGTGAAAACAGCGAATGAACTAGGCAAACTTAAAGATAACCTATTTAACATCGAAAAATTATTACACTCTGGTTATGCCGATCCCTATCCCAGCATTCGTGTATTAATTGAAACCACGCAACCACTGCCTGACATAACGGGACTGAACATCAAACGACAATTTAATATCATCAACTTTTGTAGTGCTGATATTGATAAACAACATTGTAAAAGAGTACTAGATGCTTTACTTAAACTTGAATATGTTCAGCAAATTCAACTTGATGAGGTGATACAATTACGTCCACCTGCGATCCCCGAACAGTAATTAGAATCGCCAAAAATCTTATATTAGCGTTACATTTTCAAATAAAAGGCTTTGCAAAGCCTTTGATAATCGGCGCTGTAACTACCATCCTGAGCATGAATAACCAACTGCGATTTTTTGCACTCTATAGCCTGTTGGCTAAATAACATTAAGCAGCGGCTCGGTGCTTTTTTGAGCGTTGTTTGTATTAAACATTGTTGATTTAAATGCCAACCTAATTGCTTTGCAATAGCAATAAATTGCTCAGCTTCTGGACAAGGTAGAATAACATTCAACAACGTTTTGTCATGACTAAGCCTGCTACATGCAGCTATTAATTCGTTAAAACTAAGGCCATCAGTATGACGTGCAGCATTACGTGGCGCATTCTCTCCTTTGAGGCTGGCGTTAAAATATGGCGGATTGGTGATGATAACATCAACGGGCTCTGGTGATTCAAATGACTGCACGGCACCTTGATAAAGACGGATATCTGACCACGGGCTATTGGTAAAATTAGCTCGGGCGTCGATACAAGCATCATGATCAATCTCGATCGCCATCACTGTTGCTTGTGGCGCTCGCTGTTTTGCCATTAAGGCCAGCAGCCCTGTTCCAGTCCCTATGTCTAATATACGTGTGGCGTTAGTAAGAGTGGCCCATGCGCCTAACAAAATGCCATCCGTTGACACCTTCATTGCAGCACGAGTTTGCTCCACCGAAAATTGTTTAAACACAAAGCCTGACATTTTTTCACCTTTTCATTCACCACAGCCGCGTTAACGCGTATAATTAGGCCTAATTGTCCTCTATTTACGTCACTCTATGCAATTTTCTGAATTTGATATCGATAACAAGCTGTTAAATGCCATTAATAAAATGGGTTTTGATACACCAACCAGTATTCAACAACAAGCGATCCCTGAAGCGCTAAGAGGCCGCGATATTTTAGCATCTGCGCCAACTGGTACTGGTAAAACAGCCGCTTTTTTGATCCCTGCAATTCAATACTTGCTTGATTTCCCTCGTCGCGATCCTGGCTTTGCTCGCGTGCTGATCATGACACCGACTCGTGAATTGGCTTATCAAATTCATGAACAATGTGAATTACTTGCTGCGCAAACACACCTCAAAATTGGTGTAGTAACCGGCGGTATTAACTACGGGACACATAAAGAAATTTTCGAGAGTAATAACGACATTTTAATTGCCACGCCAGGGCGCTTAATGGAATACCTCGAAACTGAGAATTTCCATGCTGAGAATGTTGAACTGCTTATTCTTGATGAAGCTGATCGCATGCTAGACATGGGTTTTCGTAAAGAAATGCTGCGAATTTGTGACGAAGCACGTAATCGTCGCCAATGTTTCTTGTTCTCAGCAACACTTGAAGGCGACAGCGTTGAGTTATTTGCAGAACGAATTTTAAATGACCCTGCACTACTTGAAGCAGAGTCAACCCGAAAAGAGAAAGCTAAAATTCATCAGTGGGTTCATCTAGCTGATGACTATAACCATAAACTAAAAATGTTGGTTGAGATCCTAAACGGTGAAGACATACATAAAGCAATCGTGTTTGTTAAAACCCGTGAACGCTTAGAAACCTTGATTGGTGAGCTTAACAACGAAGGGTTACGCGTTGCATGGCTACGTGGTGAAATGCCACAAGACAAACGCATGAAAGCGATGGAGAACTTTCACTCTGGTCGCAATAATATCTTAGTGGCAACCGATGTTGCTGCACGTGGCATTGATGTCGCCGATATTAGTCATGTTATTAACTTTGATATGCCGCGTACTGCAGATATCTATGTACACCGCATTGGCCGAACTGGCCGCGCTGGCAAAAAAGGGATTGCGATTTCATTTATCGAAGCTCACGATGTGGCTATTCTGGGCAAGGTTGAACGCTACATTGAGCAAAAGCTTAAACGTCGCGTAATTAAAGGTATTGAGCCTCAACACAAAGAAGCAAAGATCCCATCTAAAAAGAAAAAAGATCCTGCAAAGATCAAGGCTAAGAAAAAAGCCAAAGCAAAAGTAAAAAAGAAAAAATAGCTTAATATCTTTACTTGAAAATGCCGAGCTCGTCTCGGCATTTTGCTCTCTGCTGCATGTACTTTTTTACTAATTACTGTGTAATTAGTTCATACCTTTTAACCTACCAAGCATAAAATCACTTTATAATCAGAAACTTAAAATTGGAATGATAATTGTAACTGGTTCTGCAACAGAGTCTTCGCGAGGGAATCGTATGAACCGCTTTAAATTAACCGTAGTACTGATCTCATTAAGTTGTTTATTTTTACTAGCTTGTGCGACAAAGGTGAGTGCAAATACCAGTGTTTTAACATCAAGCACATCAGCACAACCTAGATTGCAACAATATGCTTTGCAGAAACTAACCAGCAACCCTAACTTTACTATTTCTAATCTACAGGTGATTGTAGAGGGTGATACGGTTGAGCTTATCGGCTCTACCAAGACAGGATTTCAACGTGCTTTAGCACAAAAGTTTTTGGAGCATAACCGAGGCATCCGAAAAGTTAAAAACAACCTTAAAGTAAGCTCACAAGACGGAGCAACACTTTAAGGTTGTCTGCACCTTAGCCTTATTTACCGCTTGCTTGAAGGTTAATAAATTTGGCAAGTTCTTCAGGTTGTCCCATTAGCGCCATAATTTGCTGATTGATTTGCATCATAGACTGACCTTCTGGCAAGTTTGCCGAAACCGATAATGATGATAAGCCTTGAGCAAAATTAGTAATAGCAGTCTCTAAGTCAGTGCTAACCGGCGCTTGTTGTAACTGCATAGCAACAACCTGCTGGAACTGTTCATGAGTCATACCTTGCGCTTGCAAGAAGCTCTCTACAACCGCTTTTAACTCACCTTCATCTGCAACTGACAGTGAAATACTTCGTGGCTCTAACTGGCTCATGGCCGCCATCATTTTTGATTGCTGTTGTAGTTGCTGCTCTAATGTGAGCTGGCCATTTTGTGTTGAGTTTTGCATCTTGCTGATAGCCAATGACGCTTCCATTAAAGGAGTTGATTTCGCCAACCCTAAATTAAAGTGAACATCGGCCACTTCATTTGCAGTCACGTTAACTGCAAACGCACTATCACCAGAGTCTTTATTGTAATCTAGCGAAGACTTAACGTTATAGCTTGTAGACGCTAATTTGTTGTTGGCGTTTTGCGGTAACTGAGCGAGGAAATCATCACTGAATCGAAAGTTTGTCATCACAAACCCAGTATGAGGTGGAATGCTGTCTTGCTCATAACCTGATACTTCAATCGTATCTATGGTTGCAATAGCTTCATTGCTATCAAGGCTTTGTACTTTGATACCCGAAAGCTCCATGCTGCTATCAAAAACACTCGCTGAAATATCGCTATAAGTAATATCTACACCACTTTGTGCTGATAAAGCACTCAGCTGCTGATCAACCACTGTTTTCACTTCCTGTGTCACAGCATAGTTTGCGTAAGCTACGCCACCGACTGCCGCAGCAACAACCGCCGCAATAATTAACTTCTTCATTTTATTTCCTTTAATTGGTGTAAATTTTTTATCAGTGTATCAAATTGTGTTTAGTTAATTAACGACAGTAATTCATGCACAGTTTTCACTGGGGTAATTTTTGCGCCTAAGCCTTCCATTGATTTATGGTAATTACGATAAGGAATAAAGATTTCAGTAAAGCCATGTTGCGCCGCTTCTTTAACTCGAGGTACGCCACTGTCTATTGGTCTTACATCACCATTTAAACTCAACTCGCCCATAATACAAGTAGTCCGTGGCACCACAAACTCATTCAAACTACTTAAAAGTGCTGTAACTAACGCTAAATCAATGCAGGTTTCTGACTCATCAATTTTTAAACCACCAACTATATTAAAAAACGTATCATGGAAGATTTTTGTTTTAGTGTGTTTTCGTAAAATCCCCGTGAGCATCTTGATACGATTCATGTTTAAACCAACACACACTCGTTGAGGGAATTCAGCTTCGGTTTCTGTGGTTAGACATTGAATTTCGAGTAGTAAGTTACGATTGCCTTTACGAATACAAGTAATCGCAGAGCCCGGCGACTCAGTCGTTGAACCTGATAGGAAGATTTCGCTCGGATTATCAACGCTCAGCATACCTCGCTCACACATTCTAAAAATGCCCACAGTGTCGATATCGCCAAAACGGTTTTTATTGGCACGTAATGTCCTTACTTGCCCATCATTGGTGTCAATGTGTAATAACGCATCAACAATGTGTACTAAGGTTTGTGGCCCAGCAATTTCGTTATTTTTGTTTACGTGAGCGATAATAAACATGGTCACATCATTTTGCTTACAATATTGCGTGAGCGCCTGAGCCGCACTTTTCACTTGTGAGGGTGACCCTGGAGTACCATTTGCCGTTTCTGTTACAACAGCCTGAATTGAGTCGATAACAGCAAACTTTATTTTATGTTTATCAAGTTCTTCAATGATTGCTTCAACGCTGGTTTCAGATAGCAAGTACAGCTCATCTTCGTTGTAATCTAGACGTAAGCGGTTAACCCGATTTTTAAACTGTGATAACGACTCTTCTGCAGTACAGTATAAAGACGGCATTACTTTTGACATACGTGCAACTAAATCTGACAACAAGGTGGTTTTACCTGCCCCTGGATCCCCAGAAATAATATTCACTGAGCCTGTGGTCACGCCGCCACTTAATACCCTGTCTAATTCACCAATTTCTGTGAGGCGCTTTTCAGCTTCAGTGGTTGCAACTTCATTTATTTTTTTTGAACCGCCGCCCACATTACCGGCATAGCCTGCAATTGCAGCTCGACTAGCAGCTTGCTTTGACTGCCCTGCTGACGGTTTAAACTCTGCAAGGGTATTCCATGCACCACATTTACACTGCCCTTGCCAGCGCTGATAATTCATGCCGCACTCAGTGCAGACAAATTCGATTTTTGCTGATTTTGCCATTCGGCCTTACCTGTTTGGATAGCTGGTATTTACTGAACCACTATTTTCAAGCATCTGGTAGACAAAGTAAAACTGACTACTAAGGTAATTGATGTATAGTAGATTTAAAAACATCGAAGATAATACATGGTAACTTGCTCCCTATCGACCTTCTTATATGTTAACTGTTGACTAAAGAACAAGTTAAGGGCACAGTTTTTGCTTAATAATAAATACCAGAGAACTTGCCATTTTATTGGCTAGTACTTATAACAATAACTAATAAAACAACAAAGTAATTACTACTCGCGTAGTGAGCTGCAAAACACCGCCGAGTAATACTACGTTATTTGATAGACAGTGATGGTTTTATAAATGCCAGAAGATATCTTGCTTAAATACGAAAGTCTAGTTGAAGAACTAAAGGCGAATTTAGGCACACCTCAATTCGACAAGCTATTTAAAGCAAAAACAGCCAGCTTAACTAAGCCAGAGCAGTTTTTGATCAAAATGGAGATGTCGCGTTTATCTCAGCCTGTAGCACGCTTTATCGATTTGCGTGGTCAAGTCACTGGACAAGTAAAACCTTACGAGTATGAGGGCAAACAGCACTTTATGGATGACACCGCCATTGAAGTGTTTGAAGATGCGATTAAACGCCACGGTGGCTATACCCTTGCAGTCTATGAAGCGGTGATGAATACCGAAAACAATCACCGAGTGATGCAAAAAAAAGCCGCCGAGCAAGACCTCATTAGCGATGACAGTAGTAATCAGTTAACTGCAAAAGTTATCAAATTTGCTTCTTATGAAAGCCGCTCTGAAGAGCGCATGAATTACTCCATAAAGATCTCGGTTGAAATTGATAAAGAAACGAAAGTCTCAGCATCAACTTCTGATATCTCGTTAAGCGGTGCAAAAATCAAACTTGCCCCCCGATATAAATTAAAAAAAGGCCAATTAATTGGCTTACGCTTGGTTGGTCTCGAGCAAGACTTTGAGCTGGGTCTGAAAAATGGTATTCAATATGAAGTTATTGCCGTCGAAAAGGTATCGCGTGAATATAATCATGTGCGCTTAAAACGTACCTTTATAGAAAATAACAAGCAGTTTGACGACTTTTTAAATAGCTTTATCCACGGCAATAAACGACGCTATAAAGTTAATTTAGACAATACCTTAGATGCTGTTGTCTCTAAAGGATATGAGCAATACTATATTCCTCGAGTGACTTCGCTCTATACGTTTTTAAGTTTGCAGGGTGACAAGCTTTACCCAAGTCTCGCCTTAACAACAGAAAACAATATATTTATTCAGCGTTACTTTTGTGATGAGCGAAAAGTGTCATGTTTATACAGTATTGTTAATCAGCAGCGCATTGCTCACTTACTCAGTAGCCCTGATGCCGTAAAAGAAGACTATATTTACACTTTTACTCATACAGTATCTGGCAGAATTTATTACTATTCAGCAACTCGCTCTGAGTTAAATAATCAGCCTCATTTAAAAGATTTGTTTTTAGGGTTTGGTAGTCAAAAAGATAGCTGGCAGTGTTTTAAACTTCAGCTAATGCCAAGCCATCCAGAAGATTCATACATTCCATTGACGTTACCAAGTAGCGCAGGTAAAAACATCGAAAAGCTCAACAAGCCACCGACCCCGCGTGTGCAAGGCATGCTAAAAGACGTTAAATACTTGTTGATTTTGACTTCAGTGGGTAGTGAGTATGAGCAGAAAAAATACCAACAACGTGTATTTGATAAAACTGCGGTTAATCAATTAAAACAATTTGGCCACAGTAAACACAAGTCACCGCCTCATCTAGAGCCTGTTGCCTTAGAGTATGTGAATTTAAGAGCGCATAAGCGATTCTTGTATAAAACATCTGTCACGGTTAAGCATAAAGAACAACTTGTGCAGGGCTACACACGTGATCTTTCAGTTATGGGGTTACAAATTGAATGTGAGAAACCTGTAGACTTTAAAAAGGGCGATATCATTAAGTTAAGCTTGCCTGAACTACAGAAAATCACCAAAAAACACGACCTAAGTGATCTTAGCTATGAAGTTATGGCAATAAGTAAGTCGCTTACAACTGTGAATTTAAAAGTACATCGAGTAACCGATTTGCCTCATATGGCAATAACCTTTTTCACGGTGTTGATTGATAATAATAAAGATAAACTAAAAGTGTGTGAAGAAACCCCTAAGATTCCTGGGCTCTCTACTGCACTTAGAAACATGGTAACAAAAAGTGTTTGCCAATTTCCGCTTTATCTCCATAAAGAATCAGCCCATTTTAAAATAGGTGCTATTGGGCAAGGCTTATACCCAAGTCCATTACATGTGCTTTTACAAAATTTTGCACTGCTTAATGAAAGCACCAGCATTGATGGCTTGTTGTCGACAGACCAAATAACCGAAGTGATCACCCCACTTATCAAAGATCGTAGTCGTCAAGATGCTCCTTTGCCATTTACACTTTTTGTTTGTTTTAACCCACGTTTAGGCACAATTGCTGACTCAATTACCAGCCGCTGCATTAGCGATGAGGATTACACATCACAAACACTATTTGTAAAAAAAGCACTGAAAAACGACTTAGTGTTTGTATTTCGTTTATATGTATCACGCACAGGCCGACCTGATATTGATTACTTATCGAATGAGCTTAAATACATCAGCCAATATGCTTTACACAAAGCAAAAGATTTAGAGGAAGCATTATGGGCTGTTGCTGGTGTGGGAGATTTAATTGATATAACCGAAGAAGCGCTTACCCATTTTGATATTGACCAAAGGCTGATCGACGAAATGAGTAAACGCAAAGCAATCTGGTTAAAGCGAGTAATCTAACGGTAGGCCTAACAAGTAAGCAACTTGCAGCAACGAACCTTCGTTAATAGCCGTTTGTGCTTGCTCAACCACTTTAGGTTTACCGTGAACAGCCACACCAAGCCCTGCCGCAGCCATCATTTTTAAATCGTTAGCTCCATCACCCATGGCAACAGTTTGACGATTATTTAAGGCAAGCTTTGCTTCGATTCGTTTAAGTACACGGGCTTTTTCTTCAGCATCAACAATAGTGCCAATCACTTTACCTGTTAAACGATTATCTTTGAACTCAAGGGTATTAGCGTGCACTTCATCTAAACCTATTAGTGTTTGCACTTGCTCAGCAAATGGTACAAAACCACCTGATGCAATGGCTAAATGCCAATTATGTTGTTTTAAGTATTGGCATAATTCACTAACACCCGGCATAAGTGGTAAACGTGCTTTTAAGCCATCGATTAGATCAACATCAATACCTTCAAGCTTAGCAACACGCTGTTTTAAGCTTTGTGCAAAATCTAATTGTCCAGCCATTGCTTGGGCGGTCACAGCAGCCACTTCATCATATACATCAGCCAGTCGTGCTATTTCATCTATACACTCGATAGTAATCGCGGTAGAGTCCATGTCCATTAATAATAGACCAGGCTCATCAACCGTAGGTGGATTAGTCAACTGCACCAGTTGAATACCAATTTGCTTGGCAAACTCAACTAATACCAGTGGGCTGAGTGTTGTTGTTGCATCGCTATGAAAGCTCCATGCCACTGGCATGTCTGCAATTGGCTGATAACAACATAGCGATAAATTGCTAAACCCTTGTGCCGCTAAAAACTCACTAATAGCCAGTATTTGCTCAGCATCAAGTACTTTACCGAATGCTACGCTAAATACGCCCTGACTTGCTTTTGGCGTAAAGTCTGTTGTAATAAGGTGTTTGTTTTCAATTTTATACCAGCAATTTAGGCTGATTTGTTCAGCTAAATTTGCTGAAGGTGTAGCAGCTAAGCTAAGCTGTGACATAGTGGCTCCACATTAGACTTATGTCTGTCCTTGCGCGCGCATGAGCTACTCGCAATCAATGAACTAATAAGGTTATTATACTGGTTTAGTTGTACCATCAAATTGAAAAGCTGTCAGCAGCGTATACGGTGACTATGAAAAATAACCAACTAAAAACTCCATTTTCGGCTACATACCGCCAACGTTTGGTGCGTTTAAGTCTAGCTGCAGCCTGTTTTGTGCTGCTGAGCTGGGTTGCCGTTAATAGTAGTTTTCAAAGTCATCAGTTACTTTATGATAGTGCAGACAGCACAGCGATAAGCTTAACCAAGTTTATGGCCCTAAACGCTAAAACCCCACTACTAGAAAAAAACAAACCAGAATTAAAAGCGCTATGTAACCACATAGCTGCAGATGAGTATGTGTTAGCTGCAATAATTTACGACCAACAAGGTATTCAAGTAGCTGCCAGTGATAACTGGCAAAGTCACCATACCTTTGGTTTGTTACCGGATTCAACGCCGGGCATTAGTAAATTAAAAACACCATTTGTTGAGCCCGTTATTAGTGATAACGAGCGACCACTCGGGTTTGTGGCAATAACGTATCTTACGCAAGCATCGATAGCCACCAGCCACAGTAGCTTTCATGACTTAGGCAGACAAGTATTACTTATGCTCGTAATTACTTGTATTTTTACGTGGCAACTTGGCCGTGGCCTAAAACGCTGGCAATTTAATCGCTATATCAAAAAAAGCGCAGAGCAAGAATCGTAAAGTTCGGCAGCAAGTTGCTGCTTTGCATCACCTATCACGCCTTTAAGCTCACATAAATGTGCAAATACATCACGCACCTTAAGCGGCGTATTTACCTGCCCTTGAAAGCCAGCAAGTGGCATTGACGGCGAATCGGTTTCAAGTACTAAATGCTGTGGCTCTATAGCGCTTAAGACTTTACGAGTTTTCGCCGCGCGTGGATAACTTATCACGCCACCAACTCCAAGCTTAAAACCTTGTTTTATATAACTTGAGGCTTGTTGTTCTGAGCCTGAAAAAGCATGAATAACCCCTCCATATTTGGGTTTGCAGCGCTTAAATGAGCGGGCAATTAAATCATGGCTTTGTCTGTGATGCACAATCAGTGGCAAAGCAAGTTGATTGGCGAGCTCTATCTGCCCTTCAAAAAGCTGCGTTTGTTTATCGAGGTTGTCGATACTGCGATCAAGACCGCACTCACCGATGGCAATAAACTGGCCTAAATTGGCTTTTGCTAACTGCTCTAATTCTGCGAGGTGATGAGCTTGGTGGTCAGATAAAAAATAAGGATGTAAGCCTAAAGCAACTGAAATTCTTGGCTCTGATTTGGCAAAAGAAAGAAGTGCTGTAGATTGTGCCAAGCTCACACCTGGCACAATAAAATGCTCAATTCCTACTTGCTTGCATGCTTTGATGAGCTCTGTGCGAGTTTCATCAAATTCGCTAAAATCAAGATGGCAGTGGGAATCGATAAAACGCATTTACGGATTTAAACGACCAAACTGCCAACTACCGTCGGCTTGGCGTTGATACATAAAGCGGTCGTGCAGGCGGTGCGCACCACCTTGCCAAAACTCAATTTTAGTAGGCTCAACACAATAGCCACCCCAAAAATCAGGCAATGGAATTTCACCATCAGAAAACTTTTGCTTCATTTTCGCAAATGTTTCCATTAACACCTTACGTGATGACACAGGACGACTTTGCTGAGATGCCCATGCAGCTAATTGGCTTTCTTTAGGACGCGATAAAAAGTACTTAGCAACAGCAGTTGTTGGTAAGGGTTTAGCCTCACCATAAACAATGACTTGTCGCTCCATATGGTGCCATGGGAAATGCAGAGAGATTTTGTTATTACCTTTAAGCTCCTGCGCCTTGCGCGAGCCGGTATTGGTAAAAAACACAAAGCCATTTTCATCAAGATGCTTTAACAGCACGATACGCTGCGAAGGCTGGCCATGTTCATCAACCGTTGCGACTACCATCGCCGTAGGATCAGGCAAATTAGTGGCAACAGCTTGCTCAAGCCATTTTTCAAACTGCTTGATTGGAGACGCATCAAGCATGTCTTCAGATAAACCATCCTGTAAATATTCACGGCGAATATCTTCAAGTTTCATAAAATTCCCTCTATCGCTATCAGCTAAAGATTAATCAAGGTTGTTGAGCTGTCAATTTGTTGGGTTTCGCTGCGCTCTACCCAACCTACAAAGCGCATCATCTGCAAGTGTAGGAGTGCTTTCAAAGCGAACTACACGAAGCAGAATTCACCTAAGTAGTTTAGCCTAAGACAAGGCGGAAAACCGACTTATCCCTTTGAGTCTTAAACGTTCTGCAAGTGTAGGAGTGCTAGCAAGGCAATGAGTTTATTTATGCCAAGGAGCATACGTGTTTTGTATGTGACTTAGGCTAAATAAACTCATTAACGCAGCTAAAGCGAACTACACGAAGCAGATTACATTTGCTCCATTACTTCGATACCTAGCAGGTCCAATCCTGACTTCAGCGTCTTCGCTACCAAATTACACAGTACTAATCGGCTGTCACGAACGCTTGGCTCTACGCCTTCTTTTAGAACTGGGCATGCTTCGTAGAACGTCATGTATAGGCTTGCTAGTTCGTATAGGTATCCACATAATACGTGCGGTGTCGCTTCGCTGATCATTAGATCAAGCACTTCTTCTAACTGTAGAAGTTTAAGTGCCAGTGCTTTTTCTTGTGGCTCGTTGATTGCAACGTCAGCTGTTAATGAAGCAGCATCGATACCTGATTTACGGAAAATACTGCGAACACGCGTGTATGCATATTGTAAGTAAGGGGCTGTTGCACCTTCAAAGCTCAGCATAGTGTCCCAGTTGAAGATATAGTCGCTAGTACGGTGCTTAGACAGATCCGCATATTTCACTGCACCAATACCCACTTTACGGGCAATTTCGCTACGCTCTTCGTCGCTTAAATCTGACTCACGCTCAGCAAGTTTAGCTGCAGCACGAGTGATTGACTCTTCAAGTAAGTCTGCAAGTTTAACAGTACCGCCTGTACGTGTTTTGAATGGCTTGCCGTCTTCACCCATCATAGTGCCGAATGGGCAGAATTCATAACTTGTTTCATCACGTAATAAACCCGCTTTACGTGCTGTTAGCTCAACTTGATTGAAGTGTAAGCTTTGACGTGCATCTACAAAGATTAAGATACGATCAGCACCGAGTTTATTTGAGCGGTAATCACATGCAGCTAAGTCGGTTGTTGCATATAAGAAGCCACCACCTGATTTCTGTACGATAAATACTGAAGGCTCACCGTCTTTGTTAGCAAGCTCATCTAAGAACACCACTTGTGCACCATCAGATTCAACAGCAATGTTTTTGTCTTTTAATAGCGCGATGATGTTTGCAAGTTCGCTGTTGTAAGCACTTTCTGCCATGATGTCATCTTGCGTAAGCGTTACGTTTAGGCGTTTGTAAACTTCTTCAGAGTGCTTTACAGAAGTGGCAATGAATAACTTCCAAAGTTTTTCACAGTGTGCATCGCCGCTTTGCAATTTAACCACGTAGTTACGCGCTTTATCGGCAAAGCCTTCTTCATCATCAAAGCGTTTTTTCGCATCACGATAGAAGGTTTCTAAATCCGCAAGTGCAACAGATTCTAAATCAACACCTTGGTTGATTTGATCTTCTAAGTGTGCGATTAACATACCAAACTGAGTACCCCAGTCACCCATGTGGTTTTGACGAACAACTTCATCACCACGGAACTCAAGGGCACGAACAACCGCATCACCAATGATAGTTGAACGTAAGTGACCTACGTGCATTTCTTTAGCAAGGTTAGGTGATGAATAATCAACAACCACTTTTTTCGCTTTTGCATGTGGCGCAACAGCCAGCTTTTCGTCTTCGTTTGCTGCTTTTAAGCTAGCTGATAAAAACTCAGGCTTTAAGTGAATGTTGATAAAACCAGGGCCTGCAATTTCTGTTTTTTCTGCGATATCAGCAAGGTCTAGGTTATCGATAATTTTTTGTGCAAGTTCACGCGGGTTTGATTTTAATTTTTTAGCCGCGCCCATTGCGCCATTGATTTGGTAATCACCAAACTGCGGGCGTGTACTTTGTGTAACCGCTGGATTTGTGTCTTCTGGTAATCCAGCTGCAACCATAGCTGCAATTGCTTTTTCGATTAAAAGAGTACGAATATTCATTGTAATTTTTACCTTTATGGCCCGCAGTACGGGCACTTAAATTTGATGCAAGCTTAGTGTATTAGTTTTCGCGTGTATGATTAAACTTGATGTCTGGATAACGTTCCATCGATAAGTTCAAGTTAACACGGCTTGGTGCGATATAAGTAAGATTATCGCCGCCATCTAATGCTAAGTTGCTCTCGCACTTACGCTTAAATTCTTCAAACTTTTTAACATCGTCAGAGCTTACCCAACGAGCAGTGTTTACGCTGACACCTTCGTAAATGGCGTCAACGTTGTACTCTGCTTTTAAGCGCGCAACAACCACATCAAACTGTAGTACACCGACCGCGCCAACGATAAGGTCGTTGTTAATAAGTGGTCTAAATACTTGCACAGCACCTTCTTCAGATAGCTGAACTAAGCCTTTTAATAATTGCTTTTGCTTAAGTGGATCTTTTAAGCGAATACGACGGAATAATTCTGGTGCGAAGTTAGGGATACCACCAAACTTCATTTTTTCACCTTGTGTGAAGGTGTCACCAATTTGAATCGTGCCGTGGTTGTGTAAACCTATGATGTCACCCGCGTAAGCATCTTGCGCTCGCTCACGGTCACCGGCCATAAAGGTTACCGCATCAGAGATACTCACTTGTTTACCAATACGCACGTGGCTCATCTTCATACCTTGGCTATATTTGCCTGATACAATTCGCATAAAGGCAATACGGTCACGGTGTTTAGGATCCATGTTCGCTTGGATTTTAAATACGAAGCCAGAGAAGTTCTCTTCGGTTGCAACAACTTGGCGGTCTTCTGTTTCGCGTGGTAGTGGTGCAGGCGCCCACTCTGTTAAGCCATCAAGTACATGGTCAACACCAAAGTTACCTAATGCCGTACCAAAATACACAGGTGATAGCTCGCCCGCTAAAAACAGATCTAAGTCAAATTCGTGTGATGCACCGACAACTAGCTCAAGTTCTTCACGAAGCTGCTCTGCCAGTTCGCTACCAATAGCTTGGTCAAGCTCAGGGTTATCGAGTCCTTTGATTGTTCGAACTTCTTGAATAGTATGGCCTTGGCCTGTGCTATACAAAATCGTTTCTTCGCGGTGAATGTGATACACACCTTTAAACTCTTTACCGCAACCAATCGGCCATGTGATAGGTGCACAGGCGATATTAAGCTCGGTTTCAACTTCGTCTAATAACTCCATTGGGTCACGAATATCACGGTCACACTTATTCATAAAGGTGACGATAGGTGTAGTACGTAAGCGTGTTACTTCCATTAATTTACGAGTACGATCCTCAACACCTTTCGCAGCGTCGATTACCATTAGACAAGAGTCAACTGCTGTCAATGTACGGTAGGTATCTTCAGAGAAGTCTTCGTGTCCTGGAGTATCAAGTAAGTTAACCAGACGCTCATTGTAAGGAAATTGCATAACTGACGTAGTAACCGAGATACCACGTTCTTTTTCCATTTCCATCCAGTCTGATTTTGCGTGCTGGTTTGAGCCACGACCTTTTACGGTACCCGCTTTTTGAATCGCTTGTCCGAATAACAGAACTTTTTCTGTAATGGTGGTTTTACCCGCATCCGGGTGCGAGATGATCGCAAAAGTGCGTCGTTTATTAATTTCGGTAGTTAAATTAGACATGTAAGCTGCTTTTAGTCATAACAAAGCGCACTTAACTGCCTTATAAATTATAAAGCTCGGTGCGCACTGTAAAAATAAAATAGAATTGCCGTGTATTATACCTTGTTTGTCTTAGCCAAAAAAGCAGCGATTGTAAGTAATTATTCACCTTGGGTTAGGGATTTTCGTTGTTCACTTTTTTGCTAAGCTTGTGTAATCAAGTTGTAACGCATACTATGGATAAATTGCACGGAGGATATTAATTTAGGTCATGAAAACCAGTAAGCTCAGTATTCGATTATTATGGTATATCACCCCATTAGTGATTTTACCTTTGTTGTTTTTAGGTGGCTTTACGTTAACCAATGTGACCAATTCAACAAAAAAACAAGCTGAGCTGATTGTGAGTCGCTTTGTTGAACAACAACAACAGAAGATCTTCAACTACATAGACTCGTTTCATTCTATTACGCGTTTATTATCAACGTCTCCAGTACTTGCCGACTTTTTGTCTCGAGAGCCGGGCTCTAAAAATCAATATATCGAGCGACTTGGCGAACTAATGAATGTATTTGCCAGTTATTCAGAAGCTTACCCAGATATAATTAGTATTAATTATGTTGCCCCAGACGGCAGAAGTGATGCTTTTTATTCAAGCCAATTGACACCCGCGCCAAAGAGCTACCCGTTTTTCAAACAAGTACTCAAATCAAACCTGCGTCAACAGCAATTTATGATCCCCAAAGAAGACGGTTCGACCAGCCTCTATTTTGTGCATCCAATTTATAACATTGATTACTACCTAAAACAGCCTCAGCAGCTTGGCTTTATTGTGGTACATGTTGAGCCATCTATTTTAAACGCCAGTATTTTAGAAGCCCCATTTAATAACACCCTAAATTTATTCTTAACGACTAAAGGGCAAATTTTATTTAGCTCTGATTATGACCTGCGCGGCAACTACTTAAGTGAATATGAGCTCGAGCAAATAAAGAGATTAGCTGATTACGGAAAACTGGCCGATATTGAATTATCAAGTATCGATAAAGAAGAGCGAATTATCTACGCTGTGCAAATGACGGACGGCGACTATTTCATTTCAACAACTCCCAAAGATTTACTCTATCAGTCAGGTAAAGCAATTAGCTTAATAACTGCACTGATTGTAATTATCTCAGTGATCTCGTTACCAATTTTAATTTATATCGTTGTTCGTAATTTACTGTTAACCCCTGTCGAATTATTAGGTGCTGCGAGTCACCGAGTAGGTGATGGTGACTTATCAGTTTATTTACCTGCGCATACTAACGATGAAGTGGGTGTCTTATTTAACGACTTTAATCACATGGTAAATCAAATTCGTGACTACCAAGATGAACTCGAAGAGTACAAACACCACCTTGAAGAAAAAGTAGAAAGCCGAACTAAAGCGCTTGAAGCTATGAATAACAAACTTGAAGTGGCTATTGCCCAAGCTGAACAAGCAAACCAATTAAAGAGCCGCTTTTTAGCAAATATGAGCCATGAAATTCGCACCCCACTTACCGCAATCATGGGTTTTACTGAGCAACTGCTACACAACAAAGATGCGGTGAATGATGAGCAGCATTTAAGTACAATTTTGCGAAACTCTAAACACCTTTTAGAGCTCATAAATAACATTCTCGATTTATCTAAAATTGAAGCAGAAAAACTGGCCGTCGAACGAAGCCCTTGCTCGGTTGTTCAATTAATTCATGATATTGATTCAATCATTCGCCCATTAGCGAATCAAAAGCAACTGCAGTTTAATATTAATTACAACTTACCAATTCCTCAAAGCATTAACAGTGATACCACACGCTTAAAACAAATATTAATAAACATTGCTAGCAATGCCGTTAAATTTACTGAGCAAGGCTTTATCTCGCTTGATATTCACTATAACGATGAGCGACAGCTATTAGAATTTGTCATTGAAGATACCGGAATTGGTATGTCTGAGCGTGAAGTTGAGCGAGTATTTAAACCGTTCGAACAAGCCGATGCCACAACAACTCGTCGATTTGGTGGAACGGGCCTAGGTTTATGTATTTCAAAGAACTTGGCTCAGCTATTAGGGGGAGATGTAAAGCTTGTCAGCGAGCTAGGTAAAGGTAGTAGCTTTACCGTGCAAGTGGCCTGTCATTTAAACCCTGAACAATTACAACGTAATGCGTTTATTCACAACTATGAACAACTATCTCCGGGTTCAGATACACAATTATCCTTCGCTGAAAATAGTTTTGATGCTCATATTTTAGTGGCTGAGGATAATCCAGATAATCAATTATTGATAAAACTATTGCTACAAACTTGGGGGCTCGAACCTGACATTGCGAAAAACGGCGCTGAAGCCGTAGAAATGGCTCTGGTTAATGACTATCAGTTGATTATCATGGATATGCAAATGCCAGTAATGGGTGGATTAGAAGCAACGCAAATGCTCCGTCATGCCGCATACGATGGCCCTATCATAGCCTTAACAGCAAACGTTATGAAAAATGACGTTGATACTTATTTAGAAGCTGGTTGCGATGAGGCGCTGGCTAAACCAATCGATAAACATGCTCTTGAGAAAGTACTAGTTAGCTACTTGAATATTGAAAAAGACAGTCAAAATAAATGGGAAAACTTACTGAAAAGTGAGAAATTCCAACAGATCAATGATAACTACCGTTCTAAACTACCTGATTATTTAAGCCAAGTGGTACGACTGTATCGTGCAAAAGAGTGGGAGGCATTACGCTCTCTTGCACACAGTATTAAAGGCAGCGCAGGGTGTTTTAGCTTTGAAGAAATCCACAAAACGGCAGGTCAACTAGAAACGGCATTGAGCACGAACCAAATGGCACAAGTTGCAGACTGTTATGAAGCACTCATTAGTGCTCTAAAAGAGGCCGCTTAACTAAAGCCTTAAAGTTAGCCCCATCAAAATAGCATCTTCATTACCTGTCGCAGTTGGGTAGTAATTTTTACGCACTGACATTGAGCTAAAGCCTGCACTCTCGTACAAACCAATTGCAGGTTTGTTTGATTCTCGCACTTCTAAAAATAAGTTCTCTGCTTGGTATTGCTCACCATGCTCAATAAATGCGTTTAATAATTGTTTTGCAATACCCTGCCCTTGATACGCTGGCGCTACACAAATATCCATTAGAGTAAAGTCTGGCCCTGCTTGTTCACCGATGTAAAAGCCAAGCATTTCATCATCACTAAAGGCTGCAAGGTTAAAATAGCGACCAGCTAAACACGACAGCATGGTCTTTTCTGTCCACGGATGACTATGACAGGCATTTTCAATAGCCATTAACTGGCTAATATAGGTTGCATCTACAGGTTTAAAGCTTATCAAGTTGTTCACCAATTAAAGACCAAAGTTGTTTTTTCTGCTCAGCTGTGAGCTTCTCACTCAGCAAGGCTAAACAGCCATCCTGCCAGCTAATATTCTCAGCTTTTACTACCTGTGTGATCACTATTGGAGCAAACGCTTTTTCAAGATCTTGATGTAGCTGCAGTGGAAGTACTAAAGGTGCTTGTGCTGTTACAGTGACTTGTTCATCCTGAGTATCAGGCATAGTTCGATAATGTTGTTTTAACTCGAGTGATTGTACAGAGAATATCGCAGCGTAACTTGGATTCATAACAACTCAATCATGATTAAGAGCAAGTAATATAGGAAGATTTGCGATTAAAGTAAAGCAGGAAGAAATGGCAGGGGCGGAGAGATTCGAACTCCCAACCGTCGGTTTTGGAGACCGCTGTTCTACCAATTGGAACTACGCCCCTGCAATGACGACGAATTATATAGAGCTTTTTTCAAAGGTAAAGTAAAAAAACACAGTTTTTAGTTTAACTGCTTCTTAAATAAACAAAACGGCGAATTAGCACGCTAATTCGCCGTGTTGATTTTTTTGCGACTCGTCGCTTTGAATATTGAAATGCACAAGGCATGAGAAAATAGGAAGCCATTAATTAACTAAAATTAAAGCCAATGTTACTTATTCGCAATTTATTGAGTACCAACAGTGACCGCCCTTGAAAAAGGAACATGTGATGACCACTTTAACCTTATGATTAATAGACACAGTAATCACATTTCATATTCATGCTATTCAGCAATAACAACTGAATAAGCAAATACAAAAAATAGGTACCAGCAGGAGGGATTCAGCCTCCCCTACTTTGCTCAGAAAAATTGGGGGTGAGGCCATCCTATGGCATTCTGCTGAAAACAACATTGAGGGGTTAAAATGAGCCAATTATTTAGTGCCGCGAAGATCGGAGAGCTCAATCTTACAAACCACATAGTTATCGCACCAATGTGTCAATACTCCGCCGAATCTGGACAGGCTAGCTCCTGGCACCGCATGCACTATGGTTCGCTGGCAACGTCTGGCGCTGGATTGCTAATTTTGGAGGCCACAGCTGTTGAACCTATTGGCCGTATTTCAGCGGGAGATTTAGGACTGTGGGATGACGCAACAGAAGCCGCATTAGACAGTGTTTTGTCTGATGTTCGCGCTTGGTCTCCCATTCGTATAGGTATTCAGCTTGGTCATGCCGGGCGAAAGGCTTCTTGTCATGTGCCATGGCAGGGAGGTCATAAATTGACGATGGATGAAGGTGGCTGGCAAACGGTTGCTCCATCTGCGTTGGCCTTCAATGAGCAAGACGAAACGCCAGAGTCACTCGACTTAGCGGGTCTTGCGCGTATTAAACAGGCGTTTGTTGACAGCGCAATTCGTGCAGTACGTGTAGGAATTGATCTAATAGAAATCCATGCGGCGCATGGTTACCTACTCCACCAATTTCTTTCTCCACTAAGTAACCAAAGACAGGACCAATATGGTGGTTCGCTGGAAAATCGCCTACGCTTTCCACTTGAAGTATTTGAAGCTGTGCGTAAAGCCATCCCTTCTTCAGTTCCGGTTGGAGTTCGTCTCTCGGCAACTGACTGGGTTGATGACGGTTGGGATGTTGAGCAATCGATTGTGTTTGGTCAGCAACTAGAACAGCTGGGTTGTGACTATCTGCATGTTTCCAGTGGTGGGCTTTCGCCGCAGCAATCCATTGATGTAAAACCAGGGTATCAGCTTCCGTTTGCTAGTGCCATTCGCCAACAAGTTACAATACCGGTAATAGGTGTAGGCTTAATCACCGAGCCACAGCAGGCTGAAGAAGCGCTGAAACAAGGGGATGCCGATTTGGTTGCATTAGGTCGCTCTGTGCTTTTTAACCCGCATTGGCCTTGGCAAGCTGCCGTTGCGCTAGGTGCTCAGGTTCAGGCTCCGCCTCAATATTTGCGTTCTGAACCACATGGCTCGAAAGGTACGCTTGTTTAACCTTAAATATTTAACAGACTGACTACAACACGCACAAAATTTAAACGGTGGGCTATCGATACTTCTCCATTTTCTTTCTGCCAAGATGGAAACTGTTATGAAGTATCTGAAGCTCACCAATAAAACTCGTACTGTGCCACATATTCTGTGTAATCGAAGACTGAATAGCTATTGGTGCTTACTCATTAACCGTCACATTTGTCACGAGAGTTTAAGCTTCATGGCTGACAAAAGTGTTGACAGGAAGACCTTGTCACTTAATCACAAACTCTTATCAGCACAAATAAGTGCTGTGTTCAGCCTCTTTGGTTGGCTATTTACTCAGATTTGGCACGCTTATGTAGAGTTAGAGCTGTTGTAGATTTCTGGATACGCTGATTTCTGAAAACCAACAGCCATTATCCCTATAAAAAAATGCCAGTCAGTAAAACTGACTGGCATTTTTTATTGGCTTAAGGCTTTATTAGCTCTTTTTAGCTAGCCCTATTCCCACTCGAATATCAACGAGCAAAAAATACACCTAAATAACAGCTAGTTAGAAATACTACCTTTTTCGATACCATCATCTATACCATGCACAGAATTTTTTTGATTTTTTGCTGTTCGTCGACGTTTTAGTTCAGTTTTGGCCCAGGCTGAGAATTCTGCCATGTCACGACGAAGCTCTTGTTTCTCTTCATCAGAAAGCACTCGCGGGCTCGATGCAACTCTATCCACCTTGTATCTCCGACTTGTCGTTGTACATTTTAGATAGCGTATCAAAACATGAGTTACCAGCAAGGAACCTTAAGCGTATTTTTAGATTGTTTTTCATACACATCTTGAAAACCATTAGCATTGACAAAATAGTGTACAGCGAGGAATGACCTCATCATAAACAAGGATAAAATCATGGATTTGAAACTAGGACCAAAACCAATAGCCAAGTCGACTGGCAAGCCAGATCAGCGTCGACGTGATAACAAAAAAACGCCAGGAAACACTCCAGGCTTAAAGCCAAGCAAATCCTCGACTAAGTAACACAACGTCAATATCGAGTCAGTGTATATTGTACTGACTCTTGTTGCTAAAACCCAAAACACATTAAATAGATGATATGTCCCTCCAGTACGTGTTTATGGAGTTGAGGAAGTGGACCTATTAAATTATTAAGTCACTCACACATCTTTTAATTGAATGACCAGTTGATTCTCTTTTAATACATTAGGCATATTCTTTATTTTATGATTTTTTGCAATGTTCCGAAGTCAACGCCTTCTATGTCTTCTTCAACTACTACGACGCTATAATACCCAATCTCAGTTGAGAAACTAGCTAGTCAGCTTGATATAAGTGTAAGAATTATCTATCGTGATATTGCTACCTTACAAGCTAAAGGAGTAGATATCGAAAGAGAGGCAGAGCTGTGAAAATTGCATACAACCTCCCACTTTCACAAACGTTAATGACGTTAGACTAAATATCGTGTAATGATTAGAATAGGTAGCCAGAAACAAGCGAATATGCTTAACCGTGAATTTGTAGTTTCTGACCCTAATCAATGCTGGAGCAGTGACATCACTTACATTCATACGAACGAAGGCTTTTTGTTATTAGCGATAGCTCTCTATGCTCACAATATCGTTGACTGGTCTATGTCATCACATATGACCGAAGGCCTTGTTTTATCAGCCATCACCATTACATAATGGAAAAGAAAGCTAGAATCGTCGATTCACTTGCACTCCGAAGAAGGTATCAACATTTAAGTCGGAAGAGTAAAAAGCACCTTAAATCACTTAATATTAAGCAGAGTATGAGTCTGCGTGATAACAGCCATGATAATGCAGTCGTCGAGAGTTTTTCAGTAACCTGAAAAAATAAAATATGCAGTAGGCAATATAAATAAAAAGAAGAAACTAAAGACATCAACATTGAAATATCGATTTCAAATTTATGATTAAGTAGCGATATCAAGCAGGTATTGTTGCACCAACTTTACATATAACAAACAAGAGAGGTATTCATTATGGCTCGGGTTTTCATTATTGGCGGTGCTGGCAAAGTAGGTCAGCGCTTGAGTAAACAACTTTCTCAAAGAGGCCATCATATTCGTGCCTTAAACCGCAATAAGGAAAAGGATGACCTATTACGTCAACTCGGAGCTTCACCTGTGAGAGGAAACCTCACCGAACTTGATGCAACGTCACTTGCCGAGCATATTAAAGGCAATGATGTGGTGGTATTTACAGCTGGAGCCGGTGGTAAAGGCGGGCCGGAAATGACCAATGCAGTAGATGGAGAAGGGCTAAAAACTGCGGTATCTGCTGCGCTTATAGCTGGTGTATCACGCTTTTTGCTAGTGTCCGCATTTCCTGAAGCCTCGCGTGAGAAATTCATATCTGACGGCTTTGAAAATTATATGCGCGTAAAAAAAATGGCTGACGTGGCGCTTTCAGAAAGCGGGTTAGAATGGGTAGTTCTGAGACCGGGGCTCCTTGATGACAAACCTGGTACTGGCCATGTCCGTGCAGGCCTTGCTATCCCTTATGGTAGCGTCTCTCGTGATGACGTGGCGGCTACCCTAGCAGAAATCATTGAACAACCTTCTGTGACACGCGTCATTATTGAACTAACTGAAGGCGACACGCCAGTGCATGAAGCTGTGCAAAAAATGGCGAGGTCGTGAGGTGAGTACTTCATTTTCACAGGCAAAAGATATCCGCCTGTTAGTACTCGGTGCAACTGGTCTGGTAGGTAGTCATGTCCTTAGTCAGGCACTGGCGAATTCTTCTTTTAGCACCATCATTGCACCAACAAGAACTCCCATACCATCGCTCGACACGAGTCTAGAAAAACTCATCAATCCACAGATTGATTATGAAAATATTAGTGCCTATGAGCCTGAATGGGAAGTTGATGCCGTTATCTGTGCGTTAGGCACCACCATCAAGAAAGCGGGAAACCGTGACACACTCCGCCGAATTGATTACGACTATCCATTAGAGTTTTCACGTCTTGCGCAAAGCCGTGGGGCTTCAAGCTTTGCCCTGACGTCGGCAATCGGTGCGAACCCAGATTCGTATTTTTTTTATAATAGGGTTAAAGGAGAACTGGAGCAGGCTCTTGAACGGGAAAACTTCAGTTCTCTTACATTTGTGCGACCTAGTGTTATTGCTGGGAACAGGCAAGAATCACGTCCTGGGGAGATAGCGCTGAAATTTGCCCTCACTGTCCTCTCCCCTCTTTTGCCAAGAAGGTGGCACTTGAACCCAGCATCGGAAATTGCAGCACGTCTGATTCAGTCTGTGATATTCCCACAGCCGAGAACAACAATTATACAGTCTATGGAGATGACCGGTAAATGAAAAACTATTTAAAGATACAAGTACACCAGTCGTAAAATTTAATGCCACAATTCTGGTTGACGTCCATCGTGTTTGGCGAACACTACGTGAGTTTGATCAAATCAGTGAGTGGCATCCCTCCATTTACAGCAGCGAAATTGAAAACAATCAATCGCACAGACTTCCGCAATGCAAGCGCAGACTTGTATTTGAAAATGGCTCTGTTCCGCCCCTGATGATTGACAAGAACGACCTAGCTGTCTCGTCCTGAAATGTGTTTACACATTTAGGACTTATTATGACCAAGTCAAATAATACACCGATCAAACGAACACAACGAGATTATTCATTAGGCTTTAAATTACAAGTTGTCGACGCTGTAGAAAAAGGCGATATGACTTATAAACAAGCCCAAAACATTTATGGCATACAAGGTCGCTCAACTGTGCTTACTTGGTTGAGAAAACACGGTAAGATGGATTGGACTCAATCACCTAAGATGACTATGCCTAAATCACCTAAAGCCAAAGAAAGCCCCGCTAAAAAAATCAAGCGTCTCGAACGAGAGCTCGAAGATGAGCACTTACGTAACCTGTTACTCAATGAAGTGGTTAATATTCTTGACGCTGAGCATGGGACAAGCCTTAGAAAAAAGTATATTGCCAAGGAGCAAGAAGCCTTCAAAAGCAAAAGATAGTTAGCTTAGAACGTGCTTGCAAGCTGCTTGGGATAACGAGACAAGCAATATATCAACGAAAGAGCAGAGCTAAATTGTGTGCTATTGAACTTGCATCAGTTAAAGCGATGATGTTGGAAATACGACGCTTTATGCCGCGTTTAGGTGGAAGAAAATTATATTTTCTACTGAAACCCAAACTCATAGAGCAAGGCATAAGTTTAGGACGAGATGCTTTTTTTAGTTACTTAAAAAGTGAACATTTATTGGTTAAACCTTAGCGTAGTTATACAAAAACGACGTTTAGTAAACATTGGATGAAAAGCATCCTAACTTGCTTAAAGATAGACAACCATCGAGGCCAGAAGAGGTATTTGTAAGTGATATAACCTATGTTCAATCAACGCAAGGTGTTCACTATCTATCGCTGGTAACTGATGCGTATAGTCGCAAAATTATGGGATATGAACTCAGTGATGAAATGAAGGCGACAGATGTGGTTAAGGCATTAGATATGACCATCGCTAATCGCCAGTATCAATCCAGTACGATTCACCATTCAGATAGAGGGTTACAGTATTGCTCACGGGTATATCAAGTAAAGCTTAATGAAAATGGCATTACTCCATCGATGACTGATGGCTATGACTGCTATCAAAATGCATTGGCGGAGCGCATCAATGGCATATTGAAGCAAGAATTTTTACTCTATAAATGCCAAAACCTGAAAGAGCTACGTGAACTCGTCAAAGAATCAATAGTAATATACAATGAAATGAGGCCGCATTTGAGTTTAGGCATGGAAACCCCAAACCAAGTGCATAAAAAAGACCAGGAGCAAAAGCTACTGGCCTTCAATTAAAACCGTCAACGTATTTTAGGACGAGACAAACAGATAACTAGATTAGATTTTTACAACCAAGTCTACTCCCACTCGATTGTTGCCGGTGGTTTACCTGAAATATCGTAAACAACACGTGAGATACCATCGATTTCGTTGATGATACGGTTAGAAACCACACCTAAGAACTCATAAGGTAAGTGTGACCAACGTGCCGTCATAAAGTCGATTGTTTCAACACAACGCAGTGATACAACCCAGTCGTATTTACGCGCATCACCCATTACACCTACCGATTTAACTGGTAAGAATACAGTGAATGCTTGGCTTACTTTGTGGTAAAGCTCAGCTTTGTGTAGCTCTTCGATGAAGATAGCATCTGCGCGACGTAGTAAGTCACAGTACTCTTTCTTGATTTCACCAAGTACACGAACACCTAAACCAGGACCCGGGAATGGGTGACGGTAAAGCATGTCGTAAGGTAGACCAAGCTCAAGGCCAATTTTACGTACTTCATCTTTGAATAGCTCACGTAATGGCTCTACAAGACCCATTTCCATGTCGTCTGGTAAACCACCTACGTTGTGGTGAGATTTGATTACGTGTGCTTTGCCTGTTGCTGATGCAGCAGATTCGATTACGTCTGGGTAGATAGTACCTTGACCTAACCATTTAGCGCTTTTCAGCTTTTTAGCTTGCTCGTCAAATACTTTAATGAAAGTATGACCAATCGCTTTACGCTTATCTTCTGGGTCTGACTTACCAGCTAAGTCTGCTAAGAATTGATCTTCAGCATCTACTTTAACAATGTTTAGGCCAAACTTGTTGCCAAACATGTCCATAACTTGCTTACCTTCGTTTAAACGAAGTAGACCGTTATCAACGAATACACACGTTAGCTTGTCGCCGATTGCACGGTGAATAAGCATAGCTACAACAGATGAATCAACACCACCTGATAAGCCTAAGATAACTTCATCATCACCCACAGTTTCTTTAATACGCTCGATAGCATCATCGATGATTTTAGCTGGTGTCCATAGCTTTTCACAGCCACAGATATCAATTGCAAAACGCTCAAGTAAACGTTGACCTTGATGAGTGTGAGTTACTTCTGGGTGGAACTGTACGCCGTAGAAACGCTTCTCTTCCCAAGACATTGCAGCATGTGGACATGTTGATGTTTTAGCAGTAGTTTTGAAAGTATCTGGAATTTCCATTACTTTATCGCCGTGGCTCATCCAAACGTCTAGTACGCCAGCACCGCCGTCAGTAATGTGGTCTTCGATAGCATCGAATAACGCACAGTTACCTACTTTCTCAACTTGTGCATAACCAAACTCTTTCTTATCAGAGCTGTGTACGCTACCACCCAGTTGCGTTGCCATTGTTTGCATACCGTAACAGATACCAAGTACTGGAACGCCTGCGTTAAATACATACTCAGGAGCACGTGGGCTGTTTTCAAGTGTTGTAGACTCAGGGCCACCCGACAAAATAATACCTTGTGGATTAAATTCGCGGATTTGCTCTTCAGTTACATCCCATGCCCATAGCTCACAGTAAACACCAATCTCACGTATACGACGTGCGATTAACTGTGTGTATTGCGAACCAAAATCTAAAATGAGAATTCGTGAATCGTGAATGTCTTTGCTCATGGAGTATCTCGTTAGTCAGGAACTGCTCTCCCAAAGGGAGATGATCAATAAATTAGGGCTAGCAAATGCTAGCCCATGTAATTTCAATACCTTAAGGTAATTAACCTAAGCGGTAGTTTGGCGCTTCTTTGGTAATTTGCACGTCGTGAACGTGTGACTCACCCATACCAGCTGAAGTAACGCGAACAAATTGAGGTTTAGTATTTAACTCTTCAATTGTTGCACAGCCCGTTAAGCCCATTGCGCTGCGAAGACCGCCCACCTGTTGGTGAATGATTGTCGCGATAGGACCTTTATAAGCAACACGGCCTTCGATACCTTCAGGAACAAGCTTGTCTGCTTCGTTCGATTTTTGGAAGTAACGGTCTGATGAACCTTCTTTTTGGTTCATAGCGCCAAGGCTACCCATACCACGGTAAGACTTGTAGTAACGACCTTGGTATAGCTCAACTTCACCCGGTGCTTCTTCAGTACCCGCTAGCATTGAACCCACCATTACACATGATGCACCGGCAACAAGTGCTTTTACGATGTCACCAGAGAAACGAATACCACCGTCAGCGATAACAGGAATATCGCGGCCTTTTAAGCCTTCAACTGCGTCAGAAATAGCCGTAATTTGTGGTACACCACAACCTGTTACGATACGAGTAGTACAAATAGAACCAGGGCCAATACCTACCTTAACAGCGTCAACACCTGCATCAGCAAGGGCAATCGCACCTTCAGCTGTTGCAACGTTACCTGCTACGATTTGTAAATCTGGGTATGTTTGACGTGTTTGAGCAACACGGTCGATTACACCTTGTGAGTGGCCATGTGATGTATCGATAAGTAATACGTCAACACCCGCTTCAACAAGGGCTGCGATACGCTCGTCAGTACCAGGACCAACACCAACAGCGGCACCTACACGAAGACGACCTTGCTCATCTTTACATGCGTGTGGCTTGTCTTGTGCTTTTTGGTAATCTTTTACAGTGATCATGCCTTTTAATTTAAATGCATCATCAACAACAAGAATTTTTTCGATACGGTGCTCGTGCATTAGACCTAAAATCTCATCACGGTCTGCACCTTCTTTTACAGTAACTAACGATTCTTTTTTCGTCATTACTGTAGAAACTGGCTGTTCAAGCTTAGTTTCAAAACGCATATCACGGCTTGTAACAATACCTACAAGGTTATTGTCAGCATCGGTTACAGGGAAACCTGAAAAACCTTTTTCTTCTGAAAGCGCGATAGCATCAGCAATTGTAAGATCCGCAGTCACAGTAACAGGGAAAGAAACAATACCTGCTTCGTACGTTTTTACTTTACGTACGTTTTTAGCTTGCTCTTCAATTGTCATGTTTTTGTGGATGAAACCTAACCCGCCTTCTTGCGCTAAAGCAATCGCTAAGCGAGCTTCTGTAACAGTATCCATAGATGCTGAAACTAGCGGCAAGTTAAGATTGATACCACGCGTTAAACGAGTTGAAATATTTGCCGTGTGTGGCAAAACAGTAGAATGACCTGGTACTAAAAGTACGTCGTCAAAGGTAAGAGCTTCTTTAGCGATTCTTAGCATAGTGCAACTTCTCACATGTGGATCTGAGTATAAGGAATTGCGGCCAAATTTTATCAGCGTTGTTGGCACGAGTAAATAAAATTATTCATTTATTTGTGTTAAAGTACACACAGATTTTTTTACTGGGGTTTTTAATGGCTTTCACGCAATCAACACAGCCTGTTTATACAGTCTCGCGACTGAATAAAGAAATTCGTCATGTTTTAGAGCAAGGCTTTTCGTCGCTGGTATTAAACGGCGAAATTTCTAACTTTATTGCCCCAGCCTCAGGACATTGGTACTTCACTTTAAAAGACGACCGAGCACAAGTAAAAGCAGCGATGTGGCGTGGCAATAATCGCGGTCAAACTTTTCGCCCGAGCAATGGTGCACAAGTGACCGTTCGCGCCCGCGTGTCATTGTATGAGCCCCGCGGTGATTATCAGCTGATTGTTGAACACATGGCCCCTGCCGGTGAAGGCTTACTAAAACAAGAGTTTGACGCCCTTAAAATGCGCTTAGCTGCAGAAGGCCTATTTAGCTCAGCCCACAAAAAGCCATTACCAACCAATATAAATCGTGTTGGGGTGATCACTTCTGCCACAGGGGCTGCTATTCGCGATATTCTTACTGTATTAAAACGCCGCGCTCCGCAGCTTGAAGTCGTGATTTACCCAGCGATGGTGCAAGGTGCAGATGCCCATAGCCAACTAATAGAAAAAATAAACATCGCCAACCAGCGTAACGAAGTAGATGTTCTTATATTAGGTCGCGGTGGTGGCTCACTCGAAGATTTGTGGTGCTTTAACCATGAGCAATTGGCTCGTGCCATTTTTGCTAGTCACTTACCCATCGTTAGCGCAGTCGGTCACGAAGTTGATACCACGATTAGTGATTATGTCGCCGATATTCGCGCAGCCACTCCTTCTGCTGCTGCGGAGCTTGTTAGCCCAAACAGCGAAGAGCTGCACAACAAAGTTAAGCAGTTAGTTAGACACTTAAATCATGCCTTTAAACATTCATTAGCAGTAAAACGCAGTACCGCAACGCAATTTGAGCACCGCTTACAGCTTTGTCATCCGCGTAATCAACTCAATCAACAAGCGCAAAAACTAGATGAGCTAAGTTTAGCCTTACACGGCGCGATGAATAATAAAATTCAGCGGCGTGAGCGAGTACTTGCTAACTTAAAACCACGCTTAATGCAACGTTCTCCTGAAAAGCAGCTAGCTAAGAGCGAGCATCAGCTGACGCAATTACATGCTAGGCTTACACAGGCAATGCAACAACAGCTTTCAGGTTCTCGAAACAAGCTTTCATTACAGGCGAGTCGTTTAGATTCTGTAAGTCCGCTCAGTGTGTTGGCGCGTGGTTACAGCATTACTAAAAACCAACAAGGTGGGGTGGTAAAATCGGTTAACGATGTAAGTTCTGGTGAGCTTATAACTACCGAACTTGCCGATGGTCAACTGCAATCAAAAGTTGTATAAAATTACTCCGCGCTTGCAATAATGGTTAGACTATCGTCACTTGAGGTGGTGGAAGTAAATTTAAATTGCTTCCACCAGCTTTGCTCCACCATTTTATCGGTCATGTTACGCCAATAATGGCTTGGCAACTCATCAACCCCCTCAGGTTGCAGCAGTTTAAACTGACAAACTGAGCTTTTGCATCTAGAGATACTCAATTCTGGCTGCACGGGTAAGTCTGTCATAATTAAAAAGTCGCTCATGGCTGTTTCAATTTGGTAAGCCCACGCCTCATCTCGAGATTGCTCTTCTAATAAAGTATAAAGGTCCTCTAGATGTGAGTTGATTTGCTGCGGAGGTATCGCACTTGAACGGTAACTGGCAATCACCGCTTGTTGGTTTTCGACCTGTAACTTCAGCTCTGCGACTTGTTGCTCAAGCTCGCTTTTGCTAACAGCTACTGAACTATCTGAATTAACTTCAGCGACTTGTTTTTTAATAACAGGCTCTACAGCAGTGGCTTGCTGCTCTGGGGCTTCCATTGTTTGCATTTCAACAAATTCTTGCTGATAAGTTTGCGGCTGATGTTGTGGGTCAGGTTGAAAAAATGACATGGTTACAGCGCCACAAATAAATGACGCTGTAACAGCTAATCCAAAAGATAATTTAGACAATTCCATTGCACTTTATTGGTGTAAAACTACAACATAGCACTGGTGTGCGATGCATTACTAGCGGTAGTCGTACCATCATCTAAAAAGTTTTGGTTCATGCTTTCTGCTGGGCAAGGGCAGCTTGGTTTACCCACAACTTTAGCTGGTACACCAACAACCGTAGTGTGCGCTGGAACCGCACTCAGCACCACAGAATTGGCACCAATACGCGCCCCCTCACCTACTTCGATGTTACCCAGTACTTTTGCACCCGCGCCAATTAATACGCCGGCACGAATTTTAGGGTGGCGATCACCTTGCTCGTTACCTGTACCACCTAAGGTTACTGATTGAAGAATCGATACGTTATCTTCGATAACCGCTGTTTCACCAATTACAATCCCAGTTGCATGGTCAAACATAATACCATGGCCAACTTTACAAGCAGGATGGATATCAACGCCAAAAACCTCTGAGGTTCTACTTTGAATGAAGCGAGCAAGCTCTTTTCGGTTTTGTTGCCATAAGCAGTTTGCGAGTCGATGAGCCTGAATTGCATGGAAGCCTTTTAGATTAAGAATGACAGTTAAGTAACTATCGGCTGCAGGGTCGCGATCTTTAACTGCTTTTATGTCATGAGCAACATGCGTTAGCATTAAGTCACATTTAACAAAGGCTTGGTCGAATAATTCACGAATAGTAAACGCCGAAACCACCGCATCAGCGAGTTTATTAGCAACAATAAAACTCAGCGCTGAACCTAAACATTCATGATTTAACACACACGAATAAACGTGACTTGCTAAAAGCGGTTCACGGGAAACGACTTCGTTTGCTTCTTCACGGAGCTTTTGCCAAATTTCATGACGCATAATATTGCCTTTCTGGTTGTACCTAACTGCTAAGGCTTAAGTTTAACGGATTTGTAGCAAGATGTACTAACCCGTTGTTTATTTGTTCTGGTTATATCTAATAACCAGAGTAGCAAAACCACTTTTTGCTCATTTTAAGGGAGTTTTAAGGCTATCTCATATGACAGAAGCAAACTCAGAGCTGAAGCCAACAATTAAATTAAACTTCTTATATTTCAATAACAAAACACATATGACATCTTACCTGTCATATGCCAAAATAGGCACTGGCATATCGCTGACGGCGTAAAAAACAAAAATAATCATTAAATTTACATCATCAACTTAACAAGGAAACGATGATGAAAAACGACGTACTAAACTCACATAAACTAGGTTATAAATTTTACTTTCAAGATGGTGATAACCAAATCGCATGCTTTGGTCACATCATGAGCGGTAAAGAACAAATATATGTAAACGACGAATTGGTTAGTGAAAAGCGCAGCTTCGGCTTTAAAAGCCATCACGACTTTAACTACCAAGATACTGCTTATGCTGTCGATTTTGAGATGCAAAATATACTAACCGGCAAGCTTGAATGTTCGTTTTACAAAGCTGGTAAATTAGTAAAACAAAGCACACAAACCGCACTTACTGATAACCCAAAACAAGTGGCTATGGTTACCTTAGGCTGTTTTATTGGTGGTGCAATATTTGGTTACGCAGTCGTTACTTTCATTGAACCGTTTCTTGGGAAGTAACTGATGCAGCTGAACCCCAATACAATCAAGACGCTTAGACTTAAATTCGATTGGACGCAGCAGCAATTGGCCGATGCCTGTGATGTAAGCCTACGTACCATTCAGCGAGTTGAAAAAGAAGGTGCGGCATCAAAAGAAACCACCATGAGCCTATGCGCAGTGTTTGAAGTACGCCAAGGTGAGCTAATTAAACTCGATGACGATGTATCTGAACAAAGCGCAACACACGCAGTGAGTAAGCAAAATCTCGCTGCAATCGTAGCGGCTTCTTCGTTTATTAGTTTTGCCCTTGGTATGGCGACGGTATTAGTTATTTTTTAGGAGCAGCCAATGACCAAGGAACAACGTGGCTATGCAACACTTATTGCCTTTATGAAAGTAGCAATATTGTGCGGCATTGCCGTGAAAATTGCCTCTTTATTTTAATAAGTTCTCTGTCAGAGTTGAGCCTCGGGCTTGATTCTGACACGAAGCTGCATCCCAAAACGACGTAATTTTCTAAAATACGTTTTGCCACCTTCCTCGCTATTATCAGACGTATCCATATATTCTTAAAAAGCAGCAGCACAGAAAGCTAACTATATATTCTTAAAAAGCAGCAGCACAGAAAGCTAACTATTTCGGATTATTTTTTACGATCATAACAGTGAAAACTTATCATTTGTTGCTAATCTTACATAAGTGGTATTGGCTGGGTAATAATGTGGTTGAGTCAAAAGAATTCTTAAAATTAATACTCGATAGCATCTCTGAGCATATCGTAGTTATCAATGAATTAGGTGATATCATCTTTGTTAATCGCAGTTGGCAGACTTTTGGCCAAGATAATAATTGCAGTTGTGACGTGCAGTGGCGCCAACAAAACTATTTAGCAATTTGTGAATCAGCTGCAAAACAAGGTGACGAATTTGGTATAAAAGCACTCGCAGGCCTACAAAAAGTCATCAACAATCAACAGCAAGAATACTATTTAGAATACCCTTGCCACAGTGATACTGAAAGCCGCTGGTTTTTGATGCGTGCAGTACCACTAGAATATCAATCACAGCGCTATGTCGTTATTAGTCACTTAAACATTACTGAAAGAATGCGAGCAGAACAGCAATTAAAAATGCTCGCTCACATTGACGGCCTTACTCAACTTGCGAATCGTCGCCATTTCGACAATTTCTTTGAACAAGAATGGAGTCGCTGTTTACGTTTAAAACAGCCCATTTCTATTGCCATGATTGATCTTGACCATTTCAAGTTGCTTAATGATAACTTTGGCCATTTAGTCGGCGATATTTGCTTAAAAAGTCTAGCAAACTTGCTTACACAATTTGCCCGCAGACCCAGTGATTTATGTGCAAGATACGGGGGAGAAGAATTTGTATTAGTTTTGGGTAACACACATAGCGAGCAGGCCTATCAACTACTCTCTCGGTTTATGACGCAATTAACCGAGCTACATATTGAAGAGTTGCTTAATCAACAACTAACCGTAAGTATTGGTTTAGCAACTTTAGTACCTGGTTTTTTAGACAATGCGACCACGTTAATTGACATGGCTGACAAAGCCCTTTATCAAGCAAAAGAAACAGGTCGAAACAAGCTAGTTGTTGCACAAACACAAACTGACATTGTGAGCAAAATGCCCCTAACTAGGGGCATTGAATAGCGGTTATTGGAATACCTTTTCAACATCAAGTACGCTGATATTTTTTGCAGGTATCGCAAGTTTATAGTCAGCAATCAGTTTGTCTTCAGCAACAAGCTCTGCTGGTTTTTCAGCGTTATACACCATAGGTGATGTTTGCTCTGAGGCTAGGCGTTTTTGCATGTCTTTGCCATCACCAGTAATAAACACATAGTGAATATTCTCAGTTTGCAGGTTATCGCGAATAACACGGTTAACATCATCAAGGGTTAGCTTTTCAAGCTTGCCACGCACATAGTCAACAAAGCTCTCAGTGTTGTAGAACTCACTATCAAGCGCATAGCCTAATTGGCGATCTTGGCTTGCAACCATTTGTGGCACAAAGTTAATTAAGAAGTTACGAGTCGCTTCAAAATCTTCTTTGCTGATGCCATTTTTAATTAGCTTATCAAGCTCAAATAACGCCGTACGCGTTGCAAAGTGCGCATCGTTGTTAGAACGAAGCGGACGTAACCATACTTGGAAAATTTGCTCTGAACGACCTAAATTAGCATCAGGTTTTGTTTGGAACATACCACGCGGGAAGTATTCAATGTACGCGTAGTCACCATAGTTCATACCACGTGTTTGACGAATGCGCTGATACAAGAAGCTGTTTGAGCTGCGGTGTTCGCCAAAGTAAGAGCGAACTAACCAAAGCGCTGTCCAGTCATCGCTGCTACGAATAGTATCGATTGGGAAACCAAATGATACAGCGGTAGATTGCGCTGATTTTTCAACAATAGTCGCATGATGACCTTTTAGTGCTGGTGCATCTGGGATCATTAAGCGGCTTTCTTTACCTTGTGGAAGCTGAGTTAGATCTTTCATCATTGCTGATTTAACTTCACTTGGAATAGCACCAATTAAACCAACCGTTAATTTTGATTGAGTAAACTGCTTAGCATAAAACGCTTTCACATCGTCAAGTGTCAACGCTTCAAGGTCTGATAAATCACCATAGTTATAGCTTTCGTATGGGTGACCTTTATAAAGCTGATGATAAAGCACTTCTTTACCTAACTCTTCGTCATTTGATGCTTTAAGGCCTGCTTTAATGCTATCGATAAGCTCTTTTTTCAGACGCTTGAAATCATCTTCTCTAAAGCCAGGGTTTAACATCTGATCGCTAACAAGTGCGTACCACTTCGCTGCATTGTCTTTGTGCACACGGCCACGTAGTGAAATCATTTCTTTATCGATTTGATACCCAAAGCTTCCCGCCAATGGGTATAAGGCTTTTTGAATATCTTTATAGCTCATAGTTTCTGAGCCACCTTGCGCTAACATCGCAGCAGTGAGTGCAGCTAAACCTTTTTTCCCTTGTGGATCAGCTGCTGCACCGGTATTAAATAACCAGTTAACATCAACTAAAGGTGAGCTATTGGTTTTATCAAGTACTTTAAAGTGACGTTCTGTTGGGGCTTGTTCAATACTTGCAACCAGCGCGTTTAAATCAACCTCTTGTTCAAAACCAGCCACTTTATCAAGCGCCGACATTGTCACAGTAGTGCGGCTTGAATCAACAAAATACTTGTTTGCTACCGCTTTGATATCTTCAGGAGTGATGCTATCAGCAGTTGCGTACAGTTGGTTAATAACCTCAGGGTCGCGCTCAAAATGCATGTAGCTTGCAAGCGTTGACGCAATTGACTGCGATGAATCAAGACCATTAATAAAGCTGTATTTTAGGTTTGATTTTAAATCCGCTAACTTTTGTGCATCAACTAACTCAGTACGTGCTTGTGCATAAGTACGGTTAATAGCATCACGGACTTTAGCAAGGTCCGCTTCGTTTTCGACTTTTACAAACACATGTAATAAACCCGGATCTTTAGTATCTGGGTTATAGGTAAACATTTGACTAGCAATTTGTTTATCAACAACAAGCTCTTGATAAAGTGCCGAGTTGTTAGAGAAATAAAGCTGCGAGATTAAATCAAGGGCTGCACGGTCTTTTTGGGTTGGATCCCATGCCGTGCCCTTGTAAGACACAAGCAACCAGTGACCTGGTAAACCATCATTTTTTTCATGTACATATTTTGCAGCTTGTTGTTTTGGCTCAACAGGAATATCTGCTTGGTAATCGCCCTTTTTCCAGTTACCCCAATGCTTTTTCACCATTGCCATGGTTTCTTGTGGATCAACATCACCAACAATGACTAAAGATACATACTCAGGTTTATAAAATTTAGCGAAGAACTCTTTACCATATGCCATTTGATCAGGCATAGCTTCAATGTCTTCAAAAAAGCCCATCGTGGTATGCTTATACGTGTGCTTCTCGAATGCTTCGTTACGAACAGCAGAAAGTAACTTGCGAATTGGGCTGGCATTATTCTTTAGATACTCACCTTTAACAGTAAGCGCTTCAGTACGGAACTGTTCTTCACTGTATGTGAGGTTTTGGAAAATATCGGCTTCGATTTCGAGTACTTTGTCTAAGTGCTCTTTTGAAAAGTTTAAGTGATAGTTAGTGTAATCGTTGGTCGTGTACGCGCGATTATCAACACCTGAATTCTTTAAAATATCTGAATACACATCTTGCGGGAATTTTTCAGAGCCTTTAAACATCATATGCTCAAAGAAGTGTGCAAAACCGGTTTTACCTGCTTCAACTTCGTTACGTGAACCTACCGATACCGGAATTTGCAGTGAAACTACATCTGGGTAATCGGTTTTTACCACCATCACGCGAAGGCCATTATCAAGCTCTTCTAAAAGGTAGTCTTGGCTGAATACACGGCTATCGTCTTGGCTTGCTAGCTGCTCAATTTCGACTTCTTTAACCATAGTTGACTGCGAATTACTCGCGCAGCCACTTAGTGCTAGCGTTACAGCAACACTGGTTGCTAGTAATCTAAATTTCATAATGTTCCCTTGTTAGTTATTTTTTTCATGATCATTGCTGATTGATTATGCATCAAAGTGCCAGAAAATATGAGAGCCAGTGCAATAATTTATGTAAACAGGTGTGTCAATTTAGCGAAACGCTCGGCTTTCAATATGAGTAAAATTCATAGTCATTGAAAAACTTTCATGAAAAAAATCTATCTAGACGTCTAAATGGCTGCTATATTGTTTGTCATAGACATGAGCACGAGCTGGAATGAGGATTATGGCTTTATCACTACAAGAGAAAATTGAAGACACCAATCAAGGCGTCTACCTAATTGGTACTACACCACCAAAATCAGGCACAGATAAAGCCACACTAGAAACTATTGCGAAGAAGCTTCTTGGCCGTTTACACGAAATTGAATACGATGGTGTAATCATTTATGACATTCAAGATGAAAGCAGCCGTACAGCGATTCCGCGCCCTTTCCCATTCAAAGAGACTGTCGACCCGCGTGAGTATTCTAAGTTATTACGTAACTTATCTCAGCAAGATGTTATCACCTATAAAAGTGTTGCCCAGCGTGGCGAAGCTGAATTTACCGAATGGCTAAACGAAACTCGAAATGAGTTTGAGTTAAAAAACTTAGTGCTAGTCGGTAGTCCATCATCTGATGGTGATATCAAATTAAGCCTACCTGATGCATACAAAACCTTAGCAGAGCAAGATAGTGATGTATTTTTAGGTGGTGTTACGATTGCTGAGCGCCATGCGAGCAAGCGAAATGAGCATGAAAGACTACTTAAAAAAACACAGCAAGGCTGTCAATTTTTTATTTCGCAAGCCGTCTATAATGCCCAAGCGACAATAGACTTGATCACCAGTTATGCTCGTAGCTGTAAAGCACAAGGCACAACACCAAAACGCATTATTTTAACGTTTACCCCTTGTGGTGGTGAAAAAACTTTAGAGTTTATGGAATGGTTGGGTATTTCTGTACCCGAGGCAACTAAGTACCGTATGCTCGATGCTGCAAATACTTTAAGCGAATCAGTGCGCATCTGCCGTGAAAATCTCGACTTAATTTTACAAAGCTGCGCACATTTAGATGTACCGCTAGGTTTAAATATTGAGAGCTTAACTAACCGTAAAGAAGAAATTGATGCATCAATCAATCTTTACCGTTTACTAAAAGCAATCATGGAATTAAACCTAGCTGAGAAGCAAATAGCTTAGCGTGCCGCCTTCGAGGCTTGCTTTTTCTCATACATATCTTCATCTGCCCGCTTTAATAGCTCAGCAAAATTTTCTTTTGGCTGAGCTATTACCCCTGAGCCAATACTTAAACTTGTGACAGGAATGCCCCGCTTTTCTAAATTTATCTGAAAAGCGGTATTAAGTTTATCAGCTATACTATCGATGCAATCACCGGGCTGGATTTGCAATAAGGCAATAAACTCATCACCGCCTAAGCGGCCGATAATATCGCTTTCACGTAGGCATTCTTTCATGGTGTCAGCTAAACAAATCAGCGCGAGATCGCCCACTTCATGGCCATACGTATCATTGAGTGGTTTAAAGCTATTTATATCGATAAATAAACAACTAATGTCAAAACCAAGACGTTTCGATATATTCAATTTATGTTGGCAAAGCAGGTCAATTGCACGGCGGTTATAAATATTGGTCAGTGAATCGAGCATGGCAATTTCACGCATCTGTGTGAAGTTGTCTAAAAGCGCAAGGTCATCTTCGACCATATCGCGAAGCTGTTCTATCAATTCTAAAAAGCTCTGTTGATAATGGGTTTGTTTAAAATCCATTACGCAAAAAGTACCAAACGGGTCACCACTTGGCCAGCTAATAGGCACTCCAAGATAAGACTCGAAACCATCTTTTACTAGCGGGCAGTCATCCCATTGTTGGTCTTGACTAGCATGATCAACATACAGCGGTGCCATATCACGCAGTACTTTTTTACAGAAAATATTATCGTCAGCACTTAACTCGGCCCCCGCCTCATAGGGGTTTTCTTGCTGCTCACTGGAGACGATAATGCGATAAACATTATCAGTTTTGTGGACTATAAAGCCCGCGGGTGCAGAAAACAGCTCAGTCATGAGATCTATTGTTTTCTGCCACTTTGCTAAGGAGAATTGCTTATCTGCGCGGCGAAACGTCCATTTATTCTCTTCTAACATACTAAACTCTCATCTTTAGCCAGAGGATAGTATAAATATATGCCAAATTTAGGAACGTCTCCTACTTTTTTGCCCTAAAATACGTTTTTTATCGCGGGAACGCCGTGCTTTATTCGTATTTTTACGAACCTGTTTTGGCTCTTTTGTTAAGTCCGGCTCATAACCTGGTAACCACTGCGGCGTGAGCCTTGTGTCGAGCAATATATCTATCTCGTCCAGTAACCACTGCTCATCTATGCTAACTAATGACATCGCAACGCCTTTTTCGCCCGCACGCCCTGTGCGACCAATGCGATGTACGTAATCCTCAGCCACATAAGGCAGCTCATAGTTAATCACATATTTTAGTGAAGCAATATCAAGACCACGCGCCGCAACATCCGTTGCTACCAGCACCCTTGTTGCACCTGATTTAAAGTTTTGTAGTGCTTTATCACGCGCTCCTTGGCTTTTATCGCCATGGATAGACTCTGTTTTTAAGCCATCTTTACACATTTCTTTAGCGAGCAAATCAGCTGTTTGTTTAGTGCGAGTGAAGATCAGTACTTGCTGCCAATTTTTCATGCCAATCATATGAGAAACTAACTCTCGCTTACGATCTTCATCAACTGCATAAACTAGCTGCTCAATTTCAACCGCGGCTGAGTTACGCTTATTCACTTCAACTAATTTAGGATCATTCAATAACTGCTTACTGAGTTTAAAAACACTGTCATCAAATGTGGCTGAAAAAAGTAAGGTTTGGCGCTCTTTTGGCACATGACGCAAGATGCGTTTAATCTCATCAATAAAACCCATATCAAGCATGCGATCAGCTTCATCAAATACCAAGGTGCTAATACTTGAGAGTTTAATACTGCCTTTGATCAGGTGATCAAGTAAGCGTCCCGGCGTTGCAACTACAACCTGCGCCCCTTTAATGGCTTTAATTTGCGGACCAATACTAGCCCCGCCATAAGCAAGCGCGGCTTTGATATCAGTGTGCGCAGCGTAGCGCTCTACGCTTGCAAAAACTTGTTGGGCAAGTTCGCGGGTTGGCGTAAGAATAAGCACTTTGACGGCACTTGGTAGCGCTTCTAAGGACAATAGCTTATCTAATAAAGGCAAAACAAATGCTGCTGTTTTACCAGTACCCGTTTGTGCGCTGCCCATTACATCAGCACCAGCCAAAATAAGAGGAATAGTTTGCGCTTGAATAGCCGTTGGGGTGTGATAATTTTCGGCTTGCAATGCTTCTAAAAGCGCTGGTGCAAGATTTAACTCTGAAAAGGTCGCTGCTGACATGATATGAGGTACGTTTACTATAAAAGCGCTATTGTACGCTTAACACAATAAACAAAAAAGGCGCAATTAGCGCCTTTTCTATCAACCGAAAAAATCACACTGGTTTTAATGATTCTTTGCGCTGATTGTAAAAACTAATTAAATCATCAACGGTTGCTTGGCAATAGTCACGAATGCCAGAAACAAGCATGTGCTTTTCACCTGAACCTACTTTCTCGCCATTTTCTAACAAGTTGAAGCGGAGCGTAATTTTGCCGCGCTTACCTGAAAATTCAAAATCAGGCTCAGCAAACTGCAGTTCAGGTGAGCTGATATCTAGGCGGTCAAGGTTGATTAGCATTGACTCGTAAATCACCATTGGGCGCGCGGGGTTAATCATCACGTCTTGCTTACCCATTAGTGGAATGATCACATGCGGGAAAGTGGTGCCTGAAAACTCAACATAATTTTTAATTAAGCTATTTGTTAACTCAGGGCACTGGCTAACAGCCCCTTCTCGTTTCACTTTTAGCATGACTTTTTCGCCATCAGTAATAGCAAACTCATCAGCACCTTCAGGGAAAGTGAGCTTTGAATTTTCATCAACCATACCAGCAAATGTGAATTCCATTTTTTCACTTATGCCATAACGGTTTAAAACCAGCGAAAAAAGTAAATCGCCCGGTACACAAAACTTTTTAGCGTCTTTATCGTGTAATGGATTGAAATCATCAGCCACTAACTTGGCGAAACGACAGCCTTGCTCACGCGAGATTGAAACATAATCAGCATGTTGCTGATAATAAGGACTTAACATATTTGTTCACTGCTTAAACTACTTATAACCTGCCTATACTACCAGAAAAAAAATAAAGAGAGGTCGAATCTGTTAAAATTAAGCAAAGTTACTGAAAATAATAAAGCAAATTTTAGCACTGCAACATTGTATCAATTTGTAGCAAGTGATTAACAAATCCATGCGAATAATAAAGACTTCCCCTCACAAGCCTGTAGTGAAAAACTATTAACTTAAACTAGATAAACATTCACTTCTCTTGATAAAACAACACACTAATGAATCAAAATAAATGACTCAATCTGACAAGCTGAATACATCTAAAGCAGTTGATCCCGCTATTTGTAGCTCAAAGAATAAATAAGGTATGATAATTGTGTTTTTTATCGTGTAATCACCATTTAGGTTGTATAAATAATAATTATAATAAGCGGCAAAGATAAGTACTCAAATGAGTGCTAGTTGGTTACATCAACGTTCGACGGTTAATGTTACTTTGAAAAAAAGACTATTAAAAATCAGAGATGTGCGTAAATGATCAAACGATTATATTTGGCATTGCTGCTTTTGTGTTTCTTTTTTTCGTCGCTGTGTTTGAGTGAAGAGTTTTCTAATCAGCCTTTTTTTAAAGTATCTCCCACCGTTTGTGTCACTGAAGCAAAACAAAAAGCATGTGAATTCAAAATACAAGTTCATTTTCGCATCGCCCCTTTTGATGAGTTATGTTTAGAAGTAACTCAACGCCCTCAGTACACCCAGTGCTACACACAAAATGGCCTAATTGTTGAACAGCTTAATATTAAAACAAAGCACCCACTGACTATTAAATTAGTAAACCCATTGAGCAATCAGATTGTAAAAAAACAACTACTTTCAATAGCAAATTACGAAGCTAAAGATTACCGCATAAAACGGCGTTTTGGCTGGAGTTTATAATGCAGCATATTTTTTTAATTGAAGATGATGTGAAACTAGCAAGTTTAATTCAAAAGTTTTTACTAAAACATGGCTACACCATAGATGTGTTTAATACTGCTGAGGCCTATCGCAACAGCGACATCACCTTCATGCCTTCACTCATCATATGTGATGTTATGCTACCGGATGGCAATGGCTTTGAGTTAATTTCTCAGTTGAAAGAAAAGTACAGTTGTCCTGTCATTTTTCTAACGGCACTGGATTCTGTGCAATCACAAATTAAAGGCTTAGATCTCGGAGCCTACGACTATCTTGTCAAGCCTATTAAACCTGAGCTATTGCTGGCAAAAATAAAAACAATCATAGCTCATACCATCGGCCAAGATAGCTTTTCAAATGAGTATGACCTACTTCGGATTGACTCAAAGAAAAGAGATATCTTTTTTAAAGGTAAAGCACTCAACCTAAACGATAGTGAATTCGAGATCATTGCTTATTTGGCTAAAAACAGTCCGCAACCTGTTTCCCGTGAAGTTTTATTTAAACATGTCATTGGTCGTGAATACGACGGGTTAGACCGTGCTATTGACCTTAAAATCAGCCGCTTAAGAAAGAAACTAAAAGAAACGATTAGCGAGCATAAAGAGTCGCTTGATATAAAATCAGTAAGAGGTAAAGGTTACAGCTTGGATATCTCGCATTAATGAAGCAGCAGTTTTTTAAATTATATTTAATCATCACAGTGAGTCTAATCGCTTTAGTTCTTGCGTTTGGGCAGCTGTATAATGAATTTTTTTCTGAGCATGAGCCGAGTATACAACTCAGCGTCCATGAGCTTACACAAATCGCCGAAAATAAAGATTCACGGATCAGCACCTTAAACCAAAATGAGTTAGTGTTACCAAGTTCTTTACAAACTACTTTCGAAAACGATGGCATTATTAGTGTGGTCGAAAATAATCAACAGTTTGTGTATCTCAAAGGCAGTAATGGAACTATTCAAAAAGTAGGCCCGATCACTTTGATTTCACAAACCAAAACAGACTGGTTTGCGTTCTTTGCTTTTTACCTATTACTCGGCGCTATGATCCTAGTGTTTATTCGTCCCGTGTTTCGTGATTTAAGCTCGTTACAGCGCGCAGCGTACCAATTCAGTAAAAAACCGCAGCGGATCGAGCTTGATATTAAGCCTAACTCGTCGATTGCACCGCTTGCTAGTACCTTTACTCACATGTCTGAACGCATTAACAAATTCGTTCAGCTTCATAATGATTTATCACGTATTATTTCGCATGAAATTCGCACTCCCCTTACACGTATGCGGTTTGCTTTATCCATTGCTGACGTAGAACCAGAGCAAAGTAGCCAAATAGAACGCGATATCGATGAGATTGAACTGCGTTTGGAGCAGTATTTATCGTTTGCTCGCTTAGAGCATCAACAAAGTGTATTTAATCAAGATAAAGTTGATTTAACTAAGCTAATCAATTGTGAAATTGCTAAGTTCGATTTGTATAAAGAGCTCCAATTTATTGCAAAGTTAAAAATAGATACTGCATATTGTGAAGCGAGCTTTATGGCTATTGCAGTGCAAAATTTACTGATCAACGCCACAAAATACGCAAAACACACTATCCAAATAAGTAGTGAAGAACAAGCAGCCCATTACTCTATAAGCATTACAGATGATGGCCCCGGTTTACCAATAAATGCCGATGCCTTAATAGAGCCTTTTAAACAAGGTGAAGGTGATAAGCTGGCCAGTGGTTATGGATTAGGACTTTATATAGTCCATCGTATCGCTAGCTGGCATGGCGGTAAAATTAGCTTAGCTAATAGCTCAGAAACTGGCGGGGCGAGGATCACTATTCGCTGGCCTAAAAGTGGTAAGTAATCCCAGTAAAACCTGAAAAATAGCCATTTTTATGGATCATCGTTGAATTAGCTAAGTTACTATCAAACCAAGTGTGCTTTAATTTGAAATCTAAACTTAGACTATCGTTAATTGGGTATTCGTAGCTAATTTTTACGTAATAATTGATGGCACTTTGTAAGTCATAATCAAATACACGGGTTTTACTTTCTGTAGGTGCAACTGTGTAGTAGTAATCAATGAGCTCTTCATTTTTATAAGTAAGGCCCATTTCAACACCTGCGACTCCTGAAAGCAGCTCAAATGCTTGATAACCATTAAACAAAATTTCGTAGCCATTATGCACAGCGGTTACATCATGCACATATGCTGCGCTAAGCCAGATGTTATCGTATACATTCAATGCAGATGATAAGCCCGCCATGTATGATAGATCACGTTTAATTGGCGTTAAATTTATAGGTGAAGCGGTAGGAATGGTAGGTCGGCCACTGTTTGATCTTATCACACCCACAGCATAAAGCTTATCTATGCCATCTAATTCAAAGAAAAAGCCATCATCGTTAAATCGGCCAAGTAAATCAACGTAAAAACTCTCTGTTTCGATTAAGCTGTAACCTATAGAAAAATCGTCGAAATACCAATTATCACCATAGTAAGCAAAGCTAGGTAAAATTGGTGAAGTAATATCATCAGCATCAAGAACAGGGTTTTCGATTCCCCCATAGCCCAGCGTAATGCTGGCATGAATTGTCGACTTTTTAATTAATTGCGGCTGTTTATCATCAGCCTGCGCAAACGCAGTTGATGCAGTTAAACAACATACTAAGCCAAACAATTTATTCATTAACTTGATTCACCTCGATACCATAATTAAAAACAGTTATGGCAACTATATAACACTAACAATAGCCTACTCTTAACGCTTACAGGTGCGATCATATCGTTTGCCTACATTTTTGTATAATTATTTTCCAGTCTACACTGTTAAAAATTGCTTATGATCCCCTATCAATTAAATCTAACATATTGAATGAAATATAAAATAGTATGTACATTTTGCTACATTGGTTTTCAGTTTTTAGTTATTGTTTTTGGTTACTTAAGTAGTCAAATGTGAGAGCTAACTTCAAAATCTGTTTTGTAAAAGGAATTACATTTAACTCAGCTTGCTTAAAAATCATCTAACCTGTCAATCAAACATAAAAAAACCGAGCATAATGAAGTGACCCCCAATAGTTGGACATTCCAATTACTGGGGGTCTTTTTATGTCCAAACATCACCGAGCATTCAAGCTCAAAATAGCTAAACTCGCTTTGTCTGAAAGCTCTTCGGCGGTAAGTAACAGATTTAATGTTACAGATAGGCAGGTCCGATATTGGACCGCTATTTATCGAATTCATGGCGCTGAAAGCTTCAGGTCTGTTCACA